>JBAIYK010000100.1:0-20162 GCA_037915935.1 Solirubrobacterales bacterium | reverse complement strand
GCAGACCCCGCCGATCGGCACGTTGACGCACAGCACCCAGCGCCACGACAGGCCGCTCGTCAGCACGCCGCCGAGCAGCACGCCCGCAGCGCCGCCGGCGCCGGCGACAGAGCCCCACACGCCAAGCGCGCGGTTGCGCTCGGCGCCCTCCGCGAACGTCGTCGTGACGATCGACAGCGCCGCCGGGGAGACGATCGCCGCGCCCATGCCCTGGACCGCGCGCGCCGCGATCAGCCACGGCTCCGACTGCGCGAGGCCGCCGGCGAGCGAGGCGAACGAGAACAAGACGAGCCCGAGCATGAACATGCGGCGGCGGCCCATCAGGTCGGCGAGGCGGCCGCCGAGCAGCAGGAAGCCGCCGAACGTGAGCGTGTAGGCGTTCACGACCCACGTCAGGTCGTCCTGGGAGAAGTCCAGCGCGCGGCCGATCGACGGCAGCGCGACGTTGACGATCGAGGCGTCGATCACGATCACGAACTGCGTCATCGCGAGCAGCGCGAGCGCGAAATTCTTCGCGCGGGGGCTCATCAGGTCTGCGGCGGCGGTCATCGCGGAGTCTCAGCGACGAGTGATACCAGGCCGCGCGAACGGCGCCGGCGTCTGCCCCTTCACGGGCACCTCGCCGAGCGCGTCGTCGATCGCCGCGAGCGTCTCGGGCGAGAGCTCGATGCCGGAAGCCTTCGCGTCGGCGTGGACCTGCTCGGGGCGGGTGGCGCCGACGATCGCCGACGCGAGCTCGGGCCGCCGCAGCACCCAGGCGAGGGCCAGCTCGGTCATCGAGACGCCGGCCTGCTCGGCGACCGGACGCAGGCGGTCGACGGCCTCGAGCGTCACGTCGCCCATCAACGCCCCCATGAAGGCGCCCATCTCGCTGCTCGCGGCGCGCGAGTCCTCAGGCGGCGGCTCGCCGGCCCGGTACTTGCCCGTCAGCAGCCCCTGCGCGAGCGGCGACCAGACGATCTGTGATATCCCGTTCGCCGCGCACAGCGGGAACACCTCGGCCTCAGGCGCCTGCCAGAGCATCGAGTACTGCGGCTGGGAGGAGACGAACAGGTCCGGGCCGGCGATGTCGATCGCGGTCTGGATCTGCTCTGGGGACCACTCGCTGAAGCCGAGGTAGCGGGCCTTGCCCTGCGCGACCACCTGCTGCAGCGCCTCGATCGTCTCCTCGATCGGCACGTCCGGGTCGAAGCGGTGCGCCTGGTAGAGGTCGACGTGGTCGGTCTGCAGCCGCTGCAGCGAGGCGTCGATCTGCTTGCCGATCTGCGCGGCGGAGAGGCCGCGGTCCTGCGGGTCCTCGGACATCTGGCCCCACACCTTCGTCGCGAGCACGTAGGAGTCGCGCGGACGGCGCGAGAGGATCTCGCCCCACGCCGACTCCGCGGCGCCGCGCCCATAGACGTTCGCGGTGTCGAAGAAGTTGATGCCAGCCTCGAAGGCCGCGTCGGTGCAGGCGCGCGTCTGCTCGAAGCCGACGCCGCCTGAGTACGTCAGCCACGAGCCGAGCGAGATCTCCGAGACCTCGATATCCGAGGAGCCGAGCTTGCGGTATCTCATCTCATGTCCTTCCTCGTCGTCAGGGCGGGCACAGCGTGGTCGCAGAGCACGCTAGAGGATCGCCTCCGGCGGGATGCGCGCCGCCGCCATCGCGACGCGCCTGCCTTTGAAGGGCACCTCCTCCGCGAGTAGGCGCCTGCGCTGCTCCTCGCCCTGCGCCAAGCTGCCGTCGCTGCGGACCACCCTCCACCACGGCACACGCGGAGGGGCTTCGGAAAGCATCCGCCCCGCATGCCGCGGAGCTCCAGGGCAGATGTCGCCGTAGGTGGTGACGAAGCCAGGCGGGACGCGCCTGATGCGGTCGAGGATCGTCTCGACGCGCGGCGTCATCTCGATTCTCCTCGAATCGTCCGCTCGATGCGCACCACCTCGCCAGGCTACTCTGCCCGCAGACCCGATTGGAGGAGGCACGTCGATGGCAGAGCACCGGACCGGCACGCAGGAGGAGTGGCAGGCGGCGCGGCAGGAGCTGCTCAGGGAGGAGAAGGAGCTCACCCGCCGCAGCGACGAGCTCGCGAGGAAGCGACGCGAGCTGCCGTGGGTGCTCGTCGAGAAGGACTATCGGTTCGAGACGAAGGACGGCGTCAAGACCCTCGCCGAGCTCTTCGACGGCCGCTCCCAGCTGCTCGTCTACCACTTCATGTTCGGGCCGCCCTACGAGGCGGGCTGCCCGGTCTGCTCCTCGATCGCGGACACGCTCGATCCCCAGGTCGCCCACCTGAAGGCGCGGGACACGACGCTGCTGCTCGCATCCCGCGCGCCGCTGCAGAAGCTGCTCGACTACAGAGAGCGGATGGGCTGGGGCATCGAATGGGTCTCGAGCGCCGGCAGCGACTTCAACCGCGACATCGGCTTCCTGCACACCGAGCAGGAGCTGAAGCCGTTCCTGGAAGGCGAGATTCCGATCACCGTCGAGCAGAACGCGCGCATGTGCGGGACGGACGCGCTCGGATACGTCACGGAGGGCCCGGGCCTCAGCGCGTATGCGCTCTCCGACGGCGCCGTCTACCGCACCTACGTCACGACCGCCCGCGGGCTCGAGCTTGCGATGGTCTACTACGGACTGCTCGACCGCACGCCGAAGGGCCGCGACGAGAGCGCCTCGCAGCCGATGTGGATCCGCCGCCACGACGAGTACGAGTGAGCATCACGGCTTAGAAGATCGTTCGATCGCACGGAACAGCCGGATACGGACTGCACTTTACGTCGATAATGGCGGTAGTTGCAGCTCTAAATGCATGGCATGCTGCACTTTCCGTCAGATTCGGTGTATAATGAAGTACATGTCGCGGTACGGGATGCTGGGCCGGCTCGCTGAGATGGCCGAAGAACAGTGGGGCCTCATTACGCGCAGGCAGGTGCTCGGCCTCGGTGTCTCGCGTCGGACGCTGGACCGGCTTATCGCCCGGGAAGGCGTCCTCCAGAAAGTGGCCCACGGCGTATATCGACTTCGCGGCGCGCCACCGCCGGATCACGAGGCTCTGCGCGCGGCATGGCTGCAACTCGCGCCCGATGTGCCGGTGTGGGAGCGTGTCGAAGCCCAAGGCGTGGTCTCGCATCGATCCGCCGCCGATATGTACGGCCTTGGGCACCTGCCTGAAGAAGGCCACGAATTCACGGTCGCAGCGCGATACCAGCCACGCCGACCAGACGTGCGGATGCACCGTCGCAAGCTGACCGACACGGAATGGAACATCTTGCGCGGTCTTCCCGTCACGCGTCCAGCGCGCATAGTCTCGGACCTTCTGTATGACAACGAGGATCCGGGCGCAGTCGCGCACATCATCACGGACTCGCTGCGCAATGTCTACGAGTCGCCGACCACAGTTGCTGGGGCGCTCGCGCCGCATGCCGGCAAGTTTGGATTGCGTCGATACGACGGCCTCGCCCTGCTGCAGTGGATGCTGGATCTTGTCGGTGACCCGGAAAGCGGGCTCTGGATATCTGAGGCGCGAGCACGCGTAGGAAGCCAGTTCCCGCCCGAGCGGGCACCGGCGACGGTCGGGGGCCCGCTTCGATGAGCAGGTACGCGACGCCAGGGGCGTTTCGGGCCGCGTTGACCGACAAGCTCCGCACACTGTCGGAACGAACACAATGGACATTGCCGCAGCTACGACGTCAGTTCGCATACGACCGCCTTCTCGAGCGCCTTTACGTAATGGACGATGGCTGGGTCGTGAAGGGAGCGGTTGCACTGCTCGCGCGCGGCATCGGAGTACGCGGCTCACTCGACATCGATGTCTATCGGGCGAAGGCTGCTGATGCCGCCGAGGCTGACTTGCACGAGGCCGCCACCCGTGACCTCGGGGATTGGTTTCGATTCGAGATTGGACCGCAACGCTCAGTCGGTGATGCGTCCTCGGCCGTGCGCATGCCCATCGTGACCCACATCGGCCAGCAAGAGTGGGAACGCTTCCACGTCGATCTTGTTGGCTCGGACCTGCGCATGATCGACGAGCCTGACCATGTCCCGCCGATTGCACAGGTCGACCTCCCCGAGCTGCAGCAAAGGGGTTACCGAGCTTATCCCCTTGTTGACCACGTAGCAGACAAGATCGCCGCTACATTCGAGCTGTATGGACAGTCGCAGACGCCGTCGACTCGCTACCGCGATCTTGTCGACCTGGTTGCCATCGCGCGTGGGGCGTCGATTGCCGCAGAGCAGCAGCTCCGGTCCTTGCGGTCTGAGGCAGAGCGGCGCGGCGTCACGCTGCCGCAGACATTCGAGGTCCCAGATCGCGCACTATGGGAGCCCGGCTATGCGCGTGGGGCCGCACAGTCGGTCCTCGCAGACGCTCATACGCTCGATGAGGCTCTTGCGATCGTGCGGCCCTTCGTGAATCCCCTTCTGCAGGGTACGGCCAGCGGTCGCTGGGATCACGAGCACGGAGCCTGGACTGAGTCGGCACGGGCGCCGGCCGTCTCGTAGACACGCCCCACCGGCAGCCCGCTATCGCCGCGCCACCTCATGCCCACCCCGCTCGCTCACATCCTCGCCGAGGCCGACCGCCTGCTCGAACCCTCGCGCTTCGACGACTACGGCCCGAACGGACTCCAGGTCCCGGGGCGAGAGCAGGTCTCGACGCTCGTCACCGGCGTCAGCGCCCACGTCGAGCTGTTCGAGCGCGCGCGGGCGGAGGGCGCGGACCTGCTGCTCGTCCACCACGGCCTCTTCTGGGGCTCCGGCCCAGGGCCGATCGACGCCGCACTGAAGCGGCGGCTGCAGCTGCTATTCGACGCGGACATCGCGCTCGCCGCCTACCACCTGCCGCTCGACGCCCACCCGGAGATCGGCAACAACGCGCTGATGCTGAGGGCGCTCGGCGCCGAGGGCCTGCGCCCGTTCGCGGCGCACCGCGGCCAGCCGATCGGCTTCATCGGCACGCTGCAGGGCGAGGGCGTCGCGGCACACGGCCCTCACGGCCTGTTCGCGCGCGTCGAGCAGCTCACCGGCCGGCAGCCGCTCGTCTTCGACCACGGCCCAGAGATCGTCCGCACGCTCGCGATCGTCACCGGCGCGGGCACCGATCACCTGCCGGAGGCGATCGCCGCAGGCGCCGACGCCTTCATCACGGGCGAGCCCGCGGAGCGCGCGATGGCGCAGGCCGCCGAGGGCGGCATCCACTTCCTCGCAGCGGGCCATCACGCGACCGAGACCTTCGGCATCAGGCGCCTCGGCGAGCATCTCGCCGAGCGCTTCGGGCTGAAGCACGTCTTCGTCGACGTGAAAAACCCGATCTAGCGGGGTATTTTGGGATCGTGCCCATATTTCGCGGTCGCCTTCCGTTGCATCTGTCCGCGCGGGACGCTATGAATAGGCAGATCAGCCACGATCTCGAATGCCGGAGGAGATGCAGATGGCAAACCACCTGACGCCGACCGAGCTCGCCCGCGAAGCCGGTTTGGAGCGCAGAGAAGTCCTCTCGAAGTGCCTCGAGCTCGGTGTGCCCGTCTTCCAGGGCCGCATCGACAAGAGCCTGTTCCTCGCGAGCATCCGCGAGCAACCGGCGTCGCAGCGCCCTGTCGCGCTGAAGTCCTAATCCTCTCGGACCATAGCGGTGCGCAGTCCAGCGCCGGCCAGCTCAGTAGCCGCGCTGGACTGCGGCGCTGCGCGGTGCGATCCTTGCTGCTGCCTCGTGCGCCGGCGGTCGAGGAAGGCGAGAGCCGATCGACCGAGTCGCCTGAGGGCATAACATCGTAATCGTCAGCAAGCTCAGTCAACTCTGCCTGCCGAGGAGGAGAGTCATGGAGGCCAGCACGGCGCAAGAGAGCGCGACACAGACGCCGCGAAGCACGAGGCAGCAGGCCCCGGAGGCCGCGGCCCAGGCGTCGCAGGGCGCGACTGGAACGGCCGCGACGACCGAGACGATCGCCGAGCTCGTCCCCCACGCCGCCGAGCGCTACGGCGAGCGCGTCGCCGTGCGCTTCAAGCGCGAGGGCGCCTGGCAGGACGTCACCTACGCGGAGCTCGCGCAGATCGCGCAGGAGGTCGCGCTCGGCCTGATCGACCTCGGCGTCGCCCAGGGAGACAGGGTCTGCATCCTCTCCAACACGCGCCCGGAGTGGTCCTACGCCGACATGGGCGCGACGCAGGCTGGGGCGGTCGTCGTGCCGATCTACCAGACGAACTCCCCTGAAGAGTGCGAGTGGGTGATCGCCGACTCGGGAGCGAGCGCGATCGTCTGTGAGGACGAGGCCCAGCTGGAGAAGATCGCCGAGATCCGCGAGCGCGTGCCCCACCTCGCGCACGTCATCGTGATCGACCCGCCGCCGGGCGAGGCACCGCTGCCCACGATCTCGCTCGAGGAGCTTCGCGACCGCGGCCGCACCCGCCCCGCAGCAGAGCTGCAGGCGCGCAGGAGCGCCGTGAAGCCGGAGGACCCCTTCACGATCATCTACACCTCCGGCACGACCGGCCCGCCGAAGGGCTGCGTGCTCACGCACGGCAACTACCGGGCGATCGTCGACATGGTGAAGGAGCGGGGCTCGCTGCAGAGCGACGCGAACGACGTCGTCTACCTCTACCTGCCGCTCGCCCACTCCTTCGCGCTGCTGCTGCAGCTCGTCGTCTTCGACCTCGGCGTCACGCTCGCCTACTTCGGCGGCGACACGAAGCAGATCATCGTCGAGCTAGCCGAGGTGCAGCCGACCTACCTGCCTTCGGTGCCGCGGATCTTCGAGAAGATCTACACGCTCGTGTCCGCGAACGTCGACCCGGAGCTGCTGAAGAAGGCGATCGCGGTCGGCATGCAGGTGAGGGAGCTCGAGCTCGCTGGCAAGCCGATCCCGCAGGAGCTGCAGGCGCCGTTCGCAGAGGCCGAGGAGCGCCTGTTCAAGAACGTGAGGGCGGCCTTCGGCGGGCGCCTGCGCGAGGCCGTCAGCGGCGCGGCGCCGATCGCGAAGGAGATCCTCGAATTCTTCTTCGCCTGCGGGGTGCCGGTGATGGAGGGCTACGGCATGACCGAGACCGCGACCGCGGCGACGGTCTGCACGCCCGAGCAGCATCGCTTCGGCAGCGTCGGCAAGCCCTTCTCCGGCGTGCAGGTGAAGATCGCCGACGACGGCGAGCTGCTGATCAAGGGGCCGAACATCTTCTCCGGCTACTACGGCCGGCAGGACAGCGACTTCGGCGCCGTCATCGACGGCTGGCTGCACACGGGCGACCTCGGCCGCATCGACGAGGACGGCTTCGTCTACATCGTCGGGCGCAAGAAGGACATCATCATCACCGCCGGCGGCAAGAACCTCACGCCCGCGAACCTCGAGAACGACATGAAGCAGTGCCGCTGGGTCTCCCAGGCCGTGATGCACGGCGACCGCCGGCCCTACCCCGTGCTGCTCATCACCCTCGACGAGGAGGAGATCGTGCCGTGGGCGCAGGCGCAGGGGCTGCCGAGCGACGTCCCCTCGCTTGCGCAGGAGCCGGCGGTGATCGCGATGATCCAGGCGGAGCTCGACCGGGTGAACGAGCGCTACGCCCAGGTCGAGCGGGTGAAGCGGTTCGCGATCCTGCCCCACGACCTCTCTCAGGAGACGGGCGAGCTCACGCCTACGCTGAAGGTGAAGCGCAACGTCGTCGAGCGCAAGTACGAGCGGGTGCTGAGCTCGCTCTACGAGAGCTGAATGCGAAGCGATCCAAGCGATACCGGCGGGCTGTTCGTCGGCCGGCGGCCGGGCACCGGGCCGCTGCGCTTTCGCGGGGCGCCGCGGCCCGGCAGCGCCGCGCGCCGGCGCGCGGATGCGACGCTCGCGAACGCTATGTGGGCGGCGATGGTGCTGCTCAGCCTGCTCTGCTGGGGGCCGATCCCGCTCGGCTGCCTGTGGGTCGGCGCGCACATAGCCTCCGCCTCGGGCAGCATCAGCCTCGGCATCCTCGCCGCCTTTCTCACGCTCGGAGTGCTGCTGTTCGGCGACCTCGCCCTGCTGCGCCGCCTCGACTACGCGTGGATGCTCGTGCGGCGGGCCGCCGGCCACGATCAGCGCGGGGGCGCGCTCGCGCGGATCTTCGCGGTCGCCGCGGTGATCTGCGGCTCGGCGTTCGCGGTCTGGCTGCTGCTCATCCACGGGCCCGGCTCGAGCGTCGCGCCCGGCAACAGGTACCCCTGATCCCTCGATCGCCTGCGATCATCGGATGCGATGGGGCTGCTCGACTACTACCGCCAGTTCGACGCGCTCTCCGAGGAGGAGATCAACAGCGAGCTGCGCGCCCAGGCGGCGGAGCGCAGGGCGCTGCAGCTGATGCGCGTCGAGACGCTCGACCTCTCGCAGATCGCCTGCCCCGACCCGGTCCACGCCGACGTCGTCAGCGCGGTCACCTTCGTCGCCCGCCGCGGCATGCAGCGCTACTCGCGCGGCTCGCAGCTGAAGAGCGAGCTCTCGCACCGGCTCGGGGTGGCCGCCGAGCGGATCGCGATCGGCAACGGCGCCTCCGAGCTGCTGCAGGCGGCGACCTTCGCGCTGATGAGGCCCGGCCAGGCGCTGCTCACGCGCTGGCCCTCGCACCCGCTCTTCCCGCTGCTCGCAAGGCGCGCCCACGGCGTCGCCGTGCCGGTGAGCGAGGACGACCCCTCGGCGCTGCTGAAGGCCGCCGCCGAGCACGACACGCGCGTGATCGCGCTCGCGAGCCCGAACGACCCGACCGGCGAGACGATCGCCGCCGACGCGCTCGAGCATCTGCTCGGCAGCCTGCCTGACACCGTCGCGGTGCTGCTCGACGAGGCGCTGATCGAGTACGCGGAGGAGGCGCTGCAGGGCGCCTCGATCGAGCTGCTGCAGCGCCACCCGCGCCTCATCGTCTTCCGCAGCTTCTCGAAGGCGTGGGGGCTTGCGGGCGTGCGCTGCGGCTATGCGATCGGCGCCGAGGGCGCGGAGGGCCTGCTCGCCGAGCTCGAGCCGGAGCACGGCGTCAGCGAGCTCGCGCAGGCCGCGGCGCTCGAGACCCTGCGCGCCTGCGAGCGGCAGGTGAAGCGCCGCCGCGTCACCGTCGCGAAGCAGCGCGCCGCGCTCACCGCGGCGCTTGCGGAGCGCGGCTTCGAGGTCTTCCCCAGCGAGGCGAACTTCCTCTGGGCGGCCCACCCGCAGATCGGCGGCGGCGAGCTCGCGGCGCGGCTTGCGCAGTCGAGCGTGCTCGTCGCGCCCGGCGGGCCGCTCGGCGACCCGGCGCACGTCCGCATCACGGTCCGCGACGAGGCCGCCTCAGAGCGGCTGCTGAGCGCCCTCGACGCGGCGATCGCCGAGCGGGATGGCGCCGTGGAGGGCGACGGCGCCGTCTAGCGGCGCGACCCTGCGCAGGCGCTCGGGCGAGATCTCGATCCCGTGCCTCGCGAAGACCTCGCGGTAGGTCTCGTATTCGCCCGCGAGGTGACTCGCGACCGACTCGAAGCCGTGCCTTGCGATCTCGACGCGCGAGGCGAAGTTCATGATCGAGGTCTCGAACATCAGCCGGTCGCTCTCCTCGGGCTCGATCAGGACGATGTCGATGCCGGGATAGCGCTCGCGCCAGTGCTCGACCGTGTTGTGCAGGCGCCTGTGCGCGAGCAGCTTGAAGGCCTGGTAGCCGACCTTCGGGAAGCCCATGTCCGAGATCCGCTTCGACCGCGTGCCCCGCAGCGTGCGGACCTGGTCCGCGAAGTCGTTGCGGTAGGGCACGATCGGGTTGATGACGATCACGAGCTGCGCGCCCGCCTGCACGGCGATGTCGAGGTTCGTCGTCGAGACGATCCCGCCGTCGACCAGCTCGCGACCCTCTATCCGCACCGGCGCGTAGACCATCGGCAGCGCGCTCGAGGCGCGCACGGCGGTCGAGATCGGCACGTGGCTCAGGCCGTCCTGCCCGAAGACGACCCGCTCGCAGGTGTCGAGGTCGGTCGCGGTGATGTAGAGCTCGTGAGCGCAGCTCTCGAAGTCGTCCTTCATGCCGCGCTCCGATAGCACGCGCCGCAGGTAGCGCTCGACCCCCGCGCCGGTGTAGAGGCCCGGAGGCAGCGCCTCGGCCAGCCCCGTCACGAGGTCCATCAGCGATGCCTGCCCGAGCTGGGAGACGAGCTTGCGCCCGAGCGAGAGCAGGTGCATCGGCAGCAGCAGGCCGCGGTGGGCGAGCTCCGTCACGTTGAGCTGCAGCAGGTCGCGGAGGCTGATCTCTCTGAAGGGCGGTTCGCTCTCGCGCGTCACCGCCTGCATCATCTCCTCGGGCCTCACGCCGCTTGCGCACAGCGCGGCGATGAACGCGCCGGCGGAGGTGCCGACGTAGACGTCGAAGTCGTTGACGGACAGGCCCTTCGCAAGCAGGTCGAGCGCCCGCAGCGCGCCGATCTCGTAGACGCCGCCGGTGAAGCCGCCGCCGCCGAGCACGAGCGCAGTCTTGTCCGGGCCGCGCGAGGCCGCCGCCCGCGCGCGGGAGCCCTCAGCGCGCGCCTTGCGCGCGCCCTCACGCCGTCTGGCGGCCTTGCCTGCGGTTGCAAGCTTGCCTGCCTTCGACGGTTCCAGCTTGACAACCTTGCCCATATACCCTCATTCTACGGACGCGTGCCGTCGGCTCGGAAACGCGCAAGGCCCACTTTGCGGGCGGCGGGCGCTTATGTCTCAGAAACGACGTTTCCGACCCGCGGCTTCTGCGCCCGGCTGATCTCCGTGCTCGCGGCGCTGTGCGGACTCTTCGCTACCCCGGCCGCCGCCGCGCAACCGTCCGCGCAGGCCGCCCTCGGCTCGGCCCTGGGCCACGAGATGGGGCTCGCTGGACAGCGCTCGGGCGCGTTCGTCTACGACATCACCGCTGAGACGACGCTCTACTCGGTGCGCGCCGCCGAGCCGCACCCGCCCGCCTCGATCGAGAAGCTCTACACCTCGACCGCCGCTCTGATGAGGCTCGGACCCTCCGCCCGCCTGCACACGACCGTGCTCGGCAGTGGCCGCCTCGGCGTAAACGGCGTCTGGGAAGGCAACCTCTACCTGCGCGGCGGCGGGGACCCCACGTTCGGGTCGAGCGCGTTCGTCGGCGCGCGCTACGGCGGGCAGGGGGCGAGCGTCTTCACGCTCGTGCAGCAGCTCGTCCGCAGCGACGGCATCCGCAGCGTCACCGGACGAGTGCTCGGCGACGAGAGCTGGCTCGACTCGCTGCGCGGCGAGCCCTCGAGCGGGTACGCGTTCGACCCGTGGCTGGAAGGCAGGCTCTCCGCGCTCGCCTTCGACCGCGGCGAAACGGGGCCCTTCAAAGGCCCGCACGCGCCCGCCGCCTACGCCGCGAGGCAGCTGCTGAAGGGGCTGCGGCGCGCGGGAGTGAAGGTGCCGCGCGGCAGCGGACCGGCGCCCTCGACGACGCCCGCAGGGGCGAGGCAGCTCGCGGTCGTCAGCTCGCCGCCGCTCTCGACGCTGCTCGGACTCATGCTGCCTCCCTCGGACAACTTCTTCGCGGAGACGCTCGTCAAGGACCTCGGCGCCTACTTCGGCGGCGCCGGCAGCACCGCCGCGGGCGCGGCGGTCGTGCGCGAGAGCGTCGAAAGCCTTGGCCTGCGCCCGCAGATCGTCGACGGCTCGGGGCTCTCGCGCGAAGACCGCACCTCGCCCGAAGCGGTCGTAAGCCTCCTGCGGCGCCTCGACGGCACGGGCGACGGCGCGATCCTGCGCCGCGATCTCGCGGTCGCCGGCCGCAGCGGCACGCTCTCGGAAAGGATGCGCCACAGCTGGGCCGAAGGCCGCTGTCAGGGCAAGACGGGCACGCTCGAAGGCGTCTCGAACCTCGCCGGCTACTGCAGCGCGATCGACGGCCACCTCATCGCCTTCGCCTTCTTCGACGACGGGATCGAAACGTACGTCGCGCACTCGATCCAGGACGCGATGACCGAGGCGATCGCGCGCTACTGATCGAGCAGCGCCCTCAGGCCGGCTTCGTCGATCACCGGCACGTCGAGGCGCTGCGCCTTCTCGAGCTTCGAGCCGGGGCTCTCGCCGGCGAGCAGATAGTCGGTCTTCTTCGAGACGGAGCCGACGACGCGCCCGCCGGCGGCGAGGATCAGCTCCGTCGCGCGCTCGCGCGACCACTGCGGCAGCGTGCCCGTCAGCACGAGGCTCTTGCCCGCGAGCGGGCCCTGCCCAGGAGGCGGGCCTTCTTCCTCGAAGCGCAGGCCCAGCTGCCGCAGCTCGCCGATCAGCTCGCGCATGCTGCGCTCGGCGAGCTGGCGCACGATCGAGGCCGCCATCTTCTCGCCGATCCCAGGCGTCTGCGCGATCTGTTCCTCGTCGGCGGCGAGCAGCGCGTCGACGTCCCTGAAGCGCTGGGCGAGGTTGCGGCCGGTCACCTCGCCGACCTCCTCGATCCCGAGCGCGAACAGCACGCGCGCGAAGGGGCGCGCCTTCGAAACCTCGATCGCTGCGAGCAGGTTTCTCGCGGAGACCTCGGCGAAGCCCTCGAGCTCGACCAGCTGCTCGGCCGCGAGGCGGTAGAAGTCGGCCGGCGTCTTCACGAGCCCCTTCTCCTGCAGCAACGCGACCTGCTTCTCGCCGAGGCCGTCGATGTCCATCGCCCCGCGCGAGACGAAGTGCTTCAGCAGCTGCCAGCGCCGCGCGGGGCACTCGACGTTCGGGCACTTCGTGAACACGCCGTCCTCCGGCTTGAAGGTCTCCGTCTTGCAGAAGGGACAGCGCCCCGGCGGCTGCGGCTTCGGCGGCCGCTTTGCGCGCTCGACCATGTGCGGCGCCGGGGAGACGACCTGCGGGATCACGTCGCCCGCCCGCAGCACGATCACGTCCTCGCCTCGCCTCATGTCCTTGCGGGACAGGTCCTCCTCGTTGTGGAGGGTCGCGAGCTTTATCGTCACGCCGCCGACGGTCACCGGCTCGAGCACCGCGTAGGGGTGCAGGTCGCCGAACTTGCCGACGTTCCAGCGCACGTCGTTCAGACGCGTCACCGCGGTCGTCGGCGGGAACTTCCAGGCGACCGCCCAGCGCGGCTCGCGCCCGATCGCGCCGAGGCGCCGCTGCAGCTCCAGGTCGTCGACCTTCACGACCGCCCCGTCGATCTCGAAGTCGAGCTCGCCGCGGCGAAGCTGCCACTCCTCGCACTGCGCGATCGCCTGCTCCTCGCTCTCGAGCAGCTGCACGTCCCGGTTCACCCTGAAGCCGTGCTCGCGCAGCCAGGTCAGCGCCTGCCAGTGGCTCTCGAAGGAGAGCCCCTCCGTCACGCCGACCTGGTAGCACCAGATCGAGAGCGGCCGCCTCGCCGCGAGCGCGGGATCGAGCTGGCGGATCGTGCCGGCGGCCGAGTTGCGCGGGTTCATGAACGTCGAGTGCCCCGCCTCCGCCTGACGTTCGTTCAGGGCCGTGAAGTCGTGCGTCGACATGTAGATCTCGCCGCGCACCTCGAGCAGCGGCGGCGCATCCTGCACGTGCAGGGGAATCGCGCCGATCGTGCGCAGGTTGTGGGTGACGTCCTCGCCGATCTCGCCGTTGCCGCGCGTTGCGCCGCGCTCCAGCCTGCCGTCGCGGTAGACGAGGCTGATCGCGAGGCCGTCGACCTTCGGCTCGACGACGTAGCGGAAGCGCGGCTGCTCTATGCCTTCCCTCGCGAGATGCGTCCGCATGCGCTGCACCCAGGCCCGCAGCTCCTCCTCGGAGCGCGCGTTCGAGAGCGAGAGCATCGGCTCGAGGTGCCTCACCTTCTCGAGCTTGCTCACCGGCTCGGCGCCGACGCGCTGGGTCGGCGAGTCGGGCGTGCGCAGCTGCGGGTAGCGGCGCTCCAGCTCCCGCAGCTCGTCCATCAGCGCGTCGTAGGCGTCGTCCCCGATCTCGGGGTCGTCGAGCACGTAGTAGCGGTGGGAGTGGTGCTGCAGGCTCCTGTGCAGCTCGGCGGCGCGGCGCCTCGCCTCCGGCGGCGCGGCCGTGTCCCCGGCTTGGCCGTCTGCTGTGCCGTTACCGCCCTTCGCGACGGCCTTCCCGCTCGTCGCCGCAGTCCGCTCGATCTCGCCGGCGCCGCGCTTCACCTTCGGCGCGCCCACGTCAGCGGCCGACCGGCGCCTGCTGCAGCAGCGCGTCCAGGTCGAAGTGGCGCAGCGCCTCGACCCCCGGCCGGTAGGTCAGGTCGAAGTGGATTGGGGTGACCGCGATGCTTCCCGCCGCGACCGCGGCGAGGTCGGTGCCCGCCTCCTCGTGGTAGCCGGGGTCGTCGCCGTAGATCCAGTAGCGCCTGCGCGCGGGCGGCCCCTGCTCGCTCTGCTCGAGCTTCAGCTCGTCCTGGTAGATGCGCTTGCCGAGCGTCGTCACCTCGGCGCTCAGCGGCTCTCCCGCGGGCACGTTCACGTTCAGGAGCGTCTGCGGCGGCAGCGGCACGTCCTCGAGCCGCTCTACCAGCCGCGCGACGAACCTCGCCGCGAGCTCGAAGGAGAAGCCGCCGTCGCCGCTGTAGCCCATCGTGCGCCCGAGCGACTGCTGGGAGACGGCGATCGCGGGCAGCCCGACGACGAGACCCTCGAGCGCCGCCGCGACCGTGCCCGAGTAGGTGATGTCGTCGCCGAGGTTCGCGCCGTGGTTGATCCCCGAGACGACGAGGTCGGCGGCGAACCCCTCGATCAGGCCGAGGCTCGCGAGCCGCACGCAGTCGACCGGCGTGCCGTCCGTCGCGTAGCCAACCGTGCCGTCGGCGAAGGGCACCTCGGCGACCCACAGCGGGCGGCGAGTCGTGATCGAGCGCGCCATCGCCGAGCGGTTGCCGTCCGGCGCGATCACGGCGAGGCGCACGTCTGGCAGCGCGATCAGCGCGCGCCGCAGCGCCTGCAGGCCCTCGGCCTCGATCCCGTCGTCGTTCGTCAGCAGCACGTTCAGCATGCGCCCCTAGCATAGGAGTCCGACCTGACCCCGCCCCCGTCCACGATCGGCGACTCGCACAGCATTGCAATGCCATCGCGCACGCAGCTCGAAATTTAATGCTCAATACGTATAGCCCTGTCTGTCTCCTCCTCCCTCTCGTACCGCACCGACGCGAGCGCGAGCCCGTGCGCCGGCGCGGTCGGCCCCGCCTGGGCGCGCGGCGCGCCTCCCAGCAGCCGCGCGAAGTCCTCGACGCTGCGCCTGCCTTCGCCCACCTCGAGCATCGTGCCCACGAGCACCCTGTTCATGTGGCGCATGAACGTGTCCGCCTCGATCCACAGCTCGACCAGGTCGCCGTCGCGGCGCCAGTTCGCGCTCAGCACCCGCCGCTCGAAGCGCACGTGGTCGGTCTCGGTCGGCGTGAAGGCGGTGAAGTCGTGGACGCCGAGCAGCGCGGCTGCGCACGCCTCCAACGCCTCGAGGTCGAGCGTTCGCGGCCAGAACAGGGCGCTGCCGCGCATGAAGACGCTGCGCGCGCGGCGGTTCAGCACGCGATAGCAGTAGGTGCGGCTGAGCGCGTCGCGGCGCGCGTCGAAGCTCGCAGCCGCCGGCTCGGAGGCGAGCACGGCGACGTCCGCCGGCAGCAGCGCGTTCAGGCGCGCGGGGTCGAGCGCCTCGCCGCGGTAGCTTGCGATCTGCCCCCAGGCGTGGACGCCCCGGTCGGTGCGGCCGGCGACGGTGAGGCAGAGCGGCCGTCCCTCCTCGTCGGCCTCGCCGAGGAGCGTGTGCAGCGCCGCTTCGAGCACGCCCTGCACCGTGCGCAGCGAAGGTTGGCGCGCCCAGCCGGCGAACCCGGTCCCGTCGTACTCGAGCGTCAGCCGCGTCACCACCGCGCGGCGCCGCCTCAGACCAGTTCGAGCAGAACCATCTCGGTCGCGTCGGAGCGACGCGGTCCGAGCTTCATGATGCGCGTGTAGCCGCCTGGGCGCTCGGTGTAGCGGGGCGCGACCTCGACGAACAGGCGGTGCACCGCGAACTTGTCCTGCGCGAGCGCCGAGAGCGCCTGACGGCGGGCGTGGAGGCTGTCGGTCTTCGCGCGCGTGATCAACTTCTCGATCTCCGGCTTCACGGCCTTCGCCTTCGCCTCCGTCGTCGTGATCCGCTCGTGCTCGAGCACCTCCTTGCAGAGGTTCATCAGCAGCGCCTTGCGGTGCGCCGAGTCGCGGCTCAGCTTGTTGCGTGTCTTCGCGTGCCTCATCGGTCGATGAAGGATAGGCGACTAGTCCTGGCGCAGGGCGAGCCCGCGCGCGTGCAGCGTCTCGACCACCTCGTCGATCGACTTCTTGCCGAAGTTCGGGATCGCGCTCAACTCCGCTTCCGACTTCGAGATCAGGTCGCCGACCGTCTGCACGCCGGCGCGCTTCAGGCAGTTGTAGGAGCGCACCCCGAGCTCGAGCTCCTCGATCAGGATGTTCCACTCCTCCCCCTGCATCCCGCCAGGCGCCGCGCCGCCGGCAGTGGGCAGGCCCTGGCCGTCGCTGCCGGCGATCTGGCCGCCGGGGGTCGCCCGCAGCTCCTGGATGCGGTCCGCGTCGGTGAAGATCGCGAGCTGGGAGATCAGCAGCTCCGCCGCCTCGCGCAGCGCCGTCTGCGGCTCGATCGAGCCGTCGGTCTCGATGTCGAGCGAGAGCTTGTCGTAGTCGGTGCGCTGGCCGACGCGCGCCTGTTCGACGGCGTAGGCGACGCGCCGCACCGGCGAGAAGATCGAGTCGATCGGGATCACCCCTATCGGCTGATCGGGCGACTTGTTCTCCTCGGCGGGCCGGTAGCCGCGTCCGCGGCCGATCGTCATGTAGAGCTCGAGCTTCGTCTTCTTCTCGAGCGTCGCGACGTGAACCTCGGGGTTGAGGACCTCGACGCCCGCCGGCAGGTCGATGTCCTTCGCGGTGATCTCGCCTGGGCCGGTGACGACGAGCGGCGCCTCGACCTCGGTCGCGTCGGAGTGCATCCTGCAGACGATCCCCTTCAGGTTCAGCACGATGTCCGTCACGTCCTCGGTCACCCCTGGGATCGTCGAGAACTCGTGCGCGACGCCCTCGATGCGGACGCTCGTCACGGCCGCGCCTGCGAGCGAGGAGAGCAGCACCCGGCGCAGCGAGTTGCCAAAGGTGTAGCCGAATCCGCGGTCGAGAGGCTCGATCGTGAAGGTGCCGCGGTTCTCGTCGACGGACTCGCTTGTGATCCGGGGGATTTGGAAGTCGAGCATCTGGGGTCCTCTGTGGTTTCGATCTGTCACCGACGCCTTAGCGCGCCGGCTGTGGGCGCGCCGCCGCCCGCGGAGCGGGTTCGCGGCACGGGAAAGCTCTTACTTCGAGTACAGCTCGACGATCAGCTGCTCCTGCACCGGCGCGGCGACCTCGCGCCGCTCCGGCCTGCGCAGCACCTTCGCCGTCAGCGACTCGTGATCGGCCTGCAGCCATGCCGGGATCTGGCCGGTCAGCTCCGTCGCGTCCCTCACGACCTGTGTCGCAGGCGTGCCCGCCTTGATCGCGATCACGTCGCCGGGCTTCACCTGATAGCTCGGGATGTTCACCCTGCGACCGTTCACGGTCCAGTGCCCGTGGCGCACGAGCTGGCGCGCCTGACGCCGGGAGGCGGCGAAGCCGAGCCGCACGAGCACGTTGTCGAGACGGCACTCGAGCAGCGCGAGCAGATTCTCGCCGGTGATGCCCGGCTGCCGCGAGGCCTTCACGTAGTAGCCGTGGAACTGCCGCTCGAGCACGCCGTAGTAGCGCCGGGCCTTCTGCTTCTCGCGCAGCTGGACCCTGTACTCGCTTTGCTTCTGGCGCCCGCGACCATGCTCGCCGGGCGGATAGGAGCGGCGCTCGACGCCGCACTTGTCGGTGAGGCAGCGCTCGCCCTTCAGGAAGAGCTTCTGGCCCTCCCTGCGGCACTGCTTGCACTGCGCGCCCGTGTCTCTTGCCATTACCTAGTCGTTTCCTCTGAGATGGTCTGGAACCGCGCCTCAGACTCGGCGCCGCTTGCGGGGGCGACATCCGTTGTGGGCCTGCGGGGTCACGTCCTTCACGCCGGTCACTTCGAGGCCCGCCGCCTGCAGCGAGCGGATCGCCGTCTCGCGGCCGGAGCCGGGGCCCTTCACGAACACCTCGACCTTCTGCAGACCCTGCTCGAGGCCCTTGCGCGCGGCCGCGTCGGCCGTCACCTGGGCCGCGAACGGCGTCGACTTGCGTGAGCCCTTGAAGCCTGCGCCGCCGGCGGACTCCCATGCGATCACGTTGCCCGTCGTGTCGGTCAGCGAGACGATCGTGTTGTTGAAGGACGTCTTGATGTGGGCCTGGCCGACGGGGATGTTCTTCTTCGGCTTGCGCCTTCCGCGGGCGCGCTTCGGAGCCGCCATCAGCGGATCGCCCCCTGACGGGGCTCGCGGTCGCTCACTTCTTGCCCGCCTTCTTCTTGCCGGCGACCTGCATCCGCTTCGGGCCCTTGCGCGTGCGCGCGTTCGTCTTCGTGTTCTGCCCCCGCACGGGCAGGCCGCGACGGTGGCGCAGGCCGCGGTAGCAGGAGATCTCCTGCAGGCGCTTCACGTCCTGGGAGCGCTCGCGGCGGAGGTCGCCCTCGACGGTGAGGTTGCGGTCGATCGCCTCGCGCAGGCGCGCGACCTCGTCCTCGGTCAGGTCCCTGACGTAGGTGTCAGGGCTGAGACCGAGCTCGGCGAGCAGCCGTTTCGAGGTCGAGCGCCCGATGCCGAAGATGTAGGTGAGCCCGATTTCCGCCCGCTTGTTCAGAGGCAGGTTCACGCCTGCGATGCGCGCCATCCGCTACCCCTGCCGCTGCTTGTGACGCTTGTTCTGGCAGATGACGAGCACCGCTCCGTGGCGGCGGATGATCCTGCACTTCTCGCACATCGGCTTCACCGACGGTCTTACCTTCATGATCCCTTTCGGCTCGTCACTGCGACCCGGCTGCGGCTGCCGCCTGCGGCGCCCCGCCCCCGCGTCGAATAGGCTCGCAGGACGAATTCCTCGCATGCGAGCAGGACGAGCAATAGTAGCATCTACGGGCGCGTCGCGACGGGCGCCCCGGCGAGCAGCGGCGCGTCGGATCCTCGCTCCTGCTCGTGCCAGGGCGTGAGGATCTTCGGGCCCTTCGCGGTGATCGCGACCGTGAACTCGAAGTGCGCCGCAAGCGAGCCGTCCTGGGAGAAGATCGCCCAGCCGTCCGATCCCATCCTCACGTTCGGGCTGCCGATCGTCGTCATCGGCTCGATCGCGAGCACCATGCCCTCGCGCAGCAGCGGGCCCCTGCCGGGCCGCCCGTAGTTCGGCACCTGCGGGTCCTCGTGCATGCTGCGGCCGACGCCGTGGCCGACGAGCGAGCGCACGATCGAGAGCCCGTCGCCCTCGACGACCTCCTGGATCGCGTTCGAGACGTCTCCGACCCGGTTGCCCGGCTCACAGAGCCTCACCCCCGCGAACAGCGAGCGCTTCGTCGCGTGCAGCAGCCGCCGCGCGTCGGCGGAGATCTCGCCGATCGGAAAGGTGCGCGCGGCGTCGGCGACCCAGCCGTCGAGCGTCACGCCGACGTCGATCGAGATCACGTCGCCGCTTGCGAGCCTGTAGCGGCCGGGAATGCCGTGGACGACCATCGCGTTCGGCGAGGCGCAGATCGACCCTGGAAAGCCGCGGTAGCCCTTGAAGGTCGGCGTCGCGCCCTGGGAGCGGATGAAGCGCTCGGCGGCCGCGTCGAGCTCCGCCGTGCTCACGCCGGGCCTCACCATCCCCTCGAGCATGCGCAGCGCGCCGACGAGGATCGCGCCCGCAGCGGCCATCTTCTCGATCTCCTGCGGGCTCTTCCTGATGATCACCCGCTGAGCTTAGCTTGCCGCTTCGAGCGCATCGCGGCAAAGGCGCCGCTAAAGCCGCTCCTCGAGCCGCAGCGTCGCGGCGGTCGCGCGCAGGTGGCCGTGGACCTCGTCCGGCGAGCGGGTGCCGTCGAAGCGCCGCAGCAGGCCGGCGTCCTCGTAGTAGCCGATCAGCGGCGCGGTCTGGGCGTGGTAGACCTCGAGCCGCCGGCGGATCGTCTGCTCGCTGTCGTCGTCGCGCTGGATCAGGCGCGAGCCGTCCTGGTCGCAGACGCCCTCGTGCTTCGGCGGGTCGAGCTCTACGTGGTAGATGTGGCTCGGGTTCTTCACGCACACGCGCCTGCCCGTCAGGCGGCGGACGACCTCCTCGTCTGCCACCTCGATCATCAGGACGCTCGTCAGCCGCCGGCCGTGGCGCTGCAGCGCC
>JBAIYK010000095.1:0-16211 GCA_037915935.1 Solirubrobacterales bacterium | reverse complement strand
CTGCTGCGCGCGCGCGAGCGCGGTCTGCTCGGCGCGCCCGCGTGGTGGGGCTTCGACGTCGCGGTGCTGTGGGCCTGCTTCCACGCCTTCGGCTCCGCGCCGCCCTTCACGGTGATCGTGATGGCCTACTTCGTCGGCATGCTCGGCAACCTGCTGCCCCTGCCCGGCGGCCTCGGCGGCGTCGAGGGCGGCATGATCGGCGCGCTCGCCGCCTTCGGCGTCGAATTCAACCTCGCGGTGCTCGCGGTCCTCACCTACCGCGGGATCTCCTTCTGGCTGCCGACGCTGCCAGGCGCGCTCGCCTACCTGCAGCTGCGGCGCCTCGTCGCGCGCTGGCGGATGCGGCCGAGCGGCGCCGCGCTGCCCGCGGAGGAGGGCGCCCGAGAAGTGGACGCCGCCGGAGGCACTGCCGCCGTTAGTGCGTCAGTTTGGGAGTCGAGGCCTTCCATGCCGGCCTGACTGCGGACGGCATGGATGGTCGACGCGTAGTGTTCTACAGATAGGATCGGCGGCGTGGCAAGCTCAATGGCAGAGCTGCAGGCGCGTGTCAATGCGCTGTACAAGGCGAACACGGAAGGCACCGAACTTGAGCAGCTGATGCTGCGGGAAACGATTCGGGAACACGCCACGCTGACGACTGCGAATCCTGGCGGCAGCGCGACGTTCCTCGTGGTATTCGATTCTCGTCAGGAAGCAATCTTCAAGCCATTCGTTGGCCAGAACACCGGCCAGTGCCAGTACTACGGCCAGGAGCCCGTGGACGCCGTGATGCACGAGGTGGCCGCTTGGCGCCTCGCCGCGACGATGGGCAATCCGTGGGATCAGCTTGTTCCCACAGCCGTCCTACGGAACATCCCACCCCTGGGCGGAGGCGCACTCATCAACCGCCGCCGCGGTATCCCAGATCCGCAGGTATTCGAACATGCCAGCGCTCAAGCGGACGCCGCAGCGTTCTGGGACGCCCTGATCGCCCAACAGGACCGACACGCGACGAACTACCGGTATGAGCACGAAACCCGGAGGCTCGCGCTAATCGACCATGCGTTTTCGTTCGCGACTCCTGGCCGGTTCTGCAATGGGGGTATCTTCAGCTTTCGGCGTCGCAACGGAGGGCGGGAGAAGCTGACTCAGGATGAGGTCCACGCTCTCCAGGTACTGCTGCACTCGACCGGACTACATGGGCTACGCAGCTACATCGCCCAACCCCGATCTGATGCGCTTCACAATCGGGCTGAAAAGATGCTGCAGACCCGGATCTTGCCGTACCCCGGCGACTTCTGAGCATGCCCAGAGGCTTCCATTTCGATCCTCTGCGTGCGATACTCAAGACAAGCCTAGCTATAGGGTGCCACCGGTCTGGCCGAAAAGATCCCAGGTGCCCGAGCGGAAGGGAGGTCGCTGATGGTTCTCGTTGAGATCCAGAGCCCAGCATACGACGAGGAGGCCGGCAACGCCAGGCTTCTCTGGCGCGCGACCGTTAAGGCGGACGGTGACCGGCTTGAGGTCCACGGCGAGGAGGAGCTCGTCGCCGGTGGCGAAATGCCCGTCATGGACCCGTTCACCGGGCATAAGCTGAGTAGCGCCGACGACCCGGAGATGTGGGCCCGGAGTCTGCCGTACGCCTTTCGGGCTGGAGATCTCGTGGCAGTCGTTGTTCATGACGACAACCCAGTGCATGGGGCGGAGCCAGACAGGGTTGCGCCACATGAAACGCCGGACGTTCCAACGAGACCCCCGAGTGCGCATCGCGTCGCCGCGGGCAGCTGCTGAGCAACGCGGTTGGCTTGG
Organism: Solirubrobacterales bacterium; assembly: GCA_037915935.1. GTDB lineage: Bacteria > Actinomycetota > Thermoleophilia > Solirubrobacterales > Solirubrobacteraceae > Palsa-744. The sequence continues at coordinate 14,423 of JBAIYK010000095.1, read as the reverse complement.
CCGCGCGTAGCGAGAAGAGCGGAGCGCCACGCCCAGCCACGACGCGGCGCGCGAAGGCCGTCCGCATCAGTGTTCCAGCCAGAGCGCGTCTGCGCCCAAAACGGAGACACAACACCGCCGCCGTGCTACTATAAAAAGTGAAGTAATGGCCTGGGCGGCGGAGCCGCTGGACGGCAGCACCTCCAGGCCGTCCCGCCTCGCCGAGACCTCTCGGTATCCTGCGCGAGCACACACTGCGCACCACGCGGCCTGCCCGCCGCAGGGGATCGAGCGGCGCCTCAGGGCAGGCAGCCAGGAAAGCGAGTTGCGATGACGGACATCGAGAACGTGATCATCGTCGGCAGCGGCCCCGCCGGCTACACCGCCGCGCTCTACACCGCGCGCGCGAACCTGCGGCCGCTCGTCGCCGAGGGCTTTGCCTGGGGAGGTCTCTTGCAGCAGACGACCGACGTCGAGAACTACCCCGGCTTCCCCGAGGGCATGATGGGGCCCGAGCTGATGCAGCGCTTCAGGTCACAGGCCGAGCGCTTCGGCGCGCGCCTCGAGAGCGACCAGGTCGAGCGTGTCGAGCTCGCGGAGCGCCCGGGCGAGCTGCACAGGGTCTGGATCGGCGAGGAGCAGCACCTGACGCGGTCGGTGATCCTCGCGATGGGCGCCGAGCACAAGAAGCTCGGCGTGCCCGGCGAGGACGAGCTCGCGGGCAGGGGCGTGAGCTACTGCGCGACCTGCGACGCCGCCTTCTTCAGGGACGCGACGACGATCATCGTCGGCGGCGGCGACTCGGCGATGGAGGAGGCGATCTTCCTCTCGAAGTTCGCCTGCGACGTGACGATCGTGCACCGCCGCTCGGAGTTCAGGGCCTCGAAGATCATGTTGCAGCGCGCGCAGGCGCAGGAGAACATCGAGCTGCTGACCCCGTACGTCGTGGAGGAGCTCCTGCCCGGCGAGAACGGCGCCCTCGGCAGGGCGCAGCTGCGCAACGTGGAGAGCGGCGAGCGGCGCGAGCTTGCGATCAGCGGCGCCTTCATCGCGATCGGCCACGAGCCGCAGTCGGCGCTCGTCGCGGGCCAGGTGGAGCTGGACGAAAACGGCTACGTGAAGGTGGACGGCCGCTCGACCCGCACGAATCGGCCGGGGGTGTTCGCGGCCGGCGACCTCGTCGACCACACCTATCGCCAGGCGATCACCGCCGCCGGGTCGGGCTGCGAGGCGGCGCTCGACGCGGAGTGGTACCTGCGCGACACGCCCGGCGTGCCGGCCCCGGAGGGCATGCCCGCCGGCGACCTCGCCGAGTCGCAGTGGCTGCCCAGCGGCGGCGTCGACTGAAGGGGCCTACGAGCCTCGAGCGTCGCGAGCGCCGCGGGCCACGTGAAGGGCTCGCTGGCCCCGAGCGTCGCGCGCTACGGAGTTATCCGCATATCGGAACCGCGGCCGGCGCGGGCGCGGCCGGCGAGTGTAGGATCGAGGCTCGACCGAGCGAGAGGGAGGTGCCGACATGGCTGGTGTGCAATCGCGGGATTTCGATTCGCCCGACGAGACGCGGACTCCGCAGAAGACGCGTGTCGACGTCGTACGGATGAGCGACGTGAAGGCCGCTCGATTCGCCTTCGAGCCGGGCTGGAGGTGGTCGGAGTGCGTGAAGCCGGTGGCGGGCACGGACAGCTGCCAGGCGCGGCACGTCGGCGTCGTCCAATCAGGCCGCCTCGCGGTGATGCACGATGACGGCACGGAGCTCGAGCTGGGCCCGGGCGACGCGTATCTGATCGAGCCTGGCCACGACGCGTGGGTGGTCGGCGATGAGCGGTTCGTCGGGTTCGAGTTCGAGCCTCGCTCAGCCGAGGAGTACGCCCGCGGCTGAGCGCGCGTTTTATGCGAGCGCGTTGACGCCCGTGAGGCCGCGCCCGATGATCAGCTTCTGGATCTGGGAGGTGCCCTCGTAGAGGGTGGTGACGCGCACGTCCCTGAAGTGGCGCTCGACGGGGTGGTCGTCGACGTAGCCGGCGCCGCCGTGGACCTGGATCGCGGTGTTCGCGCACTCGACCGCCGCCTCGGTCGCGTGCAGCTTCGCGATCGAGGTCTCGATCGTGTTCGGACGCCCCCTGTCCTTCAGGAAGCCCGCCCGCCAGACGAGCATCCGCGAGGCCTCCGTCTTCAGGGCGATGTCGGCGATCATCGCCTGCACGAGCTGGAAGCTCGCGATCGGCCTGCCGAACTGCTCGCGCTCCTTCGCGTACTTCACCGACTCCTCGAGGCAGCACTGGCAGACGCCGACGCAGCCGGCGGCGACCGAGTAGCGGCCGGAGTCGAGCGCTGACATCGCGACCTTGAAGCCGTCGCCGACCTGCCCGAGCACGTCTTCGTCTGAGACCTCGACGTCTTCGAGCGCGATCGAGGCGGTGTCGGAGGCGTGCAGGCCCATCTTGTGCTCGATCGGCGAGGGCTTGAAGCCCTCCTGGTCGGTGTCGACGAGGAAGCAGGCGAGGCCCTTGTGGCCGAGGCTTTGGTCGGTCTGGGCGAAGATCAGCGCGAGCTTCGCGTAGTTGCCCATCGAGATCCACATCTTCGCGCCGTTGATCGCCCATCCGCCGTCCGTCTTCACCGCGCGCGTGCGCTGTTTGGCGGCGTCGGAGCCGGTGTCCGGCTCGGTAAGCCCGAAGCAGCCGAGCCACTCGCCGGCGCAGAGCTTCGGCAGCCACCTCTGCTTCTGCTCCTCGGTGCCCCACTCGAGGATCGCCGAGCAGACGAGCGAGGTCTGAACCGAGACGACGGTCCTGACCGAGGAGCAGCCCCTGCCGATCTCCTCGACGACGAGGCCATAGCCGACGTAGTCGAGCCCCGCGCCGCCGTACTCGCGCGGCACGATCGCGCCGAGGTAGCCCTGCTGCGCGAGCTTCGCGACGAGATCGAGGTCGAAGCGGTGCTCGCGCGCGTTCTGCTTCGCCTGCTGCACGATCTCGTTGTCGGTGAACTCTCGCGCGGTCCTTCTGATCAGCTGCTGCTCGTCGGTGAGGTCGAAGTCCATGGCCCGGTGTCTCCTCGTGGCGTCGGGGCCGAGCAGCCAGGACGGCGGCGCGGCGGGGTGGAGGTGTCGTTGTCTTCTTTCTGAACTGCGTGCTCCATCGTCTTTACGTCGGTCGGCTATCGCGTCGCGGCGAGCTTCGGCGTTCGCCAGGGCTCGTGCAGGCGGCGCGACAGCTCGTCGGCGAGGCCGTCGATCGGCAGGCGCTCCTGGGCGAGGCTGTCTCTGTCGCGGACGGTGACCGTCCCGTCCTGCAGGCTCTGATGGTCGATCGTGACGCAGTAGGGCGTGCCGATCTCGTCCTGGCGGCGGTAGCGCCTGCCGATCGCGCCGCCCTCGTCGTACTCGGCCTGGACCCTGCGACGCAGCGCGCCGTAGACCTCCCGCGCGAGCTCCGGCTGGCCGTCCTTGCCGACGAGCGGCAGCACCGCGACCTTGACGGGGGCGAGGCGAGGGTGCAGGCGCAGCACCGTCCGGCGCTCGCCCGCGCCCGCGCCCTCGCGCTTGACGACTTCCTCGTCGTAGGCGTCGACGAGGAAGGCGAGCGTCGCCCTGTCGGCGCCTGCGGCGGGCTCGATCACGTACGGCACGTAGCGCTCGCCGCTGCCCTGGTCGAAGTACTCGAGCTTCTCGCCGGAGTGCTTGGCGTGCTGGGTGAGGTCGAAGTCGCCCCTGTTCGCGATCCCCTCGAGCTCGGACCAGCCGATCGGAAAGAGGTACTCGACGTCGCTCGTCGCGCTCGAGTAGTGGGAGAGCTCGCTCTGCTCGTGCGCCCTGAGCCGCAGGTGGTCCTCGCGGATGCCGAGCTCTTGGTACCAGCGCATCCGCTCGGCGAGCCAGTGCTCGAACCACCGCTGCGCCTCGGCGGGCGGCACGAAGAACTCCATCTCCATCTGCTCGAACTCCCTCGTCCTGAAGATGAAGTTCCCAGGCGTGATCTCGTTGCGGAAGGACTTGCCGACCTGGGCGATCCCGAACGGCGGCTTCTTGCGCGAGAACTGCAGCACGTTCTTGAAGTTGATGAAGATCCCCTGGGCGGTCTCCGGGCGCAGGTAGGCCGTCGCGCCGGACTCCTTGACGGGGCCGATCGTCGTCTCGAACATGAGGTTGAAGTCGCGCGCGTCGGTGAGGTCGCAGTCCTCCGTCTCGCCAGGGTGCCTGCTCGGCTTGCGCCCGCAGGGCAGCTCGCCGAGGTGGTCGGCCCTGAAGCGCTGCTTGCAGGTCCTGCAGTCGACGAGCGGGTCGGTGAAGCCGGCGAGGTGCCCCGACGCCTCCCACACCTTCGGGTGCTGCAGGATCGCGGAGTCGAGCGCGACGATGTCATCGCGCTCCTGCAGCATCGCCTTCCACCACTGCGCCTTGACGTTGCCCTTCAGCAGCACGCCGTAGTGGCCGAAGTCGTACGTCGAGCCGACGCCGCCGTAGATCTCCGAGGAGGGGAAGATGAAGCCGCGGCGCTTGCAAAGCGCGACGATCTTCTCCATCGTGACGGCGTCTTGAGGGGCGTCGCGACGTCCGTCTGCCTGCTCGTGCGAAGTGGGGGTGGGATGCTCGCTCATGCTGGGCTCTTGGACGGGGCCGTCTCGCCGGCCATCGTATTGGAGGCGCGCATGGCGGCGAAGCCCGATTTCCTGTGCGGGATCGCGGACGCCAACCGTACGCGGACGCGACACTACTCGGCGTGCTCAGTTTTACTGCCGCGGCATGGGCGGGACGATCCGGGGATGCTCCAGAGACCAAACCGCTTTGGCATCGCGTAGAAGACCGCAACAAAGAAACCAGACTTGACATATGAGCCGAGATGTGGTTTCCTGTCGGGCAGAGATGGCGAAGACCATCTCCTCCGGACGGGCGACGATGAGCAGGGTGTGAAAGCCGCGTACCCGTCCTCATGCTCGGGTCTTCGAGGGCGTCGTTACCCCAACCTCTCCGGCGACGCTCTTGGGGCCCGATCGTGGGGGCCAAGAGTGCGGGGCTCCTCATCGGGTGCCGTGGCTGCGGGTCACGGCACCCACCGTCTGGAGCGTAGGATGCGCCCGGGATGGCGCGGATCCTGATCGTCGGCGGCGGCGAGCGCGGCCTCTGGCTCGCGGCCGAGGTGAGCGAGCAGGGGCACGCGGCGCGGGTGCTGACGCGCAGCGAGGGCCGCAGACAGGCGATCGAGGACGCGGGCGCGCAGTGCTCGCTCGGCGATCCGAATCGGCTGAGCACCCTGATCGGGGCGCTCGATGGAGTGACGATCGCCTGCTGGCTGCTCGGCTGCGCGACCGGCGATGAGGAGCAGGTGGCCGCGTTGCACGGCCCGCGACTGCGCTCCTTCCTGACGAAGACGATCGACACGTCGGTGAGGGGAGTCGTCTACGAGGCGGCGGGGACGCTCCCGCCGCAGCTGCTGCAGGACGGCGCGAGGATCGCGGGCGAGGTGGCGGCAAGGAACGAGATCCCCTTCGCGGTGCTGAAAGCGGACCCGGCGGACCGCGGGCCGTGGCGCGATGAGGCGCTGGCCGCGATCGAACGCCTGCTCGCCGCCGGCTGACGCTGCGATCGCGCTATCCTCAGATCAAAATATAAATCTGTAAAAGTCGATCCGGTTTCGAGCGGGAGGCTGCATGTCCGAATACGCAAAGGAGGTGCTCGTGGAGCCTGAGTGGCTGCAGGAGCACCTGCACGACGAGAGCATCCGCATCGTCGAGGTCGACGAGAGCCACGACCTCTACCGCGAGGCCCACATCCCCGGCGCGATCGGCTTCGACTGGAAGGCCGACCTCCAGGACGACGTGAGGCGCGACTTCCTCGGCCCGGAGGACTTCGGCAGGCTGTTCGGCAGCCGGGGGATCGGGGACGAGCACACGATCGTGCTCTACGGCGACCGCAACAACTGGTTCGCCGCCTACACCTACTGGTACCTGAAGTACTACGGCCACGACGACGTGAAGCTGCTGAACGGGCCGCGCGAAAAGTGGATCGCCGACGGGCGCGAAACGAGCGCCGAGGTCCCGGCCCACGCGCCCGCGACTTTCCACGCGAAGCAAGGCGACGAGTCGATCAGGGCGCGCCGCGAGGAGGTTCTCGCCGCGGTCGGAGACTCGACGAAACTCGTCGACGTGCGCTCGCCGGCGGAGTTCGCGGGCGAGGTGATCTCGCCGCCAGGCTACGAGCAGGAGGGCGCCCAGCGCGCCGGCCACATCCCCGGCGCGGCCTCGGTCCCGTGGGTGCAGGCGGTGAACGAGGACGGCACCTTCAAGTCCGCTGAGGAGCTGCGGGAGCTCTACGGCGGCAAGGGCGTGCTCGACGGCTCCGACATCATCGCCTACTGCCGCATCGGCGAGCGCTCGGCGCACACCTGGTTCGTCCTGCACGAGCTGCTGGGGCAGGAGCGCGTGAAGAACTACGACGGCTCCTGGACGGAGTGGGGGAGTCTCGTCGGCGTGCCGGTCGAGAAGGGCTGAGCGAACCGCTGGGCGGCGCGGGGCGTTCGTCGATCCAGGCGATCGGCTGGCGCGGCGTCAGCTCGCGTCCAGCAGGGGCTGCAGGCGCGAGATCAGGTCCTCGACGATCCTGAACGTCGCGCCCCAGATGAGGTGCTGCGAGAGCTGATAGGCGTCCGTCTCGAAGGTGAAGCCCCTGCGCGTGAGCTGCGTCTTCGTCTTCGCGAGGCGCAGCGCCCGCAGCGAGAGCTCGAGCACCGAGTCGACCTCCTGCGCGCAGACCGTCGAGGCGCGCTGCTGAGGGACGAGCCCGACGAACGGGTGGATGAGGTAGTTCGTCGCGATCGTGGGGGTCGGGTGAAGCGCGCCGACGAGCTCGACGTCGGAGCGCTGCAGGCCGATCTCCTCCTGCGCCTCGCGCAGCGCGGTCTGCGGCAGCGTGGGATCGCCTGCGTCGCGGCGCCCGCCGGGAAAGCAGATCTCGCCGGCGTGCAGGCGCAGGTCGGCGCGCCGCCTCGTGAGCACGACATGCGGCTCGCCGTCCGCGAAGTAGAGCGGCACGAGCACGGCCGCCTCGATCTCGCCATCTCGCGGGACGCGCGCGGCGCCGGCGCTCGGGCCGACGCCGTCTAGCAGCGCCTTCAGCTGCTCAGGCCGCGAGGTGGACCCGCTCGACGCGTTCGTTGAACATCACCTCTCCGTCGAGCGTCCTGTGCACGGGGCACTTCGCCGCGATCACCTGCAGCCGCTCGGCCTGTTCCTCGCTGAGGCCGTGAGGCAGTCGCAGCACGAGGTCGAACTTCGTCGGCGTGCCGCGCTCGGCGGGCGAATACTCGACGTCGACTTCGACCGGCCCGATGTCCCAGCCCTTGCGAGCCGCGTACATCTCGATCGTGATCGCGGTGCAGGAGGCGAGGCTGACGGCGAGCATCTCCTGCGGATCGGGCCCCGAGTCGTTGCCGCCGGCGTCCGTCGTCTCGTCGACGACGATCTGGTGATCGCGCACCTGGACGGAGTGCCTGAAGGTGTTGTCGGTGCGTCGAGCGGTGGCTTGCATGGTGGCGATGCCCTCCAGTCTGGGTCATCGGACTGACCTGTCCATGGTATCGAGCCGTCGCGAAGCGGCAGCAGTTCAAAGGTCGCGGTCTAGACGCTCTGCGATGCGGCGCAGCGCGCCGAGGTCGAGGTCGCTCTGGAAGACGAACGGCACCTGCAGCACGTTGAGGCCGTGTCGTCGCAGGCGCGCTATCTGGCCGTGCTGGAAGCGCGTGCGCGCATGCGCGGCGTGCGCCGCCGCCGCGGCCGCGGTCGCGAGCCGGCTGCTCGCGGCCGTCTGCTCCTCGCCGCGCAGGCTCGCGATCCGCTCGAGCTCCTCGCCGGTGAAGCGGCGGTGGAGCGTCGCGTTGACGACGACGGCGGCAAGCTCGACGTGCAGCTGCTCAGAGAGCTCCTGCTGCAGGTCGAGCGTCTCGCTGACGGCCATCTCGCTCGCCTGCGCGACCGCGAGGTAGCCGGTGAGGGTGGAGTCTTGGAGAGTCTCCTGGACGCGCAGCGCCTGCGCGGCGATCGGGCCGCTCCTCGCGATCGAGGCGAAGGTGGCGGGGGCGGAGAGCAGCGCGAGCGCGTGCCCCGTCGCGGGCGCGTCGAGCACGACGAGGTCGTATCCGTCCCCCGCGTCCGGGTCGGCGAGCGCGCAGACCTTCACGATGCAGACGAGCTCCTTCGCCCCTGGGGCCGCGGCGGCGAAGTACTGGAAGCTCGTCCTCGAGGCGAGCAGCCTCGCGGGCGCCCTGCCGGCGAGCGACTGCATCCACTCGAGCAGCGCTTCGTCAGGGTCGATCGAGGCGCAAAAGAGGTTCTCCGCGAGCTGCGTGGGGCGAAAGCCGGTGCCCATGCGAGCGTCCGCCGACGGCGGCGCGGCGCTCTCCGGCTGCTGCGCGGCGCTCGCCGGCTCGTGCTCGCGCGGCTCGCCGGCGAAGATCTCGGCGAGCCTCGTCGAGGCGCCGGTGAGGTCGAGCACGATCGTCCTGAGCCCGCGCCTCGCGGCGGCGAGGCCGAGCGCCGCGGCGATCGTCGTCTTGCCCGTCCCCCCCTTGCCGGTGACGACGAGCAGCCTGCGGTCGAGCAGCGTCTGCATCGCCTGCAACGTATCGGCGCTGCCCGCGGGGACGCCGGCTCGCTGGCCGACTCGGCCCGCAACCTACAATCCGACAGATGGCGAGCGCGCCCGCGGAGGACCCGACGGCAGAGCCGCTGCTCTTCGACGAGCGCGGGCTGCTGCCCTGCATCGCCCAGGACTTCGAGTCGGGCGAGGTCCTGATGTTCGCGCACATGAACGAGGAGGCGCTGAGGCTGACCCGCGCGACGGGGGAGCTGCACCTCTGGAGCCGCTCGCGGCAGCGGCTGTGGCGAAAGGGGGAAAGCAGCGGCAACGTGATGGAGGTGCGCGAGCTGCGCATCGACTGCGACGGCGACTGCCTGCTCGCGCTCGTGAAGCCCGCGGGGCCCGCCTGCCACACGGGCGAGCGGACGTGCTTCTTCCGGACGGCGGAGGACGGCGCGCCGGGGCATCCGTCGATGCAGCCGTGCGAGGCGCTGCCGATTGCGATGCAGCCGTGCGAGGCGCTGCCGGCGCTGCAGCGCACGCTGCAGAGCCGCGCGGAGGAGCGGCCCGCCGGCTCCTACACCGTGAAGCTGCTCGACGATCCGCCTCTGATCGGCGAGAAGGTGATGGAGGAGGCGGAGGAGGTTGCGCGGGCGGCGCGGCAGGAGAGCGATATGCGCGTCGACGAAGAGGCCGCGGACCTCGTCTACCACCTGCTCGTGCTGCTGCGAAGCCGGGGGCGCAGCCTCGCGGACGCCGCCCGCGTGCTGATCGGGCGCGCGGACGGCAGAGGCGGCCGATGAGCGTCGCGACGCCGCCCGAGGGTCGAGCCTCGGAGGCGCCTGCGGCGGATGTGCCTGCGGCAGAGGCGCCCGCGGCAGATGTGCCTGCGGCAGATGTGCCTGCGGCGGGGGATTCGACGGCGCGGATCGCGCCATCGCTGTCGCAGGCGGAGGCGCTGCTGGCCGGCACGGCGGCTGGCGAGGCGCAGCCGAACCTGCTCCCGCTCTGCCACACCTTCATCGACGACTGCGAGACGCCCGTCTCGGCGTTTTTGAAGCTGCGCACGCTCGCGCCCTCGGAGCCGGCGTTCCTGCTCGAGTCGGCCGAGCAGGGCAGCGTCGGGCGCTGGTCGTTCATCGGCGTGCGCCCGAAGGAGGTGCTGCGCTGGTCGCTGACCGACGGCGGCGACCCTTACGCGATCGCGGCGACAGCGGTCGGCCGCTTCCGGCAGGCACCCCTGCAGGGTGGCGAGGACGGCGCCGGGCCCGTGGCAGCGCCGTTCGCCGGCGGCGCGGTCGGGTTCTTCGGCTACGACCTCGTGCGCACGGTCGAGCCGCTCGGCGAGCCGAACCCCGACCCGCTCGGGCTGCCCGACATGGCGCTGATGCTTACCGACGCGCTCGTGATCTTCGACCACCTGAAGCGCACCGTGACGATCCTCGCGAACGCGGACCTGCAGGCGGAGGGGTCGCTCGCCGACGCATACGACGCGGCCGCGGCGACGATCGCCGAGATCCGCGCGGCGCTCGCCGGGCCGGTGCCGCAGTCCGCGCGCGGCGCCGTCGCCGGGCTGACGGCCGGTGAGGCGAGGGATCGGGCGATGCCGGCGTTCGAGTCGAACATGCCGCGCGAGCGCTTCGAGGCGATCGTGCAGCGGATCGTGCAGTACATCTACGCGGGCGACGCCTTCCAGGTCGTCCCCTCTCAGCGCTTCTCGGCGCGCACGCCCGTCACGGCGTTCTCGATCTATCGCGGTCTGCGCGCGGTGAACCCGAGCCCCTACATGTACTTCCTCGACTTCGGCGACTTCGAGGTCGCGGGCGCGAGCCCGGAGCCGCTGCTGACGGTCAGCGGCCGCCACGTGAGCACGCGCCCGATCGCGGGCACCCGGCCGCGCGGGGCGAACGCCGCCGAGGACGAGATGATCGCGGAGGAGCTGATGGCGGACGAGAAGGAGCGCGCGGAGCACGTGATGCTCGTCGACCTCGGCCGCAACGACCTCGGCAGGGTCTGCGAGCCGGGGAGCGTGAAGGTCGACACGCTGATGTCGGTCGAGACCTACTCGCACGTGATGCACATCGTCTCCTCGGTGAGCGGGCAGCTGCGACAGGGCGTGAGCGCGATGGACGCGCTGCGCTCGGTGCTGCCCGCGGGCACGCTGTCGGGCGCGCCGAAGGTGCGGGCGATGCAGATCATCGACGAGCTCGAGCCGGTGAAGCGCGGCGGCTACGGCGGCGCGATCGGCTACCTCTCCTACGGCGGCGACCTCGACACCTGCATCCACATCCGGACCGTCGTCGTGAAGGACGGCGTCGCCTCCGTGCAGGCGGGCGGCGGCACGGTCGCGGAAGCGAAGCCGGAGTACGAGTACGAGGAGTCGGTCGCGAAGGCGAGGGCGGTGCTGCGGGCGATCGAGCTGGCGATCGAGCAGCCGGAGTGGCGATGAAGGTCCTGATGATCGACAACTACGACTCGTTCACGTACAACCTCGTCCAGTACCTCGGCGAGCTCGGCGCGGAGGTGGAGACGGTGCGCAACGACCGCGCGAGCGTGGACGAGCTGCTGCAGCGTGGGTTCGAGCGGTGCGTGATCTCGCCGGGTCCGTGCACGCCGGATAAGGCGGGGATCTCGATCGAGGTCGCGCGCAGGATGCCGGAGGCGGGGGTGCCGACGCTCGGCGTCTGCCTCGGGCACCAGTCGATCGCGCAGGCGTTCGGAGGCGAGGTGCGCCTGCACGATCCGGTACACGGCAAGGCGACGACCATCGAGCACGATGGGCAAACGATCTTCGCGGGCCTGCCCTGCCCGCTGACGGTCGGCCGCTACCACTCGATCGTGGTCGGCGAGCGGCTGCCCGCCTGTCTCGAAGCCTCCGCGACCGGCGGCGGCGTGCTGATGGCGCTGCGCCACAGGGAGCTGCCTGTCGAGGGCGTCCAGTTCCATCCGGAGTCGGTCCTGACCGAGCACGGGCGCGAGCTGCTGACGAACTTCCTCACCGGCAAGGTGGGCGGGGCGGCGATCAGCGGCGCGGCGGTCAGCGGAACCGCCGCGGGCGATGCGGTGGCCGCCGGTGGCGCGGCGGCCGGCGAGGCCGGAGCGACGAGCGCGGGCGTGCGTTGATGCCGAACGCGGTGCTGACGAAGGCGATCGACGCGCTCGCGAGCAGACGCGACCTGAGCAGCGACGAGGCCGCGGAGGTACTCGCGGAGATCATGCACGGCGAAGCCTCGGAGATCGAGATATCCGCGTTCCTGATCGCGCTGCGCACGAAGGGCGAGACCGTCGAGGAGCTCGCGGGGCTCGCGCGCACGATGCGGGAGCTCGCCGCAACGGTGCCGATCGAGCGCGACGACCTGCTCGACACCGCCGGCACCGGCGGCGGCAGGAGGACGTTCAACGTCTCGACGACCGCCGCCCTGATCGCGGCGGGCGCGGGCTGCGCGGTTGCGAAGCACGGCAACCGCTCCGCTACGAGCCTCTCCGGCTCGGCCGACCTGCTCGAGGCGCTCGGGGCGCGCATCGACCTCGGACCCGAGCAGGTCGCGAGCTGTATCGAGCAGGCGGGCTTCGGCTTCATGTTCGCGCCTGCCCATCACGCCGCAACGAGATACGTGATCCCCGTGCGCCGCGAGCTCGCGGTGCGCACGATCTTCAACCTGCTCGGGCCGCTGACGAACCCGGCGGGAGCGCCGCGGCAGCTGATCGGCGTCTCGGACGCGAGCTTCCTGCAGACGGTCGCGGGCGCGCTCACGCTGCTCGGCACCGAGCGGGCGCTCGTCGTCAGCGGCGAGGACGGGATCGACGAGGTGTCGGTCTCCGCCGCGACCCAGGTCGTCGAGGTCGACGGCGATCAGATGCGCAGTTACACGCTCACCCCGCAGGAGGTGGGGGCGCGGCTGGTCGATCCCGCCGAGGTCGGCCAGCTCGACGGCGGAACGCCGCAGCACAACGCCCAAGTGACGAGGGCGATCTTCGAAGGCGAGCACGGTCCGCGGGCTGAGCTCGCCGTGATCAACGCGGGCGCCGCGATCTACGCCGCCGGCGCGGCCGACTCGATCGCCGAGGGCGTCGAGGCTGCGCGGCAGGCGATGAGCGAGGGCGCCGCCGCGGATGCGCTGCAGCGCTATGTCGAGGCGAGTCGCCGGCTCGCGCCGGCGCAGAGCGGCGCTGGGAGCGTTAGGAGATGAGCCGCCCTGCCTCGCTGCAGAATGGCTCTGAGGAGTCGCGCCCTGCGACGATCCTCGAGACGATCGTGCAGAGCACGCGCGCGGAAGTCGAGCAGCGAAAGCTCGAGGCGCGAGGCGACGTCGAGCGCGGCGCCGAGGTGGGACGCGCCCCTGGACGGCTGCGCGACGCGCTCGCCGCGCCGGGGATCGGCGTGATCGCGGAGATCAAGCGCCGCTCGCCCTCGGCGGGGCAGCTGCGCGCGACGGTGGACGTGCCCGCGATCGCGAGCGCCTACGAGCAGGGCGGGGCGTGCGCGCTCTCGGTGCTGACAGAGGGCCCGCACTTCGGCGGCTCGCTCAAGGACCTGCGCGCGGCGAGAGCAGCCTGCGAGCTGCCGATCCTGCGCAAGGACTTCATCGTCGACCCATTCCAGCTGCAGGAGGCGGTCGCGGCGGGCGCGGACGCGGTGCTGCTGATCGTCGCCGCGCTGCCGGTGCAGCGGCTCGCCGAGCTGTGGGCCGAGGCGGCTACGCTTGGCCTCGACGCGCTCGTCGAGGTCCACGACGAGCGCGAGCTAGACGTCGCCCTCGAGATCGGCGTGGAGATCGTCGGCGTCAACAACCGCGATCTGCGCGACTTCAGCGTCGACGTCGAGCGCACCTTTACGCTGCTCGATCGGATTCCCGCCGGCGTGAGGATCGTCTCCGAGTCGGGAATCGAGAGCCCCGATCAGCTGCGACGGCTGCAGGCGGCAGGCGTCGATGCGGTGCTCGTCGGGGAGGCGTTGATGCGCGCCGCCGACCCGCGCACGGCGCTGAGCGAGCTGCGCGGCGCCTGACCGCGGGCTCCGACCCGCGAGGTCGTGAGGATGACCGCCGCGAGGGTCGCCGACATCTGCGAGGACTGAGGAGTCGAGGCCGGTTGAAGGCTCGCCTCCAGAGCGCCGGTTGCGAGTTGGCTTCCGGGGGCAGGTCTGCTGCCAGCGTCCACGGAGAGCCGTCTCGCGCTCTCATGTCTGCTTGCTCCTTGGAGCCAAGACGCCGTTTCTGGCGTGCGGCTTCGACAACCTCGCAAATAGCGGCGAATTTCGTGCCATAGATTCGCAAAGTGCGCATTCATGCGCTAAACCTCCGCAAAAGCAACCAGGCGCGCCGGGAAGCGCTTGCGTCTCCTGGCGTGAGATTCTCGATCAAGGAGCGGACGATGAGACGTCGATCGATCCCGATCGTGCTGGTGGCGGTGCTGATGGCGCTGGCCGTGAGCGCGATCGGAGCGCCAGTCGCTTGGGCTGGGCATCCGCACTTCGTGACGGTGAGCGCGACCCGCAGCGACGACACGCTGACGGTGTCGGGCAAGGAGGCCGGCCTCGGAGACGAGGAACGGGTCCACATCCTCGTAACCGCGACGGCGGAGTGCATCAACAAAGGCGAACACCACCCGAAGGCCACGAACAAGGAATCCGTCTCCAAAGAAGGCGAATTCCCTGCCCAGAACGGCAAGGCGGAATTCTCGCTGTCGCTGACGGCGAGCTTCCAGCCGGAATGCTCACCGCCGATGAGCGTGGTGTTCACCGACGTGACCGTGACCGACACGACGAACGAAATCTCGACGAAGTTGAACGGGACGTTCTAGCCGGGGCGGCTCGACGGCAGGCGAGAGACTCCGGCAGGAACGCGTCGAGGGGCGGACCGCGGGCCGCCCC
>JBAIYK010000067.1:0-11675 GCA_037915935.1 Solirubrobacterales bacterium | reverse complement strand
CATCGACGGCAAGGGCTACACCGCCCAGGAGATCAGCGCCCGCATCTTGCAGAAGCTCAAGCGCGACGCCGAGAGCTACCTCGGCGAGACCGTCGACTCGGCGGTCATCACCGTCCCGGCGTACTTCAACGACGCGCAGCGCCAGGCGACCAAGGACGCCGGCAAGATCGCAGGCCTCGAGGTCAAGCGCATCATCAACGAGCCGACCGCCGCTTCGCTGGCCTACGGCCTCGACAAGGAGGGCGCGGACCAGACGATCCTCGTCTTCGACCTCGGCGGCGGCACCTTCGACGTGTCGGTCCTCGAGATCGGCGACGGCGTCTTCGAGGTGAAGTCGACCGCCGGTGACAACCACCTCGGCGGCGACAACTTCGACAAGGCGGTCGTCGACTGGCTCGTGGCCGAGTTCAAGAAGTCGCAGGGCATCGACCTCGCGGCCGATCCGATGGCGCTGCAGCGGCTCTACGAGGCGGCCGAGAAGGCGAAGATCGAGCTCTCCACGACGCAGGAGACGCAGATCAACCTGCCCTTCGTCACCGCCGACGCCTCCGGGCCGAAGCACCTCGACACCCGCCTGACGCGGGCGAAGCTCTCCGAACTGACGAGCGGCCTGATCGACCGCGTCGTCGCGCCCGTGCGCCAGGCGCTCGACGACGCGAAGGAGAAGGGCGCCTCGAGCATCGACCACGTCGTGCTCGTCGGCGGCATGACGCGGATGCCGGCGGTCCAGGAGAAGGTGAAGGAGCTGACCGGCAAGGAGCCCCACCGCGGGGTGAACCCCGACGAGGTCGTCGCGGTCGGCGCCGCGATCCAGGCGGGAGTGCTCGCCGGCGACGTGAAGGACGTGCTCCTGCTCGACGTCACCCCGCTCACGCTCGGCATCGAGACGAAGGGCGGCGTGATGACGAGGCTGATCGAGCGCAACACGACGATCCCGACGCGCAAGGCGGAGGTGTTCTCGACCGCCGAGGACAACCAGCCCTCGGTCGAGATCCACGTGCTGCAGGGCGAGCGCGAGATGGCCGCCTACAACAAGTCGCTCGGCAAGTTCCAGCTGACCGGCATCCCGCCGGCGCCGCGAGGCATCCCGCAGATCGAGGTCGCCTTCGACATCGACGCGAACGGGATCCTCAACGTCTCCGCGAAGGATCTTGGCACCGGCAAGGAGCAGAAGATCGAGATCAAGGCCGGTTCCGGGCTCTCCGAGGACGAGATCAAGCGGATGGTCTCCGACGCGGAGTCCCACGCCGAGGAGGACCGCAGGGCGAGGGAGCTTGCGGAGGCGCGCAACAACGGCGAGAACACCGCCTACCAGGCCGAGCGCCAGCTCGCCGAGCTCGGCGACCAGGTCGACGCCGACTCGAAGCAGCGGATCGAGGCCGCGATCAAGGAGGTGCGCGACTCGCTCAGCAGCGAGGACCCGCAGGCGATCGCCGCGAAGACCGAGGCGCTGCAGAGCGCCTTCCACGCGGTCTCCGAGGCGATGTACCAGCGCGCGCAGGAGCAGGCCGCGGCGGCGAGCAGCGCATCCCACGGCGGAGGAGCCGACTCCGCCGACGGCGCGGGGGGCGCTTCCGCGGAGGACGAGGACGTCGTCGACGCGGAGGTCGTCGAGGAGCCGAAGGGCTGATCGATGTCCGATCTCGAGCAACAGACGATCGACGATGAGTCGCAGGAGCCTGCCGGCCCGGAGGCTCCTGCGACCGCCGAGCCGGAGCAGGAGGCGCTGCAGGGCGACGTCGAGGAGCTCGTGCAGGCGCTCGCGAAGCGCGACGAGTACCTCGCCCTCGCCCAGCGCACGCAGGCGGACTTCGAGAACTACCGCAAGCGGATCGCGAAGGAGGCGGCGGGCGCGCAGCAGCGAGGCGTCGTGAAGCTCGCGAAGGAGCTGCTGCCGGCGCTCGACAACCTCGACAGGGCGATCGAGGCGGCCGCCGAGGGCGATCCCCTGCTCGACGGCGTGAAGCTCGTGCGCAACGAGCTGCACGCGGCGCTCGCGCGCGCTGGCATCGAGTCCTTCTCGCCGCGCGGGCAGCGCTTCGACCCCTCCCAGCACGAGGCGGTCGCCCAGCAGCCGGTCGACGGCGTCGACGGCGGCGACGTCGCCGAGGTCTTCCAGCCCGGCTACAGGATCGGCGAGACGGTGATCAGGCCGGCGCGGGTGCTCGTCGCCGGCTGAGAGGAGCCTCGTGGCCGCACGCCCTGACCACTACGCGACGCTCGGAGTCGACAAGAAGGCCTCCCAGGAGGACATCAAGAAGGCCTACCGCAAGCTCGCGCGCAAGCACCATCCCGACCGCAACGCCGGGGACGCGCAGGCCGAAGCGCGCTTCAAGGAGATCTCGCAGGCCTACGACGTGCTCGGAGACCCAGAGAAGCGCAAGCAGTACGACGCCGGCACGGGTCCGTTCGCGTTCAGATCCGGACCGGGTGGATTCGGATCCGGTCCCCACCCACCGGGCGGGTTCGGATCCGGTGGCTTCGACTTCGACGCGAGCGGGATGGGCGACATCCTCTCCAACTTGTTTGGAGGTCCCGCCCGCCCCGGACGCGGCCGGCGCGCGCGGCAGCGCGCCGAGCGCGGGCGCGACCTCGAAGCGGAGGTGCAGATCTCCTTCGACCAGGCGATCGCCGGCGCCCAGGTCTCGCTCTCGGTGCCGACGAGCGGCACATGCCCGACCTGCCACGGCATCGGCGCGAAGCCCGGCACGACGCCGAAGGTCTGCCCACGCTGCGAGGGCCGCGGAGTCGAGACCGAGGGCCAGGGCATGTTCTCGATCTCCCAGCCCTGCTCGCTCTGCGGCGGGGCGGGCACCGTGATCGAGCAGCCGTGCCCAACCTGCAAGGGCTCGGGCGCCGTCAGGACGGTGAAGCGCTACCGCGTCAACATCCCGGCGGGAGTGAAGGACGGCAGCAAGATCAGGCTGCCCGGCAAGGGCGAGCCCGGCCGCCGCGGCGGTCCTGCGGGCGACCTCTACGTGCTCACGCACGTCACGCCCTCGCCGATCTTCAAGCGCAAGGGCGAGCACCTCGAGGTCGAGGTGCCCCTCACGGTGCCGGAGGCGCTGCGCGGCGCGGAGGTCGAGGTGCCGACGCTCACCGGCCGCAAGAAGCTGCGCGTCCCGCCTGGGACGAGGCACGGAACCGTCCAACGCCTGCGCGGGGAGGGGCCGCCGAAGCCGCGCGGCGCAAAGGCGGACGGGGCCGAAACCGGAGGGGCGGGTGGGTCTCGAGTCAGAGGAGACATCCACTACCGCTTCACGATCGAGGTGCCGAGCAAGCTGACGGACGAGCAGCAGCAGGCGGTCGACGCGCTCTCGCAGGTGCTCGACGGCAATCCGCGCGCACGGCTGTTCGAGGAGGTCTCGCGATGAGCGCGCGCAGGGCTCCTGAAGAGCCGCTGCGCGGGGAGGTCGCGCGCGTGCGGCTCGAGACGGATCGCGGCGTGTTCATGATCTCGGTCGCGGCCGAGCTCGCGAACATGCACCCGCAGACGCTTCGCACCTACGAGGCCCGCGGCCTGATCACGCCGAAGCGCTCCCCGAAGGGCACGCGGCTCTACTCGCAGCGCGACGTCGAGCGGCTGCGGCGCATCCAGGAGATGACCGCCGAGCTCGGGCTCAACCTCGCCGGGGTGGAGAAGGTGCTCGCGCTCGAGTCAGAGGTGCAGCTGATGCACGAGCGGATCGAAGAGCTGGAGAGCAAGGCGCTCGCGGCGGAGGTGAGGCTCGCCGAGGAGCTCGAGGCGCTGCGGCGCTCCTTCAGGGCGGAGCTCGTCCCCTACGCCGCCGCGGGACGCGCCGGCACGGAGATCGTGCTCGCCTCGCAGGCGCGCCGGTGGGCGGGAGCTGCGCGCGCGCCGCGCCGGTCGAGCGGGCGACAGGCGGGTAAGGAGGTCTAGATGCAGGCGGATCGCTTCACGATCAAGGCCCAGGAGGCGCTCGCGGCGGCGATCCGGCTCGCCCAGGAGCGGCGCAACCCGCAGGGGACGCCCTCGCACCTGCTCGCGGTGCTGCTCGAGTCCGGAGGGCCTGGACCTGGTCCTTCGACTGGACCTGGGGCCGCCGGCGGCATCGTGTTGCCGGTGCTCGCGAAGCTCGGCGTCGACGTCCAGATGCTGCGCTCGCAGGTCGGCAACGCGCTCGAAGCGCTGCCGAAGCTCGCAAGCAGCACGCCTGAGCCCGTCGGCCCCTCCTCGGAGCTCGTCGCCGTGCTGCAGGCCGCCGAGGCGCAGGCGCGCCAGCTCGGCGACGAGTACGTCTCCACCGAGCACCTGCTGCTGTCGCTCGCCGCCGCGAAGGATCCCGCCGGCGACGCGCTGCGTGCGCTCGGCGCGGGCAGCGAGCGGCTGCTTGCTGCGCTCGCGGAGGTGCGCGGCCCCCACCGCGTCACCGACCAGAGCCCGGAGGACAAGTACCAGGCGCTCGAGCGCTACGGACGCGACCTCACGAAGCTCGCCGAGGAAGGCAGGCTCGATCCCGTCATCGGGCGCGACGAGGAGATCAGGCGCGTGATCCAGGTGCTCTCGCGGCGCACGAAGAACAATCCCGTCCTGATCGGCGAGCCTGGCGTCGGCAAGACCGCGATCGTCGAGGGCCTCGCGCAGCGGATCGTCTCCGGCGACGTGCCCGAGTCGCTGCGGGACCGGCGCGTGATCGCGCTCGACATCGGCGCGCTGATCGCCGGCGCGAAGTACCGGGGCGAGTTCGAGGACCGCCTCAAGGCGGTGCTGAAGGAGATCTCCGAGGCCCAGGGGACGGTCATCCTGTTCCTCGACGAGCTGCACACGATCGTCGGCGCGGGCGCGGCGGAAGGCGCGGTCGACGCCGCCAACCTGCTGAAGCCGATGCTCGCGCGCGGGGAGCTGAGGGCGGTCGGCGCGACGACGCTCGACGAGTACAGGAAGCACATCGAGAAGGACGCCGCGCTCGAGCGCCGCTTCCAGCCGGTGATGGTCGGCGAGCCGTCGGTCACCGACACGATCGCGATCCTGCGCGGCCTGAAGGAGCGCTACGAGGTCCACCACCAGGTGCGCATCCAGGACAGCGCCCTGATCGCGGCGGCGACGCTGTCGGACCGCTACATCGCCGACCGCTTCCTGCCGGACAAGGCGATCGACCTGGTCGACGAGGCCGCCTCCCGTCTGCGGATCGAGATCGACTCGCTGCCGACCGAGATCGACGAGGTCGAGCGCCGCGTCATGCAGCTCGAGATCGAGCGGACCTCGCTGCAGCGCGAGACCGACGAGGCCTCCGCTGAGCGCAGGGCGGCGATCGAGCGCGAGCTCGCGGAGCTGCGCGAGCGCTCGGCGGGAATGAAGGCCCAGTGGCAGGCCGAGAAGGAGGCGCTGCAGGGCGCGAGCGATCTGAAGGCGCGGCTCGAGGAGGCGAAGACGGAGCTGGAGCGCGCCGAACGCGCGGCCGACCTGCAGCGCGCGGCCGAACTCCGCTATGGCGAGATCCCTGAGTTGGAGAAGCGCTTGGCCGCGCTCGAGGGGGGTCAGGATGGCGCGCGCGATCGAGGCCCCGGCGGCGACACGGAGCCGCAGGCGGGCGCTTCCGGCGACGGCGCCGGGCCCGTCAAGCCCGTCTTCCTCAAGGAGGAGGTCGACGCCGACGACGTCGCCGAGGTCGTCGCGCGCTGGACGGGCATCCCCGTCAGCAGGCTGCTCGAGGGAGAGGTCGAGAAGCTCATCCACATGGAGGAGCGCCTGCACGAACGCGTGATCGGCCAGGACGAGGCGGTCGAAGCGGTCGCGACCGCGCTGCGCCGCTCCCGCGCGGGCCTGCAGGACCCGAACCGTCCGATCGGCACCTTCCTGTTCCTCGGGCCGACGGGCGTCGGCAAGACCGAGCTCGCGCGCGCGCTCGCGGAGTTCATGTTCGACTCCGAGGACGCGATGGTGCGGATCGACATGTCCGAGTACATGGAGCGCCACGCGGTCTCGCGCCTGATCGGCGCGCCCCCCGGCTACGTCGGCTACGAAGAGGGCGGCCAGCTGACGGAGGCGGTGCGGCGCCGGCCCTACTCCGTAGTGCTGCTCGACGAGATCGAGAAGGCCCACGCCGACGTGTTCAACACGCTGCTGCAGGTGATGGACGACGGCCGCCTCACCGACGGCCAGGGCAGGACCGTCGACTTCAAGAACGCGGTCCTGATCATGACCTCGAACATTCCGATCGGGCCTCCGGCGAGCGCTGCTCAGGCGGACGCAGGTGACGCAGGTCGGTCCGGCGCTCGCGGCGCATCAGGCGACGGCGCGGGCGCATCCGCGGTAGGCGGCGACCACGCCTCCGACGCGGAGGTCCGCGCGGCGCTGCTTGCCTACTTCAAGCCCGAGTTCGTCAATCGGCTCGACGACGTCGTGCGCTTTCAGCCGCTCACGCGCGAGCAGATCACCGAGATCGTCGACCTCCAGGCCGGACGCCTGATCGAGCGCGTCAGGGAGCGCGGCGTCGAGGTGCTGCTCACCGACGCCGCGAAGCGGCTGCTCGGCGACCTTGGCTACGACCCCGCCTACGGCGCGCGGCCGCTGCGGCGTGTGATCCAGAAACAGCTTGTGGATAGGCTCGCGCTCTCACTGCTGCAGGGCGAGTTCAGGGAGGGGGACACCGTCGAGGTGGATGCGGTCGACCGGGGGCTCGTCTTCGAGAAGGCGGCTGCGGCTGCTGCAAACGCGTAGGGTGGAGCCCGAGAGGCCCCACCCTCAGCACGTCGGTTCGTTAGTTGAACGTCACGTAGAAGGACATCGGTTCCCAGCCACTTGCTCCTGCGGTAGCGACCTCGACGGTTTCGCCTTTCAGGCAGTCGAAGGTTTCTTCGCTGGGTGACACGATCTGCACCTGCACGTGAGGCTGTTCGGCTACGAAGTTGCCATAGTCAGCCGTGACCTGGACGTTTTTCGCCGTGAACGGCAGGCCGGCAAAGCAGAACGCGGAGATAGCTCGGTGGGTCACCGTCGCGCTTCCCATCCCGAATGACTGCCCGGCGGCGAACGACGCCGATGTGCCGTTCCATAGGACGTGTGCATAGGCGATCGCAGTGCCGTCTTTCCCGGGAGGTCCTTCTTTGCCGTCTTTCCCAGGAGGCCCTTCTTTCCCGACAGGCCCTTCTTTCCCGGTCGCCCCGGTTTTCCCGACAGGCCCTCTCTTGCCTTTCAGCTTTTTGATGACCTTCGGGCTGATCTGTTTCGTCGAGGTGATGAGGAAGTGGCTCGCGGCGAGGGCGCCGCCGCTCATCGAGAAGACGAGCGCGAGCGTGGCGGCGACGTTGGCATAGGTGAGGCGTTTGCGTATGAACATGGCGCGCACCCTACGTCCGTAGTCGGACATCTGCAATACGTAGTTCGCCTATCGGAACCCGGAACCCGCTGGCTGCGCTGTCCCCCGGGATGCGCCGCGCTGTCCAAGAAGCGCCACTCGACGGATGAAGAGAGGAGCCCTCTTGCCCGAACCTCTGTTGGCAATCTCCAACACCGCTGCTACGATTGCGACCACGACATCCGAAGAAGCAGGTCGAGGCCGCGCTCAGACGGGCCGAGGGCGAAGGATTCCGCGTCCAGACGAAACGCGCTCACTGGGGAATCCTCTATTGCCGAGGAGGCAAGATGAGCAGATGCAGGCCGTTCTTCGTCAGCGGCACGCCGCGAAGCGCGGACGCCGAGGCAAGCAGGATCGACCGCTTCTGGACCAACTGTCCCCACCGCAGGCAATGAACGACTACACCTTCACTCTGATATTCCTCGCCCCGGGCGAGACCGGCGACGATCTCTCGGTGCGCCTCTACGAGCGCGTAGACGACGCATCGCTGATGGGGCCGGGCGACGACGGCTCGTTCGCGTGCGAATTCGACCGGCGTGCGCCGAGCTTGCCCGACGCACTGGAGGTGGCATTGAGCGAATTCCAGAGCGCACTGCCAGAAGCGGTCGTGCTGCGCGTCGAAGAGTACGACCTTGCGACGATCGCCGACATCGCCGCCCGCGCCGGCCGCACGCCCGAGAGCGTCAGGCTGCTCATGAACGGTCGCCGCGGCCCCGGCG
Organism: Solirubrobacterales bacterium; assembly: GCA_037915935.1. Classification (GTDB taxonomy): domain Bacteria; phylum Actinomycetota; class Thermoleophilia; order Solirubrobacterales; family Solirubrobacteraceae; genus Palsa-744. The sequence continues at coordinate 3,637 of JBAIYK010000067.1, read as the reverse complement.
GCTTTCCGCCGCCTGCCGGCGTCCTCGGCGCCCGCACGAAGGTGTGGCGCTGGACCGACGTCGCGGAGTGGTTCGAGCACACGCTCGGCGAGCCGCTTCCCGGCACTTCCGACAGCGCATTCCTGCAGGCCTTCAACGACGCGCTCGAGATCCGCAGGCTGACGGGCAGGCTGAACGGTCGCGAGCGGCAGGCGTTGGCGACTGCGCTGCAGGGCGAGCTGGCCGCCGCGTAGCCCTCTGAGAACGAGCGGCGAAGTCAAGTGCTCGCTCGAACTGGAGGCACACACCCACACTCGCGTTGGTTGCAGGCCGGCTATCGCGCGGCGAAGGGGAACCCCGACCCTTGCGCCACGAATACTTGTATGCAAGTATGGGGAGGTGGCCAGCACGAGGGGCACGGACATGAGGATCTCGATCGCCGAGCGGGCGAACGGCGCCCGCGCCCGCGCACGCGTCTACACGCTCCTGCGCGAGGCGATCGTCAGCACCGAGTTCCATCCAGGGCAGCGCCTCTCCGAGACCGACCTCGCCGAGCGCCTCGGCGTCAGCAGGACGCCGATCAGGGAGGCGCTCGTGCGGCTGCGCGACGACCGCCTCGTCGAGATCGTGCCCCAGCTCGGCACCTACGTGAGCAGGATCAGCCGCCAGGCGATCGACGACGCGCAGTTCGTGCGCGAGTCGCTCGAGACCGCGGCGGTGCGGCTCTCGGCGCAGCGGGCGCGTCCCGAAGACGTCGCCGCGCTCGACGCGATCATCACCCGCCAGCGGGAAGCCTTCCGGGACAGCGACGTCGCCCGCTTCTACGTCTTCGACGACGAGCTGCACCGCTCGCTCTGCGATCTCAGCGGCCACGGAATCGCCTGGTCGCTGTCCCAGCGCGCAAGCGGGCACCTCAACAGGATCCGCCGTCTCAGCATGACCCTGCCCGCCTACATCGACGAGATGATCGAGGAGCACGTGCTCGTCGTCGACGCCGTCCGTCGCGGCGAGCCTGAGGAGGCCGAGCGCGCGCTGCGCGAGCACCTGCGGATGGTCATCTCCGCGGTGCCCGACATCGAGCGCTCCCACCCCGACTACTTCGAAAGCTGAGGAGCCGATGCCTCGCACCCTGTCCAGGTCGAAGCCCGCCGCCGCGAAGTCGAAGCCCGCCGCGAAGCCTGCCGCCGTCGAGCCCGTCTCCGCGGAGGCGCTCGCGACGCGACTTGCCCAGTTCGAGCAGATGTGCCTGATCAGGGACTTCGAGGAGGAGGCCGAGCGCCAGTACAAGGCCGCGAGGATCGGCGGCTACTGCCATCTCTCCTCCGGACAGGAGGCGATCACCGTCGGCGCCGTCGACTCGATGCGCGAGCAGGACGTGCTCGTCACCGGCTATCGCTGTCACGGCTTCGCGCTCGCGCGCGGGGTGCCGCCGCAGGCGGTGATGGCCGAGCTGTTCGGGCGCCGCGACGGCTGCGCCCACGGCCGCGGCGGCTCGATGCACCTGCTCGACGCGAGCCGCGGGTTCTTCGGCGGCTGGGGCATCGTCGCGGGCCAGCTGCCGGTCGCAACCGGCCTCGCGCTCGGGCTCGTGCGCCGGAGGCGCACCGCCGCGGTGCTGTGCGAGCTCGGCGACGGCGCCGTCAACATGGGCGCCTGGCACGAGTCGCTCAACCTCGCCTCGCTGTGGCAGCTGCCGATCGTCTACCTCGTCGTCAACAACGAGTACGGGATGGGCACGAGCGTCTCGCGCGCCTCCGCCGAGCCGGAGGCGTTCCGCCGCGCGGCAGCGTTCAGGATGCACGGCGAGCGCGTCGACGGCGACGACCTCGACGCGGTGCTCGAGGCGGCGGGCAGGCTGCTGTCGATCGCCCGTAGCGAGCGCAGGCCGGCGGTGCTCGAGGCGCTCACCTACCGCTATCGTGGCCACTCCGTCGCCGACGCCGGCCTCGCCTATAGGACTCGCGAGGAGATCGCGACCCGTCGCGCCCACGATCCGATCGACCGCGTCGCCGCTCGCCTGGCCGAGATGGGCGCCGAGGAGGCCGAGCTCACGCAGGCGCGCGAGCGCTCAGCGCAGGCGGTCGCAGAGGCGGTGAGCTTCGCCGAGCAGAGCCCGGAACCGGAGCTCGCCGCGCTCGCCGAGGGCGTCTACGCGAAGGGCAGCGTCGCGCAGTTCGAGCGCATGCGGCCTGGCAGCCCGTTCGGCGAGCGTGAGCTCGTCTTCGACGCGGGGCTGGGGCGTTGAGCGCCGTGGCCGAGAGGCGGCCCCCGCAGGCGGAGACGCAGACGCCGCAGGCTGGGGAGGCGGCGGCGCCGTCGGCTGCGGGTCGCAGCGAGCGCATGACCTATCGCGAGGCGCTGCGGCTCGCGCTGCGCGAGGAGCTCACGCGCGACGAGCGCGTCTTCCTGATGGGCGAGGAGGTCGGCGTCTTCGAAGGCGCCTACAAGGTCTCCGCGGGCCTGCTCGCAGAGTTCGGCCCCGACCGCGTAAGGGACACGCCGATCTCCGAGGAGGGGTTCGTCGGCGCCGGCGTCGGCGCGGCGATGCTCGGCGAGCGCCCCGTCGTCGAGATCATGACGCTCAACTTCCTGCTGATCGCGATGGACCAGGTGATAAACCATGCCGCGAAGGTGCGGGCGATGTTCGGCGGCGAGGTCGGCTGCCCGATCGTGATCAGGACGCCGAACGGCGCCGGCAATCAGCTGACGGCGCAGCACTCGCAGTCCTTCGAGGGCTGGTTCGCGGGCACGCCCGGCCTGAAGGTGCTCGCGCCCGCGAACCCTGCCGACGCGAAGGGGCTTCTGAAGGCGGCGATCAGGGACGACGACCCCGTGCTCGTCGTCGAGAACCTGCCGATCTACAAGGAGAAGGGTGAGGTGCCGCTGGACCCCGACTACCTGACGCCGATCGGCCGCGCCGCGGTCGCCCGTCCTGGCAGGGACGTCACCCTCGTATCCCACTCCTTCGCGACCGTGCGCGCGCTCGAGGTCGCGCAGCGGCTCTCGCAGAGCCACGGCGTCGAGGCGGAGGTGGTGGACCTGCGATCGCTGCGCCCGCTCGACGTCGAGACGGTCGCGCAGTCGGTCGTGAAGACGAACAGGGCGGTGTGCGTCGAGGAGGGCTGGCCCTCCTACGGCGTGAGCGCCGAGCTCGCCGCGCGCATCCAGAGCGCCTGCTTCGACGACCTCGACGCGCCCGTCGAGCGCGTCGGCATGGCCGAGGTGCCGCTGCCCTACTCGAAGAAGCTCGAGCTCGCGGCGATGCCAGGGCAGGAGCGGATCGAAGCCGCGGTGCTGCACACTCTCGGGATCGCATGATGCGAGGACCGACCACAGCGACGACCACCGCGGTCGTCCCTCACCCCCTTCGAGGCGCATGAACGAGATCTCGATGCCACGGCTCTCCGACTCGATGGAGGAGGGCACGATCCTCAAGTGGCTCGCGGCCGAGGGCGCGCAGGTGCAGCGCGGCGACGAGCTCGCGGAGATCGAGACCGACAAGGCCTCGATGGTCTACGAAGCCGACGTCGAGGGCGTCCTGCACATCCTCGCCCAGGAGGGCGAGACGCTGCCGGTCGGCGCGCCGATCGCGCAGCTGCTGGCGCCGGGCGAGCGGCCGTCGGACCTGGACCCCGCCCGCCCCGCGGTCACGGCGGAT
>JBAIYK010000086.1:0-2351 GCA_037915935.1 Solirubrobacterales bacterium | reverse complement strand
CGCGATGCTGCGCCTCTTCGGCGCGCCCTCCGATGCGATCTTCGACGCCTACGAGCAGGAGCGCCCGCTGTCGGAGGGCTGGCAGGCGCGCGTGCCGCTCTACCAGCTGCTGCCGCTGCTCGTGCACGCCGCCCTGTTCGGCGGCTCCTACGGCGCCGCGGCCGAGCGGGCGGCGCGCGCGAGCCTGCGCTGAGGCGGGTTGACGACTTTCGGCCTGTCATGCTCAGGTGGGATGAGCGGCACGCAGACGTCGAGGCGCCCGCGGCGGGCGGACGGAGAGGGCGGCAACCGCGCCGAGCTCGCGGCGCATTCGCGCTCGCTGCGCAACAGCATCGTCACGCTCGCGGTCTTCTTCGCGATCATCGCCGCGCTGCTGCTCGCCGTGCCGGGGCTGAAGTCGGTCGCCGACCGCATCTCCGACGCGCAGGTCGGCTGGGTGCTCGCCGCGATCGGGTTCGAGCTCGGCTCCTGCCTCGGCTACGTCGTGCTGTTCGAGCTGCTGTTCAGCCGGCTCGGGTGGAGCCTCGGCAGCCGCCTCGCGCTATCCGAGCTGGCCGTGAACGCGGTCGTGTCGGTGAGCGGGCTGGGCGGGCTCGTCCTCGGCGGCTGGGTGATGCGCAGCAAGGGCCTCTCGCTCGGGCGGATCGCGACCCGCTCGGTCGAGCTGTTCGTGATCACGAGCGCCGTGAACGTGCTCGCCGTGCTCGCGATCGGGGTGCCGATGTGGCTCGGGCTGCTGCCCGGATCGACCGATCCTCTGCTGACGCTGCTGCCCGCCGCCGCGGCGCTCGCCGCGATCGTGGCGACGCTCGCGATCGGCGCCTGGGCGCAGGTCTACGCGCGCGACAGCCGCAGCGAGCATCCGCGCATCGCCGCTGCGCTGACAGCGTTCGGGGACGGCGTCTGGGGGGTGCTGAGGCTGCTGCGGCGGCCCGACTGGCGCCTGCTCGGCGCGCTCGCCTACTGGCTCTGCGACGTGCTCGTACTCTACGCCTGCCTGCGCGCCTACGGCAGCTCGCCGTCCTTCTGGGTCGTGATGATGGCCTACCTGATCGGGATGCTCGCGAACTCGCTGCCGATCCCAGGGGGCCTCGTCGCGGTCGAAGGCGGCCTGACGGGCATGCTGCTCGCCTACGGCGTGAGCCCCGCCGCGTACGTGCTCGCGGCCGTGCTGACCTACAGGGCGATCGCGCTCTGGATCCCCTCGCTGATCGGCAGCGCCTCGTTCCTCTCGATCCGCAGGGAGATCGGCCGCCCGCTCGCCGAGGCGCCGAGCGCCGCGAGCTGAGCGCCTCAGGAGCCCTGCTTCAGCGCTTCGCGCTGGGCGCGCGAGAGATCGGCGCTTTGGCAGGGCCTTCCAGGCAGGCGCTGCATCAGCCGGTACAGCGCGATCGGGCGCTTGCCCGCGAGGATCGGGCAGTAGACGGGCGGCGGCAGCGGCGCCGCGCTCGAGCCGTCCGCGTTCAGCGGCCGCAGCTGCGCGGCGGCGGCGAGCGCGCGGGCGGGGTCGTTCGAGTAGAGGTCGATCACGAGCCTGCCGGTGTAGAGCTCGATCGAGCGGCCTTCGTCGAAGATCGCGGCGGGGACGCCGCGGATCACGACGTTGCGCTGAGGCCCGAGGTCGACGTTCGAGCGCAGGGCGTAGATCGCCGTCGTGATCTCGAGCGGCAGCCTGCAGCCGCCCGCGCCGAGCACGCCGTTGCCGCTCACGCAGTCGCCGTAGTAGACCGAGTCGCCCGACTGCGGCTTGTAGCCCTCGACGCCGTCCGCGGCGGTGACGGGATGGTGCGCGAAGCTCGGTCCGGCCCAGTAGAGCGTGTAGTAGGGGAAGGTCCTCGCGCTCGCGAGTTCGGCGGATGTGATCGGAGGGGGATGCGAGGTGCTGCAGCCGGCGAGGACGACGGCCGCTGTGGCGAGCGCGGCGACGGCGGCGAACGCGCGGGCGCGCGTATGTTCGCGGGCGGCCGTGACGAGGTCCAGCATCGCGGCATTATCGGCGAGCGGATCGACGTCAGCGCTACTCGGGGCCTCTCGCGCTGTTCTAGAGGCAGAGAGCTCCGCCGAAGGTTGGAGTGCTGCCCGAGGCGGATGCGCCCCGGGTCCGGGTCGGTAGCACGCCGGATCCTGGGCGCACCTCTCTTGGAGGCGCCTCGGCTTGGAGGACGCCTCTGGCGGGAAGCATGCTCCGAGGCGCGCCAAGGAGGGCGCGCCGCCATACTGCTCCTCCGTGGAGTCGAAGACCGCGAGCGCGACGCTGACGCGGCCGCTGCCGGCCGCCCGCCCTGTATCGCGACTGCTGCGGCGCGCGCCGCTGCACCTGCTGACGGTGATCGGACTCGCGGGGCTGTGGC
>JBAIYK010000082.1:0-8343 GCA_037915935.1 Solirubrobacterales bacterium | reverse complement strand
CCGAGCCCGACCGCCTCGGCGATCGGCGGCGTGCCCGCCTCGAACTTCCAGGGCAGCGCGTTCCAGGTCGCGCGGTCGAAGTCCACCGCGGCGATCATGTCCCCGCCGGTCAGGAACGGCTCCATCTCGGTCAGGATCTCGCGGCGGCCGTGCAGCACGCCGATCCCGGTCGGCCCGAGCGCCTTGTGGCCCGTCCAGGCGTAGAAGTCGGCGCCGAGCGCGCTCGCGTCCACCGGCATGTGCGGCACCGCCTGGGCGCCGTCGACGAGGCTGATCGCGCCCGCCTCCCTGATCAGGGCGGTCATCTCTGCGACCGGGTTGATCGTGCCGAGCACGTTCGAGACATGCGTGAAGGAGACGAGCCTCACGTCGCCCCTTCCAAGCTCGTCCCTCAGCTGGGTCAGCGACAGCTCGCCGCGCTCGTCGACCTGCAGATAGCGCAACTGCGCGCCGGCGCGCTTGCAGAGCTGCTGCCAGGGCACGACGTTCGCGTGGTGCTCCATCTCGGTGATCAGCACGGCGTCGCCCGCCTTCACGTTGTCGAGGCCCCACGCGTAGGCGACGAGGTTGATCGCCTCGGTCACGTTCTTCGTGAAGATCGTCGTCTCAGGGTTCCAGCCGGCGAACGCCGCGACCTTCGCCCGCGCGCCCTCGTAGGCGGCGTCCGCCTCCTGCGAGAGCGCGTAGACGCCGCGGTGGACGTTCGCGTTGTGCCTGCTCAGGTGCTCTGAGAGCGCGTCGATCACGACGCTCGGCTTCTGGGAGGTCGAGGCGGAGTCGAGGTAGATCAGCGCCCGCCCGTCGAAGCGGCGCTGCAGGATCGGGAAGTCGCCGCGCACGTCGAGGCCCGAAGGCGGCGCGCTGCTAGCGGCTCGAGGCATAGGTCTCGATGTCCTCGCGTGCGGCGGCGAGCTTCTCGGCGATCTTGCCCCTCACCAGCTCCGCCAGCGGCTCGTCTTGCAGCTCGCTCAGCAGCGGCTCGAAGAAGCCCTCGACGATCACGCGCACCGCGCTCGCGCGGTCCAGGCCGCGGCTCTGCATGTAGAAGATCGACTCCTCGTCCAGCTCGCCGACCGTGCCGCCGTGGGAGGCGGAGACGTCGTCGGCGGAGACGAGCACGGAGGGGATCGCGTCGAGGCGCGCCCTCGGCGAGAGCATCATCGTGTGGATCTGCAGGTAGGTGTGGGTCTGCTGGGCGCCTGGATCGATCTCTATCAAGCCCTCGAAGCTCGCCCTGCTCTGCCCGGTCGCGGCGCCGCGCCAGTGCACGTCTCCGCCTGAGGGACCGGTCTCGTGCAGGTCGACCGCGAACGCGTCGAGATGCTCCTCGCGCTCGGTGAAGAAGATCCCCCGAAACGCCATGTCGCCGCCCGGCTCGCTCACCGCCAGCTCGAGGTGCGGGCGCACGAGGTGGCCGCCGAGCAGCGACGGCAGCCAGTGGCAGTAGGCGTCGCGGCCGACCCTCACGAAGCGGGTGGAGACGTCGTAGATCTCACCGGAGCCCCAATCCTGGACCTGGGCGAGACGGCAGCGGGCGCCGTCGTTCAGATACATCTCGAAGGCGTTCGCGTGCAGCGCCTGGCCCTCGAAGTCCTCGGCGAGGTCATACTCGTGCACCTTGAAGTCGCTGCCGCGCTCGCCGACGATCAGCGTGCGCCCGTACTGCGCGACGCCGGCGCCGCTCAGCGCGTAGACGATCTCGAACGGGTGCTCGACCGCCACGCCGGCGGGCACGTGCAGGAACGCGCCCCCGGTCCAGAAGGCGGCGTTGCCGGCCTCGAGCTTGTTGCGGTCGATCGTCAGCCGCTTGCAGTACCACTGCGCGAACGTGTAGGGGTGCTCCTTCGCCGCCTGCTCGAGCGGGCAGAGGACCACGCCCTGCTGCGCGAGCGCCGGGTCGAGCTCGACATCGACGACCGAGCCGTCGAGCTGCACGATCCGGCCTGCGCGGGGGCGGTCGGGCAGCGTGCGATCGACCACCTCGACTGCCGTGCCGGGCTCGTGGTGGCGGACCTCCAGCGCGTCGATGTCGAGGTCGGTCAGGCTCGTGCTCCAGAAGCCGGAGCGGCGCCAGACCGGCAGCTCCTGCGACTCGTAGGCGGAGAGCGCCGCCTCGCGTAGCTGCTCGAGCGTGCGCCCGTCGCCCGCGCCCGCGCCTGAGAGCGCCTTGTGCAGGGTCGCCTCGCGGTGGCGCCCAGGCTTCACCGCGACACCGGCCGGCTCCGTATCGCTTCCGGCGACGCCGGACGCCGGCTCGGTCCCGCTGCGCAGATCCTCATCAGCCATGCCGCGCATCCTCGCCGCCCGCGGCGCCGACCGCCTGCGCGCCGTACTCCTGGCGGATCTCGTCGTAGCCCTCCCGCTCGAGCCGTTCGACCAGCTCGACGCCGCCCTCGAGCACGATCCGGCCGTCGAGCATCACGTGCACGAAGTGCGGCTTTATGTAGTGGAGGATGCGCTGGTAGTGGGTGATGATCAGCGCGCCGAGCCCCTGCTGCTCGTGCAGGCGCTGCACGCCCTCGGCGACCGTCCGCAGCGCGTCGATGTCGAGGCCGGAGTCGGTCTCGTCGAGGATCGCGACGTCCGGGGCGAGCATCGCCATCTGCAGGATCTCCGCCCGCTTCTTCTCGCCGCCGGAGAAGCCCTCGTTCAGGTGGCGCGAGGTGAAGGAGCGGTCGACGTCGAGCAGCTCCACCGCGCTGGCGAGCTGCGTCCTGAACTCCTTCACGGAGATCGGCTGCTCGCGCTTCGCGTTCATCGCCATCCGCAGGAAGTTCGCGACCGAGACGCCGGAAATCGCGACCGGGTATTGGAAGGCGAGGAACAGGCCCGCCTTCGCGCGCTCGTGCGGCTCCGCGTCGGTGATGTCCTTGCCCTGAAAGACGATCTGGCCCTCGGTCACCTCGTAGGCGGGATGCCCGAGCAGCGTGTTCGCGAGCGTCGACTTGCCGGAGCCGTTCGGGCCCATCAGGGCGTGGATCTCGCCCCGATCGATCGCGAGGTTCACGCCCCGCAGGATCTCCCTGTCCTCGGTGCGCACGTGCAGGTTCGTTATGTGCAGGTCGGCCAATGGTCTCCTTCGGCTCTCAGATGGACATCAGGGCGGCGAGCGGGTCCTGCTCGGCGGTGGCGGCGGGATCGATGAGATCTGCGAGCGTCGTCTGCACGAGCGTCGTCACGATCGCGAGCCGCACCCTCGTCCACAGCAGCTTCGTCGGACACGCGTGGGCGCTGTCGGACTCGCGCGAGCAGACGATGCTGCCGTCCGAGCCCTGCGTGATGCACTCGATCGGCGCGATCGTCCCCTCGAGCGCTTCGACGACCTCCGCCATCGTGATCTGGTCGGCGGGACGCGCGAGCATGTAGCCGCCGCGGCTGCCCCGGCGGCTGTCGAGCAGGCCCGCCTTGCGCAGCCGCGCGACGAGGTGCTCGAGGTAGGCGAGCGGCATCCCGTCGTGCTCGGCGATCTCCGCGAGCGGGATGACTGGATCGCCGCCCGTCCCGTCGTCGGCCCCGCCGTCGGCGGCTTCGCTCGCCCTCCGGGCCAGCTCCACCATCACGCGCACGCCGTACTCGGCCTTCGTCGAAAACATCATCGCTTCAATCCCTACCGCGGGGCTAGGATATCAGGGGCCGGTCGGTGGCCTCCGCGGTCGATCGCCTCGCCGCCCGCGAATCGCGCTTGCGGAGTCGGTTCTCGCCATCGCCCCGATGCGTTTGGCGACAGCGCTCGCGCGCTTTGCGCTGCTGCTCTCACGTCGCGATCCACGGCCCTTGATACACGTCGAGGGCCGCTATACTCTCTGAAGTACATGAATTCCGACAGCCGTTCAGGAGATTTCAGGATGAGCCGCTCGAGCGCGGAGCTGCTGCGGCAGGTCAAGAGCCAGATCGAGGAGATCGATCCCGCCGAGGTGAAGGAGCTGCTCGACGAGGGCGTCGTCGTCATCGACGTGCGCGAGAGCGAGGAGGTCGCCGCTGGGCACCTGCCCGGCGCGAAGCACGTGCCGCGCAGCTACCTCGAGTCGCGGATCGAAGGGATCGTGCCCGACCGCTTCGCGAACGTCATCCTCTACTGCGCCTCCGGGGTGCGCTCCGCCTACGCCGCGCGCACCCTCGGCGAGGACCTCGGCTACGAGAACGTCAAGTCGATGACCGGCGGGATCACGCTCTGGAAGGACCGCGGCTATCAGGTCGTCGTGCCGAGGACGCTGCACCCGGAGCAGCGCGAGCGCTACTCGCGGCACCTGCTCATCCCGGAGATCGGCGTCGAGGGCCAGCAGAAGCTGCTCGACGCGAAGGTGCTGCTGCTCGGCGCGGGCGGACTCGGCTCGCCGACCGCGCTCTACCTCGCCGCCGCGGGCGTCGGCACGCTCGGGATCGTCGACGACGACGACGTCGACCTCTCCAACCTCCAGCGCCAGGTGATCCACACCAGCGAGCGCATCGGCATCTCGAAGGTCGACTCGGCCGAGCAGGCGATCAGGGCGCTCAACCCCGACGTGAAGGTGGTCAAGTACCCCGTGCGCCTCGGCGCGCAGAACATCGTGCAGATCATCGAGGGCTACGACGTGATCGTCGACGGCGTCGACAACTTCCCCACGAGGTACCTGCTCAACGACGCGACCGTGCGCCTCAGGATCCCCGTCGTCTCGGCCTCGATCCTCGGCTTCGACGGCCAGCTGTCGGTGTTCAAGCCCTACGAGGGCCCCTGCTACCGCTGCCTGTTCAGGGAGCCCCCGCCGGCCGAGCTCGCGCCCTCCTGCGGCGCGAACGGCGTGCTCGGCGTGCTGCCGGGGACGATGGGCCTGCTGCAGGCGACCGAGGTCGTCAAGCTCATCGTCGGCATCGGCGAGCCCGCGATCGGGCGGCTGCTGCTCTACGACGCGCTCGCCGCGACCCTCACCGAGGTGAAGGTGCGCCGCGACCCCGACTGCCCGATCTGCTCGCGCGACCCCTCCGAGATCGCCGACGAGGAGCTCGGCGTCTTCCCCGACTACGAGGCGTTCTGCGCCGCCGCCGGATAGCCTTTCGCGCCGGACCAACGCACCCCACGACCTCGAAGGACAATGGCGACGATCAAGATCCCTCCAGTGCTGCGCGCATCCGTCGGCGGCGAGAAGGAGCTCACGGCGTCCGGCGACAGCGTCGGCGAGGTGCTGCGGGACCTCGTCGCCAGCCACCCGGCGACGAAGACGCAGCTGTTCTCCGACGACGGCCAGCTCAACCGCTACGTCAACGTCTACCTCAACGACGAGGACGTGCGCGTGCTGAAAGACCTCGACACGCCCGTCGGCGACTCGGACACGCTCGTCATTCTTCCCGCGATGGCTGGAGGCACCTAGGCGACGGCGGCGGTCGCCTCGCCCGCCGGCGCGCGCTCTCCCGCGAGCGGCACGAAGCTCATCGCGTGCTCGGCGAGCGCGGTGATCGTCAGGCTCGGGTTCACGCCGACGTTCGCGGGGATCACCGAGCCGTCGCAGACGAGCAGGTTCTCGTAGCCGAATACCCGCTGGCGCTCGTCGACGACGCCCTCCGCGGGGTTCGAGCCGATCACTGCGCCGCCGAGGATGTGCGCGGTCGTCGGGATGTTGAGCAGCGCCTCCATCACCGAGCTCTGCGCGATCCCGCCGGTGCGCTTCGCGAACCATTCCGCGGCCTCGTTTGCGACCGGGATGAAGGTCGGGTTCGGGCGCTCTGCGTCCTGCTCGGTCTGCAGCCAGAAGGTCCCGAACGGCCCCCGTTTGGGCCGCAGCGCCATCGCGTTGTCGAGCGTCTGCATCACGAGGATGATGATCGTCCGCCGCGACCATTCCCTGCTGATCAGCAGCTTGAAGAAGCGGCTCGGATGGGCTGCGATCTGGGCGAGCAGCTTCAGCGGGCGCGTGAACCGCGTGCCGTCGCCGGTCAGCAGTGTGTAGAGGCGGCGCATCGAGTCGCCGTCACTGCCGTAGGTGACGGTCTCGATGTGGGTGTGGGCGTCGGGGTAGATGCTCGAGCTGATAGCGACCCTCTTGACGAGGTCCTGCGGGTAGCCCTCGGGCACCGTCACCGCGAGGATCGCCTCGCTGTTCGTGCGTACGAGCTCGCCGAGGCGGCCGGAGAGGCGCGCGAGCGAGCCCGAGAGCTTGCAGCGCTGCAGCAGCGTGTTCGTGCCGAGCGGACCGGCGGAGACGACTACGCCGCGCGCCCGGTGCACGCGGCGGTCCTTGAAGAGCCACGCGCCCGAGCGCACGCTTTCGACCTCGTAGCCCTCGCTGCCGTCGCCGCGCCCGAGCGGCCTCACGTCGACCACGGTGCGTTCCGGGGTGATGCGCACGCCGCGACGCTCGGCGAGGAAGAGGTAGTTCTTCACGAGCGTGTTCTTCGCGCCGTGCGGACAGCCGACCATGCAGCGCCCGCAGAGCTGGCAGCCGGTGCGCTCGGGGCCCTCGCCGTCGAAGAAGGGGTCGACGACGGTGACACCAGCCCCGCCCTCCCTGCCGAAGAAGATCCCGACGGGCGTCTTTTTGTAGGTGTCGCCGACGCCGAGCTCCTCGCCGAGCTCCTTCAGCAGCTGGTCGGCGGGGTCGTCGTGCTCGTTCAGCGTGACGCCGAGCATGCGCTGCGCCTCCGCATAGTGGGGGGCGAGCTCGGACTCCCAGTCCTTCATACGCGCCCACTGGCGGTCCTCGAAGAACGCCTTCGGCGGCACGTAGAGGGTGTTCGCGTAGCCGAGGCTGCCGCCGCCGACGCCGCAGCCGGAGACGACCGCGACGTCCTTGAAGTTGCTGATCCTGAAGATGCCCTTCATGCCAAGGCGGGGGCGCCAGAAGTAGCGCCTGAAGTCGCCCGTCGACTTCGGGAACTCGTGGTCGGCGAAGCGCCTGCCGCACTCGAGCACGCCGACGTCGTAGCCCTTCTGGGCGAGGCGCAGCGCCGAGACGCTGCCCCCGAACCCGGAGCCGATCACGATCCAGTCGTGGTCGAATCCCTGCTGCGATCGCTGCATCTGACCGGGTCCCTCCTCGTCGTGTGTCCTCAGCCGCGCATGGAGGCGCCGGCGGGGTATTGCAGGGCCATATTAGTGCTCGACTGGCCGATCGGCCAGGGACGCGCGCCATCGAAAACTTGGGGCGCCTCGATGGCCGTTCGCGCAGGCATGCCGGCAGCGGGCCGGGGCGTGTCAGGGTTGCTCGCACGGCGCTGGGGTCGCCGGTTCGAGCCGCCGTCCGCGGTGCTCGCCGGGCGGGCCTCTCCACGCTATATTCCGTGAAGTAATGGCTCTAGAGGGTCTCCGGCAGAAGGCGTCAGGCGGGCGCTACGGCGATGTCGTGCAGTCGATCGGCAACACGCCGCTGGTCGAGCTGAAGCGGCTCTCGCCGAAGCCGGGCGTGAGGATCTGGGCGAAGCTCGAGTCGCGCAACCCGACGGGCTCCGTGAAGGACCGGGTCGCGAAGGCGCTGATCGAGGACGCCGAGGAGAAGGGCGCGATCGCGCCGGGGCAGACGATCCTCGAGCCGACCTCCGGCAACACGGGCATATCGCTCGCGATGATCTGCTCGCGCAAGGGCTACCCGCTGAAGGTCGTGATGCCCGAGAATGTGACGCCAGAGCGCACGCAGCTGCTGCAGATGTTCGGGGCGCAGATCGTCTACTCGGACGGCGGCAAGGGCTCCAACGGCGCGGTCGAGAAGGCCCTGCAGATGGCGCATGAGGGCGACTACTACATGCCCTACCAATACGGCAACGAGGCGAATCCGAACGCCCACTACAACGGCACCGCGGTCGAGATCCTCGAAGAGCTCGACGAGGTCTCCGCGTTCGTCGCCGGCCTTGGCACCGGCGGCACGCTGATGGGCAACGGCAGGCGCCTGAAGGAGACATTCGGGGACGCGGTGAAGATCGTCGCGGCCGAGCCGATGCAGGGCGAGCCGGTGCAGGGCCTGCGCTCGCTCGACGACGGCTTCATCCCGCCGATCATCGACATCTCGCTGCTCGACCGCAAGATCTTCGTCACGAACCGCGACGCGATCGTCTGGACGCGCAAGCTGCTCGAGCAGGAGGGCATCTTCGCGGGCGTCTCGAGCGGGGCGATCGCGCGCGTAGCGGTCCGGATCGCGGGCGAGCTCGAGGAGGGCAATGTCGTCTTCGTCGTCGCCGACGACGGCTGGAAGTACCTCTCGAGCGGCATCTACACGCGCCCGCTCGAGGAGATCGAGAACCTCGACTCCACCGTCTGGTGGTAGTGGCCCACCTGGCGACGCGCGCGTACGTGCGCAGCGGCGCTCCGCGCGTGCGCGTGCGCACGTCATCTGCGTACGGCGAACGCCGCCGGAGCATCGCATGGTGATCTCCCAGCAG
>JBAIYK010000073.1:0-14112 GCA_037915935.1 Solirubrobacterales bacterium | reverse complement strand
TAATCGTCGGGGGGTACGGGGGTACAGGGGGGGTCCTGGTATATTCGCCCCGTCCTTTAACCCGGTCCGGTGAGGCCAGGAAGGAACGGATGCAAGACGAGAAGGTCGTCCTCCGTCAGGAGGACATCGAGCGGTCGCTGCGGCGCATCGCCCACGAGATCGCAGAGCGGAACCCCGAGGGGGACGCGCTCGCGATCGTCGGCATCCACACGCGCGGGGCGGTCCTTGCGACGCGGCTCAAGAGCCTGCTCGACGAGCTGCTGCCCGAACGGGCGCTGCTCGGCGACCTCGACATCGGCTTCTACCGCGACGACGTCTCGCAGCGCCCGCAGGCGCCGGTGCTGCACGCCTCGCACATCGACTTCGACGTCTCCGGGCGCACCGTCGTGATCGTCGACGACGTGCTCTACACCGGCAGGACGGTGCGCGCCGCGATCGAGGCGCTGTTCGACTACGGCCGCCCGCATCGTGTGCAGCTCGCGGTGCTCGCCGACCGCGGCCACCGGGAGCTGCCGATCAGGCCCGACTACGTCGGCAAGAACCTGCCGACCGCGCGCGGGGAGCACGTCACGGTGCGAGTCAGGGAGATCGACGGCGTCGACGAGGTCGCGATCGAGCAGGCGGGCGTCGGGATAGAGATTTAAATGATCAATAGGTATTTGGCAGCGGCAGGCGCGCGGCCGCCGCATCGGGAAGGGGCGCGGCGATGAACCACCTGCTCTCGATCGAGGAACTGGACCGCGACGCGATAGAGCGGATCCTCGCGCGGGCACAGGGCTTCGCGGAGGTCGCAGACCGCGAGATAAAGAAGGTGCCGACGCTGCGCGGGCGGATGGTGCTCAACCTCTTCTACGAGTCCTCGACGCGCACGCGTTCCTCGTTCGAGCTGGCGGCGAAGCGGCTCTCCGCGGACGTCGTCAACTTCTCCGCCGGCGGCTCGAGCGTCGAGAAGGGCGAGTCGCTGAAGGACACGGTGCTCACGCTCTCCGCGCACAAGCCGGACGTGATCGTCGTCAGGACGCCGTGGGTCGGCTCAGCCGAGCTGGTCTCGCGCTGGTGCAGCGCCGCGATCGTCAACGCGGGCGACGGCAAGCACGAGCACCCGACGCAGGCGCTGCTCGACGTCTACACGCTGCAGCGCCGGCTCGGCTCGCTCGACGGCCTGAGCATCTGGATCGTCGGCGACCTCGCCCATTCGCGCGTCGCGCGCTCGAACATCCTCGCGTTCAGGAGGATGGGGGCGAGCGTCACCGTCGCCGGCCCGCCGACGCTCGTCCCGCGCGAGATCGAGGCGCTCGGCTGCGAGGTCCGCTACACGCTCGACGGTCTGCAGAGCGCCGACGTCGTCTACGCGCTGCGGATGCAGCGCGAGCGCATGACCGAGGCGTGGGTGCCCTCGCTGCGCGAGTACGCCGCCTGGTACCAGGTGAACGGCCGACGCCTGCGCCCGCGGCAGCTGCTGATGCACCCGGGCCCCGTCAACCGCGGCGTCGAGCTGTCCGGCGAGGTCGTCGACTCGCCGCAGTCGCTGATCTCCTCCCAGGTCGAGTCGGGCGTCGTCGTGAGGATGGCGGTGCTCTACGAGCTGCTGAGCGGCGTGCGGCCGCAGGCGCCAATCCCGCTGCGCCCGACCCCCGAGCCGCAGCCGGCCTGATGGACCCCTTCGACACGACGGGCGCCGCAGGCCCGCCGACTGGCGCCGGAGGTCCACCGGCGGGCGCCGCAGGCCCGTCGATGGACATAGGCTCGCTGGCAGGGCCGCTGATGGGCGCTTTCAGCCTGCTGTGGCACGAGCCGCCGCGGTGCGACCTGATCATCAGAGACGTCCACGTGCTCGACCCGCGCGAGCGGATCGACGCGCGCCTCGACGTCCACATCATCGGCGGCGAGATCGCGAGGCTCGCCGAGCCCGGCACGATCGACGCCGACGACGCGAGCGGGGCGGAGCTGGTCGACGGTGCCGCCGCGACGCTGCTGCCGGGCTTCTTCGACCCGCACGTGCACCTGAGAAGCCCAGGGCAGGAGCACAAGGAGGACCTCGAGACTGGCACTAGGGCGGCCGCTGTGGGCGGGTTCTGCGGCGTGATCGCGATGCCGAACACCGACCCGCCGATCGACTCGCCGCCGCTCTTGCGCTCGCTGCGCGACGCGGCCGCGCGGGAGGCGCGCGTGCCGGTCGGCTTCCTCGCCGCGATCACGCGCGGCCTCGAAGGCGACGAGCTGACCGAGATGGCGCAGCTGCGCGAGCAGGGGGCGCTCGGCTTCACCGACGACGGGCGCCCGGTGTCGAGCGCGGGCGTGCTGCGCAAGGCGCTGCAGTACCAGCGCCTCGCCGGCGGCGTCATCGCCCTGCACGAGGAGGACCCCTCGCTCTCGGCCGGCGGCAGCATGAGGGAGGGCCCGGTCTCGACCGCGCTCGGCCTCAGGGGCATCCCGAGCGTCAGCGAGTCGACGTTCGTGCTGCGCGACGCCGAGCTCGCCCTCTACGAGCGCGGACGGGTCCACTTCCAGCACCTGAGCGCGAAGGCGTCGGTGCAGGCGGTCGCCGCCGCGAAGCAGCGCAGCGCGAACGTGACCGCGGAGGCGAGCCCGCACCACCTGCTCCTCACCGAAGAGGAGCTGCGCAGCCTCGACACGCGCCTGAAGATGAACCCGCCGCTCGGCGACGAGCAGGACCGGCTCGCGCTGATCGAGGGGCTGCGCAGCGGGGCGATCGACTGCGTCGCGACCGACCACGCCCCGCACGCGCGCGAGGAGAAGGAGCTGCCCTTCGAGCAGGCGCCGTTCGGCACGACCGGGCTCGAGACCGCCTTCGCGGCGCTGCACACGATGCTCGTGCTGCCAGGCGTGCTCTCGCTCGAGACGCTGGTCGAGCGGATGACCGCCGGCGCGGAGCTGTTCGAGCTGCCCGTCTCGCGGATCGCGGTCGGGCAGCGCGCGAACCTGACGCTCGTCGACCTTGCCGCGCGCTGGGTGCCCGGCGAGCACGGCTGGGAGAGCCGCAGCGAGAGCTGCTGCTTCGCGGGGCGCAGCCTGACCGGCCGCGTCTTGATGACGATCGCCGACGGCGCGATCGCGTACCGCCAGCGCGCCTTCACGGTGGTCTCATGAGCCCGCATGCCGGCGCTGGCCGAATCGGGGATGCGAGAGGCGCATGAGCATGCTCTCTCGCGATCGTGCCGCGCTCGTCGTGATCGACGTCCAGCAGGGCTTCTCCTCGTATGAGACCTTCGACGCGGTCGCGGCCGCCTGCGGCAAGCTGCTCGCGGCGGCGCGGACGCTGAGCATCCCGCGCGTCGTGAGCGAGCAGTACCCGAAGGGCCTTGGCAGCACCGTCTCAGCGGTCGGGCTGGAGGATGAGCGGCCGATCGAGAAGACGGTGTTCTCGGCGGTGCGCGCGGAGGGCTTCGACCTGCAGGGTCGCGAGCAGGCGATCGTGTGCGGGATCGAGACCCACGTCTGCGTCTCGCAGACCGTGCTCGACCTGCTGCAGGCCGGCGTCGAGGTGCACGTGCCCGCCGACGCGGTCGGCTCGCGCCACGCGATCGACTACGAGCGCGGCCTGGAGCGCCTGCAGCGCGAAGGCGCCGTGATCAGCACGGTCGAGACCGCTTTGTTCGAGCTGCTGGAGCGCGCGGGCACGCCGGAGTTCAAGGCGATCCAGAGGCTGATCATCTGATGAGACAGGCGGCTGGGCGCACGGTGTGCAGGCGGTGGATCGGCGGGGCGGCGGGGAGAACGTCAAGGTGAGCGGCGGCGCTTACGTTCTCCTGGAGGACGGCTCCCGCTTCGACGGAGTCGCCTGCGGCGCGGAGGGGCGCGCGGTCGGCGAGGTCGTCTTCACGACGGGCATGTCCGGCTACCAGGAGTCGGTGAGCGACCCCTCCTTCGCCGGGCAGCTGATCACCTTCACCTATCCGCACATCGGCAACTACGGCGTCTGCTCGGAGGCGATGGAGTCAGAACGCGTGTGGGCGCGCGCGGCGATCATGCGGGAGGCGTGCGACTTCGAGGACGCGCCGAGCGCCGAGCGCGGCTGGCTCTCCTGGCTGGCCGACTGTGGCGTGCCCGCGATCAGCGGCGTCGACACGCGCGCGCTCGTGCGCCACATCCGCGACGCGGGCTCGATGCGCGGCGGCTTGTTCCCGGACGCGACGAGCGAGGCGGAGGCGATGAAGCTGGTCGAGGCGGAGCCGCCGATGAGCGGCCGGGACCTCGCGAAGGTCGTGAGCCCGAAAGCGGTGAACACGCTCGGCGGCAGCGCGAACGGCAGCGAGGGCGGCGCCGCGCCGCTGATCGCGGTGCTCGACACGGGCGTGAAGTCCTCGATCGTGAGCGAGCTGCTGAAGCGCGGCGCGAGCGTGCGCCTGCACCCCTGCGCCGCCTCTTCGGAGGAGCTGCTCGACGGCGACCCGGACGCGGTGCTGCTCGGCAACGGTCCCGGCGACCCCGCCGCGCTCGACTACGTCGTTGAGACGGTGAGGGGCCTGCTCGGGCGGGCGCCGGTGTGGGGGATCTGCCTCGGGCACCAGATGGTCTGCCGGGCGCTCGGCCTTTCGACGTTCAAGCTGCCGTTCGGGCACCGCGGCGCGAACCACCCGGTGAAGGACCTGAAGCGCGGCCGCGTGGAGATCACCTCCCAGAACCACGGCTTCGCGGTGCTCGGCCCCGGCGGCGCAGAGGCGCTCGACACCGGCGAGCCGGTGCGCTGGGAGACCGACTTCGGCGCCGCGGAGCTCTCGCACGTGAGCCTCTACGACCGCACCGTCGAGGGCCTGACGCTGCTCGACGTGCCGGGCGGCAGCGTCCAGTACCACCCGGAGGCCGGCCCCGGCCCGCACGACAGCGTCCACTTCTTCGATCGGATGCTGGAGCAGATCGGGCGGGGCGCGACCGCGCGGGATGGGGCGGAGCAGGGTGGAGTCAAGCGGCGGGCCGACCGCGGTGAGGAGCGGGACGCCTGATGCCTAAGAGGGAAGACATCAAGAAGATCCTGATCCTCGGCTCCGGGCCGATCGTGATCGGGCAGGCGGCGGAGTTCGACTACTCCGGGGTGCAGGCGGTGCGGGTGCTGCGGCAGGAGGGCTACGAGATCGTGCTCGTGAACTCGAACCCTGCGACGATCATGACCGACCCGGACCTCGCCGACGCGACGTACGTCGAGCCGCTGCTGCGGGGGCCGGTCGCGCAGGTGATCGAGCGCGAGCGGCCCGACGCGCTGCTGCCGACGCTCGGCGGCCAGACCGCGCTGAACCTCGCGAAGGAGCTGGTCGACGACGGCACGCTCGAGCGCTTCGGCGTCGACCTGATCGGCGCGAACTACGAGGCGATCGCCTGCGCGGAGGACCGCGACCGCTTCCGCGAGACGATGGCCGCCGCAGGGCTGAGGATGCCGAAGAGCGCGATCGCGACGAGCGTGGAGGAGGCGCTGACGGCGATCGAGCAGGTCGGCCTGCCGTGCGTCGTGCGGCCCGCGTTCACGCTCGGCGGCCGCGGCGGCGGGATCGCGTTCACGGAGGAGCAGTTCGAGCAGGTCGTCTCGCGCGGCCTCGAAGCCTCGCCGATCGGGCAGGTGCTGCTCGACCAGTCGGTGCTCGGCTGGGGCGAGTTCGAGCTGGAGGTGATGCGAGACCGGGCGGACAACGTCGTGGTCGTCTGCTCGATCGAGAACGTCGACCCGATGGGCGTCCACACGGGAGACTCCGTGACGGTCGCCCCCCAGCAGACGCTGCCCGACAGGCTCTACCAGCGCGTGAGGGACCAGGCGATCGCGGTGATGCGGGCGGTCGGCGTCGAGACCGGCGGCTCGAACGTCCAGTTCGCGGTGAACCCGGCGACCGAGGAGATCCTCGTGATCGAGATGAACCCGCGCGTCTCGCGCTCCTCGGCGCTCGCGAGCAAGGCGACGGGCTTTCCGATCGCGAAGATCGCCGCCCGCCTCGCCGTCGGCTACCTGCTGGAGGAGATCGACAACGACATCACGGGCGTGACGCCCGCGAGCTTCGAGCCGACGCTCGACTACGTGGTCGTGAAGTGGCCCCGCTTCGCGTTCGAGAAGTTCCCCGGCGCGACCTCGACGCTCTCGACGCACATGAAGTCCGTCGGCGAGGCGATGGCGATCGGGCGCACCTTCCAGCAGGCGTTCGCGAAGGCGATGCGCTCGCGCGAGCTGGACAAGCCGCCTGTCCTCGACGCGGTCTCCGACGAGGAGCTGCTGGAGGGCCTGACGACGCCGGCCTGCGACCGCTACGAGGCGATCTTCGAGCTGCTGCGCCGCGGCCGCGCGATCGAGGAGATCCACGGCAAGACGTCGATCGACCCCTGGTTCCTGCGCGAGATGAGCGCGCTCGCGCTGTACCCGGACGTGCCGTTCGAGGGCGAGCGCGCCTTCAGGTCGGTCGACACCTGCGGAGCCGAGTTCCCGGCGCGCACGCCCTACCACTATTCGAGCTATGACCGGGTCCCCGCCCACCCCGCAGGCGCCGCGCACGAGGTGCAGCGCGGGGAGCGGCCCTCGGTGGTGATCCTCGGCGCGGGGCCGAACCGGATCGGCCAGGGGATCGAGTTCGACTACTGCTGCGTCCACGCGGCGATGACGGTGAGGGAGCTGGGGATGGACGCGGTGATGGTGAACTGCAACCCGGAGACCGTCTCGACCGACTACGACACCTCGAACCGGCTCTACTTCGAGCCGCTGACGCTGGAGGACGTGCTCGCGGTGGTGGAGGTGGAGCGGGGAGAGGGAGGAGCAGGGGAGGTCGAGCGGGGAGATGGGCGAAGACCGGTGGACGGCGATCGGTCGCGCGGCGGCCTCGTCGGCGTGGTCGTCCAGTTTGGCGGCCAGACGCCGCTGAAGCTCGCCGCCGGGCTCGCCGAGGCGGGGGTGCCGCTGCTAGGCACGAGCGTGGAGGCGATCGACCTCGCCGAAGACCGCAAGCGCTTCGGCGCGCTGCTCTCGCGCCTCGGCTACAAGGCGCCGCCCTACGCGACCGCCTCGAGCGTGGAAGAGGCGCTGCAGCGCGCCGAGCAGGTCGGCTACCCCCTGCTCGTGCGCCCCTCCTACGTGCTCGGCGGCCGCGCGATGGAGATCGTCTACTCCTCCGAAGGGCTCTCCGATTACCTGCGCCGAGAGGTCGGCAGCGGCGAGCCGTCCGAGACCACTGCCAACCACGGGGCGTCAGCCCCTCAAAGGATCTATCTGGACCGGTTCCTGGAGGACGCGGTCGAGGTGGACGTCGACGCGCTCTGCGACGGGCGAGAGGTCTGGATCGGCGGGATCATGCAGCACGTCGAGGAGGCGGGCGTCCACTCCGGGGACAGCGCCTGCGTGCTGCCGCCGCACTCGCTCGGCGAGGAGATGCTACGGCAGATCCGCGAGGCGACCCGCGGGATAGCGCTGGAGATCGGCGTGATCGGTCTGCTGAACGTGCAGTTCGCGGTGCACCACGGCGAGCTGTACGTGATCGAGGCGAACCCGCGCGCCTCGCGCACCGTCCCGTTCGTCTCGAAGGCGGTCGGCCTGCCGCTCGCGAAGCTCGCCTGCCGGGTGATGCTGGGGGCGAGGATCGCCGAGCTGAAGCTGCCGCGCGAGCGCGAAGGGCTCGGCTTCGGCGAGCACGTGAGCGTGAAGGAGGCGGTGCTGCCCTTCGACCGCTTCGACGGCGCCGATGCGGTGCTCGGCCCAGAGATGCGCTCGACCGGCGAGGTGATGGGGATCGCGCGTGACTTCCCGACCGCGTTCGCGAAGGCCCAGGCGGCCGCGGGCGTGCCGCTGCCGCGGTCGGGGACTGCGTTCATATCGGTGACCGACTCCGACAAGTCAGGCGCGTTCTCGATCGCCCAGCTGCTGCACGACTCAGGCTTCGCGATCGTGGCGACGCGCGGCACCGCGGAGGCGATCGCGCGCATGGGCGTGCCCGTGCAGCCTTTGAACAAGATCGGCGAAGGCTCCCCGCACGTGCTCGACTGGATCGAGCGGGGCGAGGTGGACCTGGTCGTGAACACGCCGACCGGCTCAGGCGCGCGCAGCGACGGCTGGGAGATCCGCCACGCGGCCGTGCTGCGCGGCATCCCCTGCCTGACGACGCTCGCCGCGGGCATCTCCGCCGCGCGCGCGATCGCCCGCGAAAGCAAGGGCGGCGAGCCAGAGGTGCTCTGCCTGCAGCGGCTGCACGGCGAGCCTTCCCGCCGCGCAAGGGTGGCGTAGAGCGGCGTCGGCTTCGAACCGGTCGGCTTGCTGGAACGGAGGGAAGGCGAGCCGAAACCTCTGCAAACTCAAGATGTCACCGTGCAGCAACCTCCACTCCTGTAAAGCTCGACCTGAGCTTGAGCGAAATTGGCGAATTTCGCGTTGCAGGTAGTCGTTGGACGTGTACACTCGCGCCGATGGCGATCGCGACCGAAACGGCGCCGGCGGAGCAGCACGCCCCCTCCGACCAGGCGCTCGCAGCGCGGGAACGGCTGAGCAGGTCCCACATCCAGCGCATGGACGCGCTCGCGCGAGCAAACAACATCCGCACCGAGCGCGCCCAGGTGAAGCGCGAGCTGAAGGCGGGCAGGCTGTCGATCGCGGGGCTGCTGGAGCGGCCGCCAAGCTGCATCGAGACGGCGAAGGTCTTCGACCTGCTGCTGTCCGTGCCGCGCTACGGGCGCGTGAAGGTGAACAAGGTGCTGCTGACCTGCCGGATCTCGCCGAGCAAGACGATCGGCGGGCTCTCCGAGCGCCAGCGCACCGAGCTGGTCGCGCTCCTGCGCCGATAGCGCGGGCGCGTGATGTTCGACTTCGAGCTGGCGGGGTGCGTGATGTTCTATTTCGAGCTGCGTGCGCGATAGCATTGCCAGTGCGGCGGCTTTGGACGCCGGTCTGGACGTCGATTCGGCCGTAGCTGCGAATAGGGTCCCGGCGATGGCGCGCGTGTTCGTGATCACCGGCCCTTCCGGCGTCGGCAAGGGCACCCTGATCGCCGGCCTGATGCGCCGCCTGCCGCAGCTGCAGCTGTCGATCTCGGCGACGACCCGCGCGCCGCGGCGAGGGGAGCGCGACGGCGTCGACTACCACTTCCTCTCGAACGAGCAGTTCGACGAGCTGCTGCGCGACGGCGGCTTCGTCGAGCACGCCGACTATGCGGGCCGCCGCTACGGCACGCTGCGCAGCGAGCTGGAGGACCGGGTCGCGGCGGGGGTCCCTGTCGTGCTCGAGATCGAGGTGCAGGGGGCGAGGCAGGTGCGCGCGGCGATGCCAGACGCGCTGCAGGTCTTCATCGCGCCGCCCTCGCTGAGCGCGCTGGGAGAGCGGCTGCGAGACCGCGGCACCGACGACGACGAGGAGGTCGCGCGCCGGCTGGCCGTCGCAGAGCAGGAGCTCGCCGCCCGGCGCGAGTTCTCGCACGTGATCGTGAACGACAGGCTGGAGGACGCGCAGCGGGAGCTGGTGCAGCTCGTGCAGGGCGCGCTCGCGGACGGCGAGCCGCGCGAGCCTCTAGACTGAGGCTCCCTGAACGG
The DNA here is from genome assembly GCA_037915935.1 of Solirubrobacterales bacterium. Taxonomy (GTDB): domain Bacteria; phylum Actinomycetota; class Thermoleophilia; order Solirubrobacterales; family Solirubrobacteraceae; genus Palsa-744. The sequence continues at coordinate 4,611 of JBAIYK010000073.1, read as the reverse complement.
AAAGGTGAACGCTCGATGATCTCCCCCCGAGTCGACCGCCTGCTCGAGAACGTCGACTCGAACTACGCAGGCGTCCTGGTGGCCGCGAAGCGCGCGCGCCAGATCAACAGCTACTACCACAACCTCGGCGAGGGCACCTTCGACGAGTTCCCGCCGCCGATGATCGAGACGAAGTCGAAGAACTACCTGACGATCGCTTTGGAAGAAGTGGCCGCAGGCAAGATCAAGTACCACTACAGGTAGTCCCGACGTCGCAGGGACGCCGCGAGCTCCGGCGGCAGACGAGGCAGAACGGCGATGGCAAGGATCCTGCTCGGCGTGAGCGGCGGCATCGCGGCCTACAAGGCGCTCGAGCTCGTGCGCCTCGCGACCGCCGCGGGGCACAGCATTCGCGTGCTGCAGACGCCGGCGAGCAAGCGGTTCGTCGGCGTCGCCTCATTCGAGGCGCTGACCGGCGCGCCGGTGCTGATGAGCGAGTTCGAGCGCGACCCTTCGCGCGGCGCCTTCCCAGACGAGCGCCCGCCCGAGCACGAGCCGATCGGGCACCTGGAGCTGGTCGCGAAAGCCGACCTGTACCTGATCGCGCCCGCCTCCGCGAACACGATCGCGAAGCTCGCCGGCGGGCACGCGGAGAGCATGGTGAGCACGGCCGCGCTCGCGGCGAGGTGCCCGGTGCTGCTCGCGCCCGCGATGAACGCGCACATGTACGAGCACGCCGCGACCCAGGCGAACCTCGCGTTGCTGGCAGAGCGCGGCGTGATCGTGATCGAGCCCGAGCAGGGGCGCCTGGCCTCGAAGGGGGAGGAGGGCGTCGGCAGGCTGCCCGAGCCGGCGAGGCTCTTGGCGGCCTGCGAGGCGGCGCTGCGCGAAGCGGCCGGTGGGGACGCGGCCGGCTCTCTGGCGGGCGTGCGGGTGCTGATCACCGCCGGCGGCACGCGCGAGCCGATCGACGGCGTGCGCTTCGTCGGCAACACCTCCTCCGGGAAGATGGGGCTCGCGCTGGCCGAGGCGGCGCTCGCCCGCGGCGCGAGCGTGAGCGTGATAGCCGCGAACGTCTCGCTGCCGAGACCGGCCGGCGTTCGCTGGCTGGAGGCGCGAAGCGCCGCGGAGATGAAGCGGGTCTGCGAGCAGGAGCTGCGGGGCTGCGACGTGCTGCTGATGGCGGCGGCGGTCGCCGACTTCCGGCCGGCGGCGCCGGTGGCGGGCAAGATGAAGAAGCGCGACCGCGGAGGCGGCGACCGCGGGGGCGATGGCTCGCTGACGCTGCAGCTGGAGCCGACCGAGGACGTGCTCGCAAGCCTTGCGAGCATGCGCGAGGACGGCCAGACGCTGGTCGGCTTCGCGGCCGAGCACGGCGACGACGGCCTGCCACAGGCGCGCATGAAGCTGCGCGAGAAGCGCCTCGACGCGATCGTCCTGAACGACGTCTCCCGCTCCGACATCGGCTTCGGCGCCGAGCAGAACGAGGTGGCGGTGGTGACGGACGGCTCGGAGCGCGTGATCCCGAAGGCGAGCAAGCGCGAGGTCGCGGAGGCGATCCTCGACGCGGTCGAGGGTCTGCGCGGCGGCCGGGTTGGTTGATGTCCGATTTTTAACTGCGTGCGCTTTGGTATTCATCAAGGCTCCGGAGGGCTCCGCGGCAGCGGCTAGAGTGAAGACGCATGGACAGCCTCTATGACCTGTACATGCGGGGCTGCGATCTGCTCGCCCACGGCGACTACGAGGCGGCGATCGTGCCGCTGAGCAGGGCGCGCGGGATGGCGCCGGAGAAGACCTCGATCAGGGAGACCCTGGGCAGGGCGCTCTTCCACGCCCGCCGCTACGAGCACGCCGCTGAGGAGTTCGAGGCGGTCGCCTCCGCCGCGCCGACGAACGACTACGCGCTCTTCTGCCTCGGGCGCGCGATGCAGCTGATGGGGCGCCACCGCGAGGCGTGCAAGCCGCTCGCGCTCGCCTGCTCGCTGCAGCCCGAGCGCGCCGACTACAGGCTCTACCGCGACCGCGCGCGCAAGGCCGCGCACGGGTCGTGATCACTGCTCCGAAGCGGTGCTATTCTCGACAGCGGCTTTCTTGCCGGCGCCCGTGCCGGCAGTAGGTGGCTGAAAGTGGGCGCTCGCCCGCTTTTTTTTCGTCGTGATGGAGGTGGAGATGGCAGCGCTTCAAGCAGAGATCGAGCAGCGGCTCGCGGACGCCGAGCCGCAGGTCGAGGTGCTGCTCGCGGAGGTTCTGGGCGGCGGCACTCTGCGCGTGTTCATCGACCATCCGGACGGCGTGACGCTTTCGCTGTGCGAGCGGGTGAGCGCCCTGCTGAGCGACATGCGCGAGCGCTACACGCTCGAGGTCTCCTCGCCCGGCAGCGAACGGCCGCTGAGCAAGCCCGACCACTTCCGGCGCTACATCGGGCGGCGGGCGCGCGTGCGTGTTCAGGCGACCCGCCCACCCCGGGCGGCCGGCGCGAGCCGCGGGGGCGTCGAGACGCGCACGCGCCCTGGGGAGCGCCGCGAGGCGCAGGTCGAGCGGCGCGAGGCGCAGGGGGAGCGCCGGGGAGCGCGGGCGGCGGGCACGCCGGTGAGCCGCCGCAGCTACACGGGCGAGCTGGTCGGTGCCTCCGACAGCGAGATCACGCTCGCCGCCGACGGCGGGGTGATCGCGATCCCCTACTCGGAAATCCGTCGTTGCAACCTGGTCGAGGAGTAGCCGATGTCACGCGAGATCCTGGAGGCGATGCACGCGCTCGCGCGCGAGAAGGGCATCGAGCCCGAGAAGCTGATGGTCGCGCTGGAGGACGCGCTGCTCTCCGCCTACAAGAAGCAGCCCGGCGCGGCGAAGTACGCGCGCGTCGAGATCGACCGCGAGACCGCCGACTTCAGGGTGATCGAACTGATCATCCCCGAGCGGCTGGAGGCGCACCTGATCGTCGAGACGATCGACGAGGAAACGACGGTCGACCCTGAGACCGGCGAGCTGCGCGAACCGCAGGAGCCGGTGATCGACCCGAAGAAGTTCGAGCAGTACCGCGACGAGATCGACGAACGCGACGTGACCCCCGACGACTTCGGCCGCATCGCCGCCCAGACCGCGAAGCAGGTGATCCTGCAGCGGATCAGGGAGGCCGAGCGGGACATGATGTACGAGGAGTACCGCGACCGCGTCGGCGAGCTGGTGACGGGGATCGTGCAGCAGTCCGACTCCCGCTACACGCTCGTGCAGCTGCGCGAGCGCGTCGAGGCGCTGCTGCCGAAGTCCGAGCAGGTCGACGGCGAGCGCTACGACCACTCCCAGCGCATAAAGGCGGTGATCAAGGAGGTCTCGCCCTCGACGAAGGGCCCTTCGATCATCGTCTCCCGGCGCGACCCTGAGCTGATCAAGTCGCTGTTCGAGCTGGAGGTCCCCGAGATCGCGGACAGCCTCGTGGAGATCGTGGGTGTCGCGCGCGAGCCGGGCTATCGCAGCAAGATCGCGGTGATCTCGCACGCGGACGGCGTCGACCCGGTCGGCGCCTGCGTGGGCCCGCGCGGCTCGCGCGTGCGGATGGTCGTCTCCGAGCTGCGCGGCGAGAAGATCGACATCATCCCCTTCAACGAAGAGCCCGCCCGCTTCGTCGCGAAGGCGCTCTCGCCGGCGCGCGTGCGCGAGGTGCTCGTCGACGACGAGAACAAGCAGGCGACGGTGATCGTGCCCGACGACCAGCTCTCGCTGGCGATCGGCCGCGAAGGCCAGAACGCGCGCCTCGCGGCGCGCCTGACCGGCTGGCGCGTGGACATCCGCTCCGAGACGGAGTTCGCGGCCGAGGAGGCCGAGCAGGGCTACGAGGAGGAGGAGGTCTCAGGCCGCTGCTCAGCGATCCTCTCGAGCGGCCGCCGCTGCCCGAACGCCGCCCTGCCCGGCTCGCGCTACTGCGGCCTGGAGGCCCACCAGGCGCTCGCGGGCATCGACAGCGACCGCGTCGTCGATCTCGCCGGCGGCGAGCAGGCGCCTGCTGGCGAGGGACCTGCAGAGCAGCCGGTGGGGGAGCAGGCAGCAGGCGAGCAAGCGGCTCCGGCGGAGCCGGCCTCGAACGGCGAGGCGCCTATCGCGGCCGACGAGTCGCCGGCTGCGGACGGGGTGGCCGAGCAGGCGACCGCCGAGCCTGCCGCCGAGGAGCAGGCGTCATAGCCGCCCGCGTGCCGCAGCGCCGGTGCGCCGGCTGCGGGCGGATCGCAGGCAAGCCCGAGCTCGTGCGCCTGGCGGTCGCGCGCGACGCTCCGCGCGACCGTCCCGCCGCCGTCGCGATCGATGACCGCGCGCGCCTCGGTGGGCGCGGCGCCTACCTCTGCGCGAGCGCTCCGTCGATCCCTGCGCGCGACTGCCTCGATCTGGCGCTGCGCCGCGGTGGGATCGCGAGGACGCTGCGCCGTCCGGTGCAGATCGAGCCCTCGGACCTCCTGTCGGGCGTGTCCCCGGCGCGCGGAGCGAAGGGGATAGGTGCCTAAAATCGATGAGCCGATGAGCAAGAAGCGCGTTCACGAGATCGCGAAGGAGCAGAAAGTCTCGAGCAAGGAGCTGCTGGAGCGGCTGCACGCCGCCGGCGTCGAGGCGAAGGCCGCAGCCTCCTCGGTCGAGGAGGCGGTC
>JBAIYK010000125.1:0-3913 GCA_037915935.1 Solirubrobacterales bacterium | reverse complement strand
ACCTGCGCTACGGCGCCGAAGCGCTGCGGCCGGGCAAGCGTCTCGACCGGATCGCGCGCGACGCGGACAAGCTCGGCGAAGCGCTCGGCGAGGAGCACGACCTCGCCCTGCTCGCGCAGCGCGTGCGCGCCGAGGACGAGCTCTTCCGCGGCGATCGCTCCTCCCGCAAGGCGCTGCTGCGCGCGATCGAACGCCGCCGCCGGAAGCTGCGCTCGCGCGCGTTCGCGGCGGGGAGAGCGCTCTACGCGCGCTCACCGAAGCGGTTTGCGAGGCGCCTGCGAAGCCCGCACTGAGAAACGCCCTGCGGATGTCGATGCTCGTGTCTCGAGATCCCGCCGGACGTCGAGATGCGCGGGCGCCGCCTCAGGCCGCCTCGACGCCGAGCACGGTGAGCTCGCTCTCGCCCCGCGGCAGCGACACGCGCGCGGCCTGCCCCGCGCGCAGCCCGAGCAGCGCGCGCGCGACCGGCGACTCGGCCGAGATCTTGCCCTCCGCGGGCGCGGCGTCGCGCGAGCTGACGATCGTCCAGCTGCGCCGCGCGCCTGAGCCGTCCTGCACGGTCACCGTGCTGCCGAAGGAGACGACGCCGCGCTCCTGGGTCGCCGTCTCGACGATCTGCGCGGAGGAGATCCGGTCCCGCAGCCTCGCGATCTTCGTCTCGAGGTGCGCCTGGTCGTTCTTCGCGTCGTGATACTCGCTGTTCTCTTTCAGGTCGCCCCACTCGCGCGCGGTCTTGATGCGCTCGGCGATCTCGCGCCGGCCCTCGCCTTCGAGCGCTCGCAGCTCCGACTGCAGCGCCTGCAGCCCCTCCGAGGTGATCATGTTCGGCTCGGCCATCGGCCGCAAAAATATCCGCTTCGCAGTCGTGGCGGCGCCGCGCCTGCGGTGCTAGCGTGGACTCGGAGTGGAGAGGCATCGCACAACACCCGCGAGCGCGCTCCCCCCGCCGCCCGCGATCGAGGTGCGAAGCGACGCAGGCGGTCCGGCGCGCGCAGTCGTCTCGGGCCAGATCGACCGGGCGGCGGTCCCGACGATCCGCAGCCGACTCGCCGACGTGCGGCAGCGCTTCGGCAGCCAGGACACGATCATCGACCTCTGCGGCGTCGACTTCATCGACTCGAGCGGGCTGCACATCCTGCTCCAGACACATCAGGAGCTCGAGCGCGACGGTGCCGTGCTCGTGCTGATCGCGCCTGGCGCAGCGGTGCGCGGCGTGCTCTCGCTCACGGGGCTCGACCGCCATCTCACGGTCGTCGACACGCTGCCGCAGGCGACGGCGCTGCTCGCTGCCGAGCGCGGCACTGGCGATAGCCGCCCACAGACGCTCTAGCGACTGCAAGATCGTCTCCGACTCAGGCACGGGCCGCGAGGTGGCATCGTTCGCGATCGCAGGGGAGGCGGATGCGATGGCAATCACAGCTCAGTACGACTACGTCGCGGTCGGGCACGTGAGCATCGACGTGCTGCTCGACGACGTCGGCCGACGCGGCGCGCCGCGGAGCGAGAGCCCACTGCGCCAGCCGGGCGGCGGCGCCCTCTACAGCGGCCTCCAGGCCGCGCGCCTCGGTCTGCGCACGCTCATCGTCACCCGCGGCGATCCCGATCAGCTGCGTGCGCTGCTGTCGCCCTTCGCGGGCGAGCTCGAGCTGCGGATCGCCTCCGACTCGCACACGACTACGCTCGAGACGACGGGCGCGGGCCATCGCCGGCGCCAGCGCGTGCGTGCCTGGGCGGGGTCGATCGACGCGGAGCAGATCCCGGCGCGCAGCTCGATCCTGCACCTCGCGCCGATCGCGCGCGAGACGCCCTCGCGCTGGCGGGGAGAGGCGGGCCTCGTCGGGCTCACGCCCCAGGGGCTCGCGCGGCGCTGGGACCCCGAGACTGGGGAGATCGCGCTCGTCCCGCTCGCGGCCTCGGCGCTGCCGGGCCGCTGCAACGCGATCGCGTTCAGCGAGGCCGAGCGCGAGAGCTGCAGGGCGCTGTTCGATCGCGGCGCGATCGTCGCCGTCACAGCGGGGGCGGGCGCGACCGAGGTCCACCTGCGGGACGGCGAGGTCGTCCACGTCCCCCCGGTGGCGATCCCTCACGCCCAAGACGACCTCGGCGCGGGCGACGTGTTCGCAGCCGCGTTCTTCGTCGCGCTGCGCGAAGGACGAGCGCCGGCGCAGGCCGCCGCCTTCGGCAACGCCGCTGCCGCGGTCCGGATCGGCGGCAAGGGCCCGCAGGCGATCGGCGACAGGACGGCGATCGAGCGCCTGCTCGCCTGAGACTAGACCGCCGCCGCGATCAGCGACCCGAGGTCCGCGAGATCGAATCGCTCGCGCGCACCGGCGACCTCGATCGCGAGCATCAGCGCGCCCGCGACCGGCGCGAGCTCGACCACGTGCACCTCAGCCTGCGGCGCAAGGCTCGCGATCTCCTCGCTCAACGGAGAGACGAACATCGCCCCCGCCTTGAACGCGCTGCCCACCAGGCCGACGGGGAAGGCGCCCTCCAAGCCGGCGCGCGAGATCACGGCCCCCACCTGCGCGCCGAGCTCGGCCGCGCCCTGCGCGTAGATCGCCGCCGCGACGGCGTCGCCCTGCTCGGCGTCGGCGGCCGCTCGCACCGCGAAGGCGGCGATCTCGCTCTTGCTCAGCGGCTTGCCGTAGACGAGACCGACGAGCGCTTCGACGCTCTCGACGCCGAAGAAGTCGAGCGCCGCATCGCTCAGCAACGTCGGCGGCCCGGAGCCGTCGCGATCGTGCAGCACCGCGGATATCGCCTTCAGACCGATCCAGTAGCCAGAGCCCTCGTCGCCGAGCACGTGGCCCCAGCCCCCCGCGCGCCAGCAGCGCCCGTCGGCGCCGACGCCGAAGACGTTGCTGCCGGTGCCCGAGATCACGGCGACGCCGGGACGCACGCCGGTCGCCGTCGCCCAGGCGCCGACCACGTCGTTGACGACGATCCAGCTCCGCGGCGCGCGCGCGTGCACGTGACGCTCGACCGCGAGTGTGTCGGTGCCGGCGATCGCGAGCACCGCCGGGCTCAGGTCGTCGAGCTTCACGGCCGCGCCCGCCGCCGCCTCGGCAGCGGCTTCCAGCAGCGCCCGCCCCGCCCGCTCGGGACCGGCCGAGTCGGGATTGCTCGGGCCGCCGTGCCCGAGATGCAGGACCCGCCGCTGCAGATCGAGGATCGCGGCGAGCGTCTTCGTGCCGCCGCCGTCGACGCCCATCACGAAGCGCGCCCGCGTCCCCGGTCGCGGCTGCGGGCGGCCGTCGATCCGCAGGGCCGGCGGCAGCTCGATCAGAGGGGTGCGGAGGACCGGCACGGCTGCATACTGCCAGGCTCGCGAAGGCGGCGAGCAGACTCCCATCGCGGATACGATCTCGCGATGGCGGTGGAGGCGGTCTTCCCGAACGTCCCGCTGCAAGCGGGGATGTACGAGTCCTTCTACCTGCGCGCGTTCTCGCCGCAGGAGCCGCTCGGCGTCTGGATTCGCTGCACGGTGATGAAGCGCCCAGGGCAGCCGCCGCACGGGTCGGTCTGGTGCACCGTCTTCGATGCCGCCGCGGGAGCGCCGTTCATGCACAAGCTCACGACGCCACAGCTGAGCGTGCCGGAGGGCGGTTGGATCGCGGTCGGGCAGACGCGCATCGGCCCCCAGATCGCGGACGGCTCGTGCGGCCCGGCGAGCTGGTCGCTGCGCTTCGACCGCGCTGAGCCGGAGCTTCGCCACCTGCCCTACCCGCTGCTCTACCGCGCGCCGCTGCCGCGCACGAAGCTGAGCAGCCCCTCGCCCGCGGCGACGTTCGAGGGCACGCTCACGCTGCCGGGGCGCACGCTCCAGATCGACGGCTGGCGCGGGATGATCGGCCACAACTGGGGCTCTCAGCACGCGGAGCGCTGGATCTGGCTGCACGGCATCGACTTC
>JBAIYK010000069.1:0-20736 GCA_037915935.1 Solirubrobacterales bacterium | reverse complement strand
CGCGCCGACGGACGAGGCCGCATGCGGCCTCGTCTTCCTCATCAGATTTGACTCAACAGTCTGGCTAGCGCTGCTTCCGCGGGCGGCTCAGCTCCCGCTGCAGCGCCTGCACGGAGCGCTCGAGCTGGGCGATCGTCGCGCGCTGCACGCTCTCGATCCCCGCCTCGCGGTTCACCCAGGCGTTGACCTCGCGATGGCTGCGCTTCTCCCGGCGCGTGAGCTCGGCGACGAGCCTGCTGCGCTGCTCGCGCAGGCTGCGATGCCGCTCGAAGGCGGCCTGCGGCGGCGGCTCCGGATCGGCCACAGGCCGCGAAGGGGCGGACGCAGCCGGCGCGGGGCCGAACAGCGTGAGCTGGGGCGCGAACTCGGCGCTGAGGGGGACGAAGTCGGCCTGCGGCGAGCGCTCGGTCTGCCGCCGCTCGCGCGGCTGCTCGAAGCCCTCCTCGTCCTGGTCGCGGCGCAGCGCGTGCCGCAGCTCCGTCTCGACCTCGGCCGCGTGGGCTCTGAGCAGCGGGTCGGCGGGCAGGTAGAGAAAGCTCTGCTCCGGCGGCCTGCCTGGCAGCGTCCTGACGAAGCGGCCGACGATCTGGCGGAAGATGAGCGGCGTCTTCGCGGCGCTCGCATATACGCCGACGCGCAGGCGGGGGATGTCGACGCCCTCGGAGACCATGTTGACCGCGACGATCCACGGCTCCTGCGAGCGCCTGAAGCGCTCGAGCTTCTGCGCCGCCTGCGCGTCGGTGTGCAGCACGAGCGTGGGCTGACGCCCCGTCGCGTCGGCGATCAGCTTCGCGATCTGGCGCGCGTGCGAGGCGTTTGCGGCGACCGCGAGGCCGCCGGCGTCGCGATGATCGCCCGCCCGCAGGCTTTGCAGGCGCTCGTGCGCCTCGCGCAGGATGCGCGGCAGGCCCTCAGGCAGCTCCGCGGAGATCGCGGTCCTGTAGCGGCGACCCCGCTCGCGGCCGGTCAGCGCGGTCTCGAAAGACGATTCGATGATGTCCTCGCCGCTGCGCCAGGAGAGCGCGCCGTCGAAGGCGACGAAGGCGACCGGCCTGCAGATGCCCTCCGCCGCCGCGTCGGCGTAGGTGTATGAGAAGTCCGGCTGCGCGACTCCTTCCGCGTCGTAGCTGACGCCTGGGATCGGCGCCGCGTCGGAGCGAAACGGCGTGCCTGAGAGCAGCAGCCAGCGCGGCGCGGCCGCGAAGGCGGCCTGGAAGCTCGCTCCCCAGGCGAGGTCCTGGCCGAGGTGGTGGGCCTCGTCGGCGATGACGAGGGTGTTCGGGGAGACCTTCCTCGCCCACGCCGCGGGGTCCGAGGCGACGCGCGCGTAGGTGACCGCGACCCCGTGGAACCCGCGCGGCGGCTTCGGCGAGCGCGCGTCAGGCTGCAGCTGAACCTTGAGCGCCGCGGCGGCGTGCGCCCACTGGCGCGTCAGCGGCGCGGTCGGGCAGAGCACGACGACGCCCGCGAGCTGACGCTTCTCGATCAGGACGCGGGCGAGCTCGAGCGCGGGCCGCGTCTTGCCGGCGCCCGGCGCGGCGGAGAGCAGGAAGGGGCCCTGACGCCAGTCGTGGAGCAGGCCGAGCGCCTGTCGCTGCCAGGCGCGCAGTGATGTGAGGACGCTCGTCAAGAGGGCGGCATCGTGCAACAGGGCACGGACGGACGCGCGACGTGCCGATCCGCACGACGGCGGCGAGTCTCCGCAGCGCGCTGTCGGCCCGTTGCGCGCCACCCGCTCCGCACATCCAGATAGCGCTCGCTACGCGTCCCGCGCGAGCGAGGTAGGGTGCGCACAGTGACGAGTCGCGTGCTGATCGTCTCCTGGGAGTACCCGCCGGTGATCGAGGGCGGCCTCGCCCGCCACGTGCGAAAGCTCGCCGAGGAGCTCGTCGGCCACGGCGTCGAGGTCGACGTCCTGACGCGCGGCGGAGACCACTCGGCGAGCGGAGACCAAGCGGCGAGCGGGCACCAGGCGGCGGGGACGGTCGAGCTGCGGGGCGGCGTGAACGTGCACCGCGTGCACGAGCCGGAGTGGCCGCGTGACCTCGACCGCTTCGTCGAGTGGGTGCAGCGTATGAACGAGGACATGCTGAGCGCCGGGCTGAGGCTCGCGGCGCAGCGTCGCTACGACCTCGTCCACGGCCACGACTGGCTCGTCGCGAACGTCTGCGCGAAGCTCGCGAGCGCGCTGGAGGTGCCCTACGTGACGACGATCCACGCCACCGAGCACGGCCGCCACCAGGGCTGGGTCGAGAAGCCGCCGCAGTCGCACATCCACGGCGTCGAGCGCTGGATGGCCGCGCGCGCGGACGCGGTGATCGTCTGCTCGCACTACATGCGCGGCCACGTCGCGGACGTCTTCGGCATCGACGAGAGCAGGGTCGAGGTGATCCCGAACGGGATCGACCCGAGCGAGCTGCGCCCGGTGAGCGACCTCGCCGCGCTGCGGCGCGAGTTCGCGCGCCCGGATGAGCGGCTCGTGCTGCTCGTCGGCCGGCTCGTCTACGAGAAGGGCTTCCAGCTCGCGCTGGAGGCGCTGCCGAAGGTGATCGAGCAGGTCGGCGGCGTGCGCTTCCTCGTCGCCGGCAGCGGCACCCACGAGGCCGAGCTGAAGGCGCAGGCGAGGCGCCTCGCGCTCGACGAGCACGGCGTCTTCCTCGGCTGGATCGGCGACGACGCCCTGCACTCGCTCTACCGGATCGCCGACCTCTGCGTCGTGCCCTCGCTGTATGAGCCGTTCGGCCTCGTCGCGCTCGAGGCGATGGCCTCCGGCTGCCCCTGCATCGTCGCCGACACGGGCGGCCTGCGCGAGGTCGTGCCCGCCGGCGAGCGCGTCGGCCTGCGCTTCAACGGCGGCGACGCAGAGCACCTCGGCGTGATGATCGAACGGCTGCTGGTCGACGGCGAGCTGCGCGACCGGCTCGTCGCTGAGGCGTCCGAGCACGTCCTGCGCTTCGACTGGACGGACGTCGCCGCGCGCACGCGATCCCTCTACGACGGGCTGTTGCCGCGCGAGCCGGCGGTTGCGCGCAGCGGCCTGCGCTCCGAGGGGGCCGGCGAGCTCGCCGCGCTCGTCCACGAGCGGCGTGACCGCGGCGGCTGACGGCGCGGAGGCGTCGTTTCTCGGGGGGCGAGAATCGGGGTACCCTCGGTCGACACGAGGAGAAAGGGACGAGGAGATGCTCGAAGGCCTGATGCAGGACTTTCCGCTCACCCTGCACCACATGCTCGCCCGCATGCGCACCTGCAACCGGGACGCGGAGGTCGCGACGCTGAGCGCGGCGGGCGTGCGCAGGGCGAGCTTCGGCGAGACGGCCGCTCGCGTCGATCGGCTCTCGCACGCGCTGCGGCGGCTCGCCGTGCAGCAGGGCGACCGCGTCGGCACCTTCGCCTGGAACAACGACCGCCACTTCGAGCTCTACATCGCCGTTCCCTGCTTCGGCGCCGTGCTCCATACCCTGAACGTGAGGCTGTTCGCCGAGCAGCTGGTCTACATCGTCAGGCACGCGAAAGACGAGGTGATCTTCGTCGACGACTCTCTGATCGACGTGCTCGCGCCCCTCTCCGAGCAGCTCCCAGGCGTGCGCAACTACGTCGTGATGGGCGACGACGTCGACGCCGCGACGCTGCAGAGGCTGCCGAACGCGCTCTCCTACGAGCAGCTGCTCGCCGAGTCGGGGGACGGCGCGTTCGACTACCCGCAGCTCGACGAGCGCGCCGCCGCCGCCCTCTGCTATACGAGCGGCACGACCGGCAACCCGAAGGGCGTGCTCTACTCGCACCGCTCGATCTCGCTGCACTCGACCGCGACGCTGACGAAGGACGCGCTCGGCCTCGGGCGCGAGGACAGGGCGCTCGTCGTCGTGCCGATGTTCCACGCGAACGCCTGGGGCATCCCGCACGCGGCCGCGCTGTGCGGGGCGGACCTGCTGCTGCCCGACCGCTTCCTGCAGGCTGAGCCGCTCGCGCGGCTGATCGAGGCCGAGCGCCCAAGCATCCTCGGCTGCGTGCCGACGATCTTCGCCGACCTGCTGCGCTACGCGGACAGCCACGACGTCGACCTCACCTCCCTGAGCAACTGCGCCTGCGGTGGCTCCGCGGTCCCGCGTGAGCTGATGAGGCAGTTCTCAGAGCGCCATCGCGTGCGGATCTTCCAGGCGTGGGGGATGACCGAGACGAGCCCGGTCGCGACCTACTCGCGGCCGCGCGCCGGGGCTGCCGTGGACGACGCCCACTGGGACGCGCGCGCGCGGCAGGGCACGCCGCTGCCCTGGGTCGAGCTGCGGCTCGTCGGCGACGGGGGAGAGGAGGTTCCCTGGGACGGGACCTCGACCGGCGAGATCGAGGTGCGAGGCCCCTGGATCGCCGCCGCCTACTACGAGGACGAGAGCGGCGAGCACAAGTTCGATCGCGGCTGGCTTCGCACCGGCGACATCGCCGCCGTCGACGAGCAGGGGTCGGTCCAGATCACCGACCGGGCGAAGGACGTGATCAAGTCGGGCGGCGAGTGGATCTCCTCCGTCGAGCTGGAGAACGAGGTGATGGCGCACCCGGACGTGATCGAGGCGGCGGTGATCGCGAAGCCGGACGAGCGCTGGGCCGAGCGGCCGCTGTGCTGCGTAGTGCTGAGAGAGGGAACGGCGCTGAGCGCGGAGGAGCTGATCGAGCACCTGCGCCCAAGGGTGGCGAGGTGGTGGCTGCCCGACGAGTTCGCGTTCATCGCGGAGGTGCCGAAGACGAGCGTCGGCAAGTTCGACAAGAAGGTGCTGCGCTCCCAGCTGCAGCAGGGCACGCTGTCAGGGCGCGTGAAGCTCGGCGCCAGGGGGTAGGCGGCGGGCAGGGTCTGCGCGATCTCCGCCGAACTTCCGTACACGTTGCACGTACACTTGCAGCTTTGAAAGGCAGGATCGCCTTGAGGAGGGCCGTAGGCCCGAGATCACCGGCACCAACCCCGAGACTGGGAGGCAGTTAATGATTTCGAACGACGTGACGGCCCTTCGCAGGTCGACGGCAGGCAGGACGCGCCGGGCGCTGCGCAGCCTCGTCGTCGCCCTCTCGCTTGCGCTCGCTGCGCTCGCGATCGCGGCGATGCCCGCGCTCGCGGTTGCGACGACGAGCACCTCGTCCACGACGACGGGCTACAGCCAGACGCCGAAGCCGCCCGCCGAAAAAGAACCGGCGCCCGAAAAAAAAGCGGCCGAAAAAGAACCTACGCCTGAAAAAGAAGTCGCCCCTGAAAAAGAAGCGGCGAAGAAAGAAGTAGGTCCGAGCGAAGAAAAAGCCGCCGCACCGACGCAGGCGACGTCGCCCGCCGCGAAAGCGACGGCGCTGCCCTTCACCGGGCTCGACCTGCGCCTGCTCGTCGCAGCCGGCCTGCTGCTGATCGCAGCCGGAGGCGTCTCGCTGCGCGTGCTGCGCCGCCACGGCGTGAGCCGCCGGTAGCGCCGACCTCGATCGCGATGTGAAGGAGACCGCCGGCGTCAGGGTCGGCGGTCTTCTTCGTGTGTCAGCAGGCGGCGTCGACCGTGTCCGTTTGCTGCCCCCGCTGTCGACCGCCCCGCGTATGCCGCCCCTCGCACGCCGCTCACCAGGCGTCGACGAAGCGGGGACGCTCGCGCGGCGGCTGGGGGTGCGCACTCGCGGCCGTAAGGCTCGCCGCGATCAGAGCGCGCGTGTCGGCGGGGTCGATCACGTCGTCGATCTCGAACAGGCTCGCGGCGTTCAGCGCCTTCGCGTTCTCCTGCGCCGCGGCGGTCAGCTCCCGCACCCGCCGCTCGCGCTCCTGCTCGTCGGCGATCTCCTGCAGCTCCCTGCGCAGCGCGAGCCTCACCGCCCCCTCGAGGCCCATCGGGCCGAGATGGGCCCCCGGCCAGGCGAGCGTGAGCATCGGCTCGTGCATGCTGCCTGCCGCCATCGCCTGCGCGCCGAGGCCGTAGCCGCGGCGCAGCACGACGGCGATCAGCGGCACGCGCAGCGCGGCGCCCGCGATCAGCAGCCGCGAGGCGTGGCGCACGAGCGCGGTCTGCTCCGCCTGGGGGCCGACGATGATCCCAGGCGTGTCGATCAGAGACACGAGCGGCAGCGAGAACGCGTCGCAGAGTTGCAGGAACCGCGCCGCCTTGTCCGCCGCGTCGCTCGTGATCGCGCCGGCGAGATGGACCGTGTTGTTCGCGATGAAGCCGACCGGCCTGCCCTCTATGCGGCCGAGCGCCGTCACGAGCTCGGGCGCGAAGCGCTCCCTCAGGAACGTGACGGAGCCCTCGTCGCAGAGCGTGCTGATCACCGGCCTCACGTCGTAGGCGCGGCGCTCGCGCTCCGGCACGACGCTGCGCAGCGCCGTCTGGTCGGGCGTGACGCCAGGGTCTGTCGTGCCCTGGAAGCAGCTGATCAGCCGCTTCGTCACCGCCACCGCCTCCCGCTCGTCCTCGACCAGCACGTCGATCACGCCGTTGACGCTCTGCATCTCCGCGGGGCCGACCTCGTCCGGATGCACCTCGCCGAGGCCGCCGCCCGCGATCATCGCGGGGCCGCCCATGCCGATCGAGGAGTCCCTCGTCGCGACGATCAGGTCGGAGCAGCCCGCGATCATCGCGTTGCCGGCGAAGCAGCGGCCCTTCACGACCGCGATCCGCGGAACGAGCCCGGAGAGGCCCGCCCACAGCGCGAACGCGCGCACGTCGAGCGCGGAGACGACGGGATAGTCGGTGTCTCCCGGCCGCCCGCCGCCGCCCTCGGCGAAGAAGACGGTCGGCAGGCGCATCTTCTCGATCAGCTCGAACAGGCGGTCCTTCTTGCGGTGCCCGAGCGCGCCCTGGGTGCCCGCGAGCACCGTGTAGTCGTAGGAGAGCACGGCGACCGCCGCTCGCTCGCCGAACAGATCGGCGTTCACGGTCGCGGTGCCCGCGATCAGGCCGTCGGCGGGCGTGCGCTCCAGCAGCTCCTGCATCTCGCGGCGCTGCCGCTGAGCGGCGATCGCGAAGCGCCCGTACTCGACGAAGGAGCCGGCGTCGACCAGGTCGGCGACGTTCTCGCGCGCGGTCCTGCCGCCGGCGTCGTGGCGCCGCCTCACCGCCTCGGGGCGCGCCGCGTCCTCTGTCAGCGCGCGACGGCGGCGCAGCTCGGCGAGGTCGTCGCGCTCGCCCTGCTCACCGCATGCGCCTCGCTCTCCGTGCTCGCGTCGCTCGTCACGCTTGCCCTGGCCGGTCCCGTCTGACTCCTCCACGCGGCGGGATACTCGCAGACGGCGAAGCGAAGGCAGAACGCCGCTGTGCCGGCATTTTCCGTCTCGCGCTCCCTTCGCCTGCGGCTGACGGCGGGGATGAGGCCGGGCGCCAAACTCGACGCCCGGCCTCACCGCGTCCTCGATCTGCTCAGCAGACGACCTGCAGGTCGACGCCGTCGCCGAAGCCGCTCGGCGCGTTCACCGTCACGACGCTCGGTTCGGCTGAGCTCGGTTCGACCGCCAGCGCGCCGCTGGACAGCGCGGCTCCCACGGGGGAGGCGGTGAAGGAGCACTTGCTCAGGTTCGCGGTCCCGAACGTCACCGTGAAGGAGGCGCCCGTCTTCGTGGCCGCGGTCGCGCCGCGCGTGCTCTCGATGTGTCCGTCGGGGCCGAGGTCGGCGAACATCAGCCCGCTCGTCTTCACGTATTCGCTCGCCGGCACGCCGCCAAGCGCGTTCGCGTTCGCCGCCGGCTGGCTTACGAGCTGGAATTCGCTCGCCTGCCTGCCCTGCAGGTAGTTCGCGTTCAGCCCCTTCGCTTCGCCGTGGGCGTTCGTCGTGAACGGCGCGCCGTTCGGGTCGGTCAGATCGATCCTGCCGCCTTCGCCGCCGCTCGTCGCGAACTCGAACGCGAGCCCGCCCTTGCCGTTTTCGGCTTGCACGCAGGCGGACCCGCCCGACGCCGCCTTGCAGCCGAACGTCGCCGCCCCGCCGCCGCCGAGGTTCTTCACGCGCAGCGTCCACCCGCCGGTGTTGGAGAAGATGCCCGTCGTCCTGAAGAACGAGCTCGAGGCCGGGTTGTGGATGCCGCCCCTCAGGATCGCTTTGTCGGAGAGGATCGCGGCGTGGGCGGCGCGGCCCGAGCTGCCGGCACTGCCCGCCTGGCCGCCGGATGCGAGCGCGACCGGCGCCGCGGCGATCGCGAGCGCCGCGCCGCTCAGCAGGGCGGCTCGCCGCCAGCCCGCGCCGAGGGCTCTCGTCCTGCGGGCACCGCGACTGCGGTCGCCACCGCTGTCGCCGTTGCCGGCGCTCCCGCTGCTCGCACTGTCACCGCTCCAACTGCCACCACTTGAACTGCTGCCGCCACTGCGGGCAGGGGTTTCACACCTGCGGAGTTGCATGCGTCGTCCTCCTGGTCGGGCGTTTGCTCTCGAGCCTGCGTCGCAGGCCGTCCGCGGTCTGCGCCTCACGCGGCGCCTCGCGCTTCACCACGGGCGCCGCGTCGTCCGCCGCGCGCCCGTTCCGGGTGCTTCAACGCGGGGGCGGGGGGAAAGTCGCGGCTTGTTCAGATCTGCAAGGCACGCCAGCACGGCATTCCCTCGACCGGAGAGCGACGTTGATCACCGGCAAACGACAGGAACATCCGGGCCCACATGAGACTATGGCGCGATGCACGCGGTGAGCACGGAGGATCTGGCTGGCGTCGCGACGCAGCGGCTGCGGCTGCTGACGGGCGATGACTGCGCGGCGTTTCGGCCTGGGCAGCTGGAGGCGATCCGAGATGTCGTAGTGGACCGAGCGCGGGTGCTGTGCGTGCAACGGACCGGGTGGGGGAAGTCCGCCGTGTACTTCCTCGCCACCGTTCTGCTGCGGGAGGCGGGCGCAGGCCCGACGTTGATCATCAGCCCGCTGCTGGCGCTGATGCGCAACCAGATCGCCGCGGCGCAGCGGCTCGGGCTGCGCGCCCACACGATCAACAGCACGAACCGCGAGGAGTGGGACGAGGTTCGCGAGCGCCTGGCGGCGGATGCGATCGACCTGCTGCTGATCAGCCCGGAGCGCCTGAACAACCCGCGCTTCCGGGAGAGCATGCTGCCGCTGTTCGCCGCCTCTGTCGGGCTGCTCGTCGTCGACGAGGCGCATTGCATCTCCGACTGGGGGCATGACTTCCGGCCGGACTATCGGCGCGTCAAGGACGTGCTCGAGCTGCTCGCTCCGGAGGTCGCGGTGTTGGGGACGACGGCCACCGCCAACGACCGGGTCGTCGCAGACGTCGGCGAGCAGCTTGCCGCCGGCGCCGAGGAACCGCTGCGCTCATACCGAGGGCCGCTCGCGCGCAGAAGCCTGCGGCTAGAGGTGCTGCAGCTGCCGCGGCCCGCCGAACGGCTGGCATGGCTTGCGCAGCACCTGCCGGCGCTGCAGGGCTCGGGGATCGTCTACACGCTCACCAAGCGCGACGCGGAGCAGGTCGCGAGCTTCCTCGCCGCGAACGGAATATCCGCACTTGCCTACAGCGGCGAGCAGGACACCGAGCTCCGGATCGCGGCCGAGGAGCGCCTGCTGCGAAACGAGGTGAAGGCGATCGTCGCCACCAGCGCGCTCGGCATGGGATACGACAAGGCGGACCTCGCGTTCGTCGTGCACTACCAGGCGCCCGGCTCGGTCGTGGCCTACTACCAGCAGGTCGGCCGCGCCGGACGTGGGGTCGAGCATGCAGATGTGGTTCTGCTGCGCGGCGGCGAGGACCGCGAGATCCAGGACTTCTTCATAGACCAAGCGTTTCCCGAGAGCCATCGGGTGGCCGCCGTGCTCGCCGAGCTGCAGGCCGCCGGGCAGGAGGGCCGCAGCACCCGCGAGCTGATGGCGAGCGTCAACCTCGGCATGGGCCGCATCGAGGCGATGCTGAAGATCCTCGACGTCGAGGGCGCAGTCCGCCGAGCCGGCAGCCGCTGGCAGCTGATACCGGGCTCGGAATGGAGCTACGACGCCGAGCGCTACGAGCGCGTCACCGCGCTTCGTCGCGCAGAGCAGCAGGCGATGGCGCGGTTCGGCGCCGACGGCCGCTGCCTGATGCGCACTCTGCAGGAAGAGCTCGATGACCCTGGCGCCGAAAACTGCGGGCGCTGCTCGGTCTGCACCGCGCCGCGGTTCGCCCAGCCGCCGGAGCAGGCGCTGGTCGAGATGGCCCAGCGGCACCTGCGTGCAAGACCGGTCGAGCTGGAGGCCAAGCTGATGGCGCCCGACGCGAAAGGCTCCATGCGCAAGATCGCCGAGAACGCGCGCACCGAGCCGGGTTGGGCGCTCGCGCGCGTCGGCGACGGTGGCTGGTGGCCTGCGATCGAGCGCGGGCTGCGTCACGGGGCGTTCGAGGACGAGCTCGTCACAGCGCTTGCCAGCATCGTATGCGGCTCGGGCGCATCGGCCGCGTGGATCACCACGGTCCCATCCGTCCGGCTGGGCGACGCGCTGCCCTACCTGGCTGGGCGGCTGGCCGCGGAGCTGGGCGTCCCCCATCTCGACCTCGTACGCCGGGTCGAGGACCGCCCGCCCCAGCGGACGATGGCAAACGCGGCGCAGCAGGCCGGAAACGTTCGCGGCGCCTTTCGGATCGCCGCCACGCCGCCAGCGGGCACAGGGGTGCTGTTCGACGACCACCGCGGGTCGGGCTGGACGCTGGCGATGGTCGGCGGTCAGCTTCGCCTCGCCGGCGCCGAGCGCATCGTGCCGCTCGCGCTCACCACGCTCAGCTGAATACGAGCATCTCCGGCAGGACTCGGTGCGCCGGAGCGACTCGCTACGCGAGATCAGCCCGATTGCGGCGCATCTGCGCGAACGGCGGTTGGGCGATATCAAGCGGCGGCTGTTGTTCGTCGGGCGATGGAAGAGTCATCCCGAAGTCTGTTGGTCATCGCTGGACGGATTCGCTGAGCTGGTCGGTGCCTCATCTTGATTGTCTTCCTCGGGCGGATTGCCTCCCTCGGGCGCGATCACGTCGACTCTCAGGGGTCCGAGGGCGTCTTGCATGCGCTTGTCGTAGGTGGCGATGCCTGCGAGGTCCCTACCCAGGCTGAGTGCGCTGGCGATGTGGATGGCGTCGAGCGCGCCGACGTGTACGGGCTTCACCTTGCGTGCTGCAGCGACGATGTTCTCGCTGAGTGGGATGATCGCGGCCGAGGCGAGTACGCCCTGCAGCACGACACTCCCGTCGATCACTGCGTCGGCTCGCTCCTCGCGCGCGCGTGCCACGGCGCGTGGCAGCTCGACCTCGGTGATGACGCTCGTGGCGAGCTCGCTCCACTTCAGAAGCTCGCGCTCGATCGCGTCAGACTCTGCCTCGCGTACCAGCAGCTTGAGCATCGCGGAGGTGTCGACGTATAGAATGGCTGGCGCCGGCGTGGGCGGCTCAGTGGCCGCCATGCCCGCCTTCGTGCCGCTCGCCGCGCACAGCGAGTAGCGCCCGCGTGCCGGCGTCAGTGATGGGTCCCGTCAAAGGACCGCGTTCGTCGAGCACGTCACGTAGGCTCCGCGTGGCAGGACGAAGCACCGCCGAACGGTCGGCGACATTCTGCGTCGAGCCGACCGTCTTGAGCGAGCCTCCCGAGTCGACCTCACGATGCCGTGGCTTAGCCATGCCTACAGGCTATCGCTTGCCCGAGACGCTTCGGTTGGACTGCCCGCTGTGCTCCTGCGTGGCACGCAGCTCATCGCTCAGTGCATCGCGACGGGTCCGCCTGCGCTCTGCCTTCTTCATCGCGGGCAGCTTCTGCGGCTTGCAGAGCAAACAGCCCGCGCGGCGCTGCTTGGGTCGCCGTCGCTTGTGGTGGGCCACGACCCCAAACTACCATCCGGCGCCGCGTGCATATCCCTCGCTCAAGCCGACGCGGAACTGAAGGCAAGCTGACGGAATCGGTGGGTTCGATTAACAATACTTGCCCCGCGAAAAATGCGCTCGAGTGGACTCGAACCACCACGGGCCGTAAAGCCCACAAGGCCCTCAACCTTGCGCGTCTACCAATTCCGCCACGAGCGCAGCGGGGCCGAGTATAGCCCGCGGCTGGCGGCCTGAATCTCGCGGCCCTCGATCGCTCCGGTCGGGGGTGCTCAGGATCGTTGCGGCCAGATCGGACCGGCTCGGCGCCTCGGCCTGACGCCACGATCGGCGCGCGATCCCCGCCCGAGCCGGTTTGCGGGCAGGTCCGACCTTGCGTCCGTCCGCACATGACGCTACTGTACGAACAAGTGTTCGTCCACGGCCATCAGGCCCGATCGACTGGAGTCGCGTCTAAATGGACATGACGAAGCGCCAGCAGGAGATATTCGACTTCATCCGCAAGCACTCCGCGAAGTACGGCTATCCGCCGACGGTGCGCGACATCGGCAAGGCGGTCGGGCTTGCCTCCTCCTCGACGGTCCATGCGCACCTCTCGAACCTCGAGAAGCTCGGCCTCTTGCGGCGCGACCCCTCGAAGCCGCGCGCGATCGAGCTGCTCGACAAGGCGGTCGGCGGCGCGGTCGAGAGCGTCCGCAGCTTGATGGGCAACGGCGGCCTGCCGCTCGTCGGCCATGTCGCGGCCGGCGCGCCGCTGCTCGCCGAAGAGAACGTCGAGGAGTACGTGCCAGTGCCCGACATCGCGGGCGGCGGCGAGGGCGAATACCTGCTGCGCATCCACGGCGAGTCGATGAAGGACGCGGGCATCCTCGACGGCGATCTCGTCGTCGTGCGTCCGCAGGACACCGCCTCGAACGGCGACATCGTCGTCGCGCTGCTCGGCGAGGAGGCTACCGTGAAGCGCTTCTTCCGCGAGTCGGACCACGTCCGCCTGCAGCCCGAGAACGAGGCGCTCGAGCCGATCCGCAGCCGCGAGGTGAAGGTGCTCGGACGGGTCGTCGGCCTGCTGCGGCGCGTCTGAGCCGCTGACGATCGGCGAAACCGCTAGATTGGAGGCGCAGGCCAGGTGGCCGCTGGGGCGTCAGCCCTGGAGGAAAGTCCGGACATCGCAGGGCAGGGTGGTCGGGAGACCGACCCGGGGAAACCCGCGGGAAAGTGCCACAGAAACATACCGCCGACGTCAGCCGTCCCACGTGAACGGCTGATGGGCAAGGGTGAAATGGTGCGGTAAGAGCGCACCAGCGCCGCGGCGACGCGGCGGCTGGGCAAACCCCACTCGATGCAAGGCCAAACAGGACCGCTCGCAGGCTGCCCGCCAAGGTCCAGGTAGGCCGCTCAGATGGATGGTCACCCACGACAGGATCCGGCTTATCGGCCCGCTAAGGGAAAGCCCCGCTCCGGCGGGGCTTTTCTATGGGTGCTTTCGCTGGATTCTCGTCTGGGTAAGGGTTGCAGGCATGTTGAAGGCGATCTCTCCGGAATCGCTCGATGCGGGCGCCCAGGAACACCCGGCAACGCCGAGTCTGGTGGAGCTTCAGCGGACCACGGCGGACAGGTGTATGAATCCCCGTACGGTGTGGCTGGAGTACCGCTGCCCCGGCGCTTCGATCTCGTAAGACGAGATCACGCGCAGGAACGCCAGCAACGCGATGCGCGCCTCCAGACGTGCCAGCGAAGCGCCGAGGCAGAAGTGGATGCCCTCGCCGAAAGCGAGATGCCGCTGCGATGCTCGCCCGATGTCGAACGTTTCCGCGCGCTCGAAGCGTCGCTCGTCGCGATTGGCGGCGCCGTAGACCAGCAGGACGTCGGCGCCCTTGGGAATCTCGACATCGTGGACGAGCGTGGAGCCGGTCGTCTGACGCGCCAGGTATTGAACCGGCGTTTCTATTCGCAGCGACTCCTCGATCACAGCGTCGATCAGCTTGGCGGGCTCACGCCGCAGCGCCTCTTGGGCCTCGCCGTGTTCTGCCAGTAGCGAGAGCATGTTGCCAAGCAGCGCTGCGGCCGTCTCGCTGCCGGCGGCGAACAGCAGCCCGATCATGCCGGGGATCTCCTCGCGCCGCGGGGCGCCCTCGGCCTCGCCCGCAACGAGATGAGACATCAGATCCTCGCCTGGCGCCCTCCGCTTCTGCTCAGCAAGATCCTCCGCATATGAGCGAAGCTCGTCCAGCGCCGAGAGCATCGACTCTGTAGGTGCATCGTCGCCAAGACGACGCGTCTGCATCTTCATGACGAGGTCATGCACGAGCTCGTCATCGACCGGGGGCACGCCGATCAGCCTGCATATTGCCCAAATCGGCAGCGGCCAAGCGAGGTCCTGCGCGATGTCGATCCGCCCGGCGCCCGCCAACTGCGCGATCATCTGCTCGACGCGCTCGGCTATCTGGGCATCGCGCTTCGCAATCTCCTTTGGCACGAAGAACGGGCGCGCGACCTTACGCAGCACATCGTGCCGTGGCGGGTCTTCGTCGATGAAGTCCCCGACGCCGTAGAACTGCGCCGGCGCATCGAGATCGATGCCATTGGCGTTGGAGAACGTCTCCCAGTTTCGTGCTGCCGCCTGCACGTCATCGAAGCGGGTGAGGCACCACACGTCGCGCCGCTCGCAGTAATAGACGGGGTAATCATCCCGCATCTGTTGGTAGATCTCATAGAGATCGTCCTGCGTGGTGTGGAAAAACGGATCGTAGAGTTCGGGAGCGCCGACGGCGGACATATCACCTCGAGGGTCGGCATAGTCTGACACGTGGAACGCACTTAGCGAAATCGAGCCACGGGCTGTTAGACGCCGGCCGCAGCGAGCTCCCGCAGCGAGCTCCGCGTCTGTATCTCGTGCGGGCGTCGGCAGGGAGCGTCCCGGGCTCGCACGGGGCGCTCCCGCGCCGCTCAGAGCTCGTTCGGCGAGGAGATGAGGTGAAGGTGGTCTTCGACGCGCGCGACCTCGAGCAGGCGCGCGACCTGCCTGCTGCCGGGCACGACCGCGAAGCGCCGGCCGTGCTCGCCGCAACGCTGCTGCGCGGCGAGAATCGTGCGCAGGCCGGTGGAGTCCATGAACTCGAGCTCGGAGAGGTCGACGACGATCGCGGAGGCGTCGCCGGAGCTCGCGCCGTCGAGCTGTGCGCTGAAGACCTCCGCGCTGGCGAGGTCGAGCTCGCCCTGCAGCGTGATCACCACCATGCCCCCGTCGCGTGAGATCTCGATTCCCAGACGCTCGTCCGTCGGCATGTCGCAGAGCCTAGCGCAGCGCTGAATCGCCCATATGCCTCCGTGCCTCGACCTCGACGGCGGCGTCCGTGCCGACGTCGTGCAGGCGGAAGACGAGCAGCGCGATGTCGTCGCGCACGCTGCCGCCGGCATGCGCGACCGCGGCGGCCTCGATCCGCCGCACGAGCGCTGCGGGCGTGAGCTTCGGAGCGTCGGTGCACAGCTCGAGCAGCCCCTCTTCGCCGAGCGGTCGCGAGGGCGCGCCGGCCTCGATCACGCCGTCCGTGTACATGACGAGCGTGTCGCCGGGGTTCATGTGCACCTCGGTCTGGTCGAGGTGAACCGGGTCGAGCACGCCGAGCAGCGTGCCCGGCCGGCCGATTGGCTTCGCGTTGCCCTCGCCGTCGATCAGCAGCGGCTGCGGATGGCCGCCGAGCGCGATCGTGAGGTGTGCGCCGCGCGGGCGCGAGAGCAGCTTCACGAGGATGAGGCCGAGCGTGCACATGTCGAGTCCCGGCGGCTGGCCGAGCAGCGCCTGGTGGACCGAGCTCACCATCACCGTCGGCGCCTGGCCGCTCATCGCCGCCGCGCGCAGCGTGTGGCGCGCGAGCGCGGTGACCGCCGCGGCGCGCGGGCCCTTGCCGCAGACGTCCCCGATCGCGAGCACCCAGCGCCCGTCGCGGTGCTCGAAGACGTCGTAGAAGTCGCCGCCGACCTCGTTCAGCTCGCCGGCGGCCGCGTAGAGGGCCTCGAGGCTCGCACCCGGGATCTGAGGGAGGTCTTCGGGCAGCAGCGCCTGCTGCAGCGCGCTCGCGATGCGGCTGCGCTCGGTGTAGAGGCGCGCGTTCTCGACCGCGTTGCCCGCGCGGCGGCCGAGCTCTTCGACGAGCGGCAGGTCCGCCTCGGTGAGCTGGCGGCCGGAGGCGTCGCTTGCGAGCGTGATCGTCCCGAGCACGCGCCCGCCGGCGCTCATCGGCACGATGATCACACTGCCGAGCTGCAGCTGCTGCAGCAGCTCGTGGTGCTCGACGTCGCGCGCGTACTGCGCGAGCGTCTCGGGACGAACCTCGACGTGGAGCGCCCTGCCGCTGCTCAGCACCCTCGCCACGCCCCCGCGCTCGTCGTCGCGGTCGTGGGGGTAGAGGCGTTCGAGCTCGATCACGAGCTCGAGCTTGCGGGGGTCGCGATGGTGGGTGGCGACCCGCTGGATCGCGCCGTGCTCGTCGGTGAGGCTGACCGAGCACCAGTCGCCGAGCTGCGGCACCGCGAGCCTTGCGATCTGCTCGAGCGTCTGCGCATGGTCGAGCGAGGAGGCGAACACGCGGCTCGCCTCGGCGAGGAAGTTCTCCGCGATCTGGGTGCGCTTCACGTCGGTGATGTCCTCGAAGACGTTGACCGAGTAGAGCGGCAGGCCGGTGTCGGGGTCGAGGATCGGCGAGGCGCGCGCGATCAGCCATCGTTCGCGGCCGGTCGCCTTCACGATGTTGCGCACGAGCAGCGGCTGGGGCTGCTCGCCGCGCATCAGCCTGCGGGCGGGCATGTCTTCGAGCGAGAGCTCCTCGCCGTCCTCGCTGAGCACGAGGAAGCGACCCATGATCTCGCCTGGCTTGGCCTGCGTCAGCTCCTGCATCGACTCGACCCCGAGCAGCTCGACTGCGGCGCGGTTGGCGAAGACCGTGCGTCCCTCCCTGTCGATGACCGTGACGGCCTCGGCGAGGCCGACGAGGATCGCCTCGAGGCGCTGCTCGAGCCCGCGCAGGTCGGAGTAGAGCCTCGCGTTGTCGATCGCGAGCGCCGCGCGCCGCGCGAGCTCGGCGACGAGGTCGGCCTCCGCCTGGGTGTAGGGGTCGCCGTCTCCGAGCCGCAGCACCGAGAGCGCGCCGAGCGTGCGGTCGCGCGCGGCGAGCGGCGCGACGATCGCTGAGCGGTAGCGGCTGTCGATCATGAAGTCGGCGTGCGCCTGCGCGGAGGCGTAGCTGCGCAGACCCTCCTCCGAGAGCTCGCCGATCAGCTGCGGGCGCCCAGTCCTGATCGCCTCGGCGACGGGGTGGGGGCCGTCGTTTGCGATCGGGTGCCTCTGGCGCATGTGTTCGAGGTCGCGCGCGACCTGCTCGTCGCCGCAGGCGACCGCGACCTCCCTGATCTCGCCATCCTCGTCGCAGAGGTCGATGACGCACAGGTCGGCGATCTCCGGCACCGTGAGCTCGGCGACCTGCCGCATCGTCGTCGCCGGGTCGAGCGAGGTCGCGAGCACCGCCCCCGCCTCGATCAGCAAGGCGGCCGCCACGCCGGACGGGTCGGGCGCGCCCGGGAGCGTCTGCGCGCCGCCGTGCTCACTCCGATCATCCGTCATGAACATCCAGGCTCCCCCAATCGAACGTGCTTGTCAAGCGCTTCCAATGACACGAACGATTGCGTTTCGCTCATCGCAGGAAGAGCAGAGAGGCGCCGCCGAGCAGCGCGGCGCCGGCGGTCCACCAGGCGACGTAGTCGCCGACGTGGCCGCTGTGCAGCTCGCGCAGGCCGCCGACGGCCGCGCGCACCGGCTGCAGCAGCGTCTGCGGCATCCGCCTGCGCAGCCTCGAGCCGAACAGCGCGAGCCCGGCGAGCGCGAGCGCCCCGAGCGTCGCGCCGAAGCCGTAGAGGTAGTCGTAGTAGGCGACGTGGCTCGTCGAGGCAGCGGGGAAGTGGGGGGCCGCCCCGCGCAGCACCCAGCCCGCGTAGGCGAGGTGGTCGGTGAAATGGGCGGCGGCGATCTCGACTCCGGGGAGCACGCGCGGGATCAACCCGACGAGCAGCGCCGCCGTCAGCATCGCCGCCGGCACGATCAGCATCAGCGGCGGCGTGCGCTGCCGCGAGTGGCGCTCCTCGTCCTCCTCTTCGCGCGCCTGCCTCGCCTGGCATCCAGCGCCGTGCTCGGCGGGCCCCCAGCCGAGAAAGACGCGCCCGGCGACGCGCAGCACCGCCCCGCCGGTGAACGCGGAGGCGATCACGAACACGCCTGGCAGCCACGAGTAGCCGCCGTGCAGCGCGGCGCCGTCGAGCAGCGACTTGCCGAAGAACAGCGTCGCCGGAGGGATCGCCGAGAGCAGCAGCCCGCCGGCTGCGAACAGCGCCCCGGTGATCGGCGTCCTCCTGCCCTCGCCGCGCAGGTCGAGCTCGTCGACGCTCGCGAAGCGGTGCAGCAGCACGCCCGTCAGCATGAACAGCGCGCCCTTCACGAGGCCGTGGCCGATCACGTATACGGCGACGCCGGCGAGCCCCTGCGCGCTCAGCAATCCCACGCCGCACAGGAACATGCCGACGTGGCTGATCGTCGAGAAGGCGAGCAGCCGCTTGACGTGCCGCTGCGCGAAGCACATGACGGCGCCCCACAGCGCGGTCAGCGTGCCGAAGGCGATCAGGATCGCCCGCAGCTCCTCGGCGTGGGGGGCGAGCGGGCCTGCGAAGACCGTCCAGTAGATGCGCGCGACCGCGTAGATCCCGAGCTCGACCATCACCCCCGAGAAGAGCACGCAGACCGGCGCGGGCGCGACCGCGTGCGCGTCGGCGAGCCAGAAATGGACCGGCACCGCCGCCGCCTTCGTGAGGAAGCCGATGAAGAGCAGCGCCATCGCGACGAGCGTGAGCGCGTCCGCGTGGTGGCCGTTCAGCGCGGCGCCGATCTGGGCGAGGTTGAGCGCGCCCGTGCGCGCGTAGAGCAGCGCGATCCCGGAAAAGATCGCATAGGCTCCGATGCTGTTGCAGATCGCGAAGTTGATCGCGCCCTGGATCGGTCCCTGCTCCTCGACCTTGTAGGAGGTGAGCGCGTAGGCGACAGCGCCCATCAGCTCGAAGAAGACGGCGAGGTCGAAGAGGTCGCCGGTGAGGCTGAAGCCGGCCATCGCGGCGAGGAAGATCAGCATCAGCGCGTGGAAGAGGCCGTCGAGCGCCTTGAAGTAGTGCCAGGAGTAGACGAGCGAGGCGGTGACGAGCAGCGCCGCGAAGCTCGCGAGACCGGCGCCGATCGGGTCGATCGAGAAGGAGATCCCGATCGCGACCGAATGGATCGGACGCCAGCCGCCCATCCAGTACGCGAAGGGGCCGTGGTCGGCGACGTGGAGCAGCAGCAGCGCGCAGAGCGCGAGCACGGCGATCGCGACGCCGGTCGCGAGCAGGTCGTCGAGCAGGTGCGATGCCCAGTGGCGCACCCCGATCAAGGCCGCGGCCGCGAAGAGGGGGACGAAAACCGGCAGCGCGCTGATGTGCATGTGCGTGTGTGAGGTGGCGGGGCGGTGGTTCCTAGTCCTGGAGCGCGCGCAGGTCGTGCGGATCGAGGCTGCCGAACCGCTTGTGCGCCTGGACCGCGAGCGCGAGCAGCAGCGCCGTCACCGTCGCCTCTACGACGATGTCGACGAGCACGAGCACCTGCACGACGGGGTCGACCGCCCTGCTTCCCGGCGGGATGTCGGCGAAGATCGGCGCCTTGCCGGCGCTCACGTAGCCGACGGCGAGCAGCAGCACGTAGGTCGAGGACTGGACGACGGTGAGCGAGATGATCGCGCGCACGAGGTTCTGCGCCGAGACGACGCCGTAGAGGCCGGCGAGGAACAGCCATGCCGCGACGGCGTAGGGCAGGAAGCTCATCCTGCGCTGCCCTTCACGAGCAGCGCCTGGTCGAGGAACTCGGTCCAGCCGAGCACGAAGGCGCCGCTCACCTCGAGCCCGACGGCGATGCTCGCAAGCGGCATCTGGCCCGCCGAGAGCAGGTGCCCGGGCGTTCCCAGCGGCAGGAAGTTCTCGAAGAACACGCCGAGGAAGACGAGGCCGCCGAGCCCGACGAGCGCGTAGCCGATCGCTCCAAGCGACTCGCCGATCTCCACGAGCGCGTGCGGCGCGATCGCCTTCATGCGCATGTAGCGGCCCGCGACGAACAGCGCGAGCGGCGCGACGGCGAGCACGACGCCGCCCTGGAAGCCGCCGCCCGGAGTCAGGTGGCCGTGCACGACGACGTAGACGCCGAGCGCGATCGTGCTCGGCACGAGCGCGAGCGCGAAGGCGCGCAGCGCGTCGCTCGCGCCGGCGAAGCTGTGCTCCTGCGCCTCCTCCTGATGCGGCTGCCGGCGCTCGCCGCGCAGCTCGCGCAGGATCAGCAGCACCCCGAGGATCGAGGCGAAGAGGATGAACTCCTCGCCGAGCGTGTCGAAGCCGCGGATGTCGAAGTTGAGCGCGGTGACGAGGTCGGTCGCGTGGCGGACGCTGACGCCGAAGCCGTTGACCGCCTGGCCGTAGACGCCGTGGTAGTCGCCGAAGTCCGGCAGCCCCGTCATGCCGATCACGAGCACCGCCGCAAGCCCTGCGCCGGCGAGCGCGAACAGCGCGAGGCGCGCCTCGCGGCTCACCGCTGTCGCCCTCGCCGCGCATGTAGGTGCTGCCTGTGCGGTTCTCGCGTCAGGCGGCTCACCGCTTGCGCTCCTTCCGCTCGTGGTGCTCGTGCTCTCGCTCCTGCTCGCGCACCTTGCGCAGCGCGAGCAGCACCATCACGGGCAGCCCGACCGTCGAGACGACGATCTCCGAGAGCGCGACGTCAGGCGCCTGGAAGACGAAGAACAGGCTCGTCAGGCAGAGCCCGTAGACGCCGAGCACGATCGTCTGGCGCAGCGGCTCGTTCGCGATCGCGACGGCGCCGCCGCCGATCGCGACCGCCGCGAGCGCGGCGACCT
>JBAIYK010000056.1:0-1865 GCA_037915935.1 Solirubrobacterales bacterium | reverse complement strand
CAAGCTCACCGCGGCCAAGATCGCCCAGGAGTCAGGCGTCGACGACTTCCTCGCCGAGGCCACCCCGGAGGCCAAGCTCGCGCTCATCAAGGAGCAGCAGGAACAGGGCCGGATGGTCGCGATGACTGGCGACGGCACCAACGACGCCCCAGCGCTCGCGCAGGCGGACGTTGGTGTCGCGATGAACACCGGCACCCAGGCCGCGCGCGAGGCGGGCAATATGGTCGATCTCGACTCCAATCCGACGAAGCTGATCGAGATCGTCGAGGTCGGCAAGCAGCTGCTGATCACGCGCGGCGCGCTCACCACCTTCTCGATCGCCAACGACGTCGCGAAGTACTTCGCGATCCTGCCGGCGATCTTCGCGACGGTCTGGATACCCGCCCACCTGGCGAGCGCGCACGCCGAGAGCCCGCTGCACGTGCTGAACGTGATGGGCCTCGGCGACCCGCGCTCTGCCGTGATCTCGGCGATCGTCTTCAACGCGATCGTGATCCCGCTGCTGATCCCGCTCTCGCTGAAGGGCGTGCGCTACCGCCCGATCGGCGCGAGCGCGCTGCTGCGGCGCAACCTCCTGATCTACGGCCTCGGCGGCATGATCGCGCCGTTCATCGGCATCAAGCTGATCGACCTGGTCGTTCACGGACTGCTGGGCGCCTGATCGGGCACAATCCGGCCGTGTCGCCGGACCGATCAGCGCCTGAGCGCGGCCGCCTGAAGGTCTTCATAGGGATGGCCGCGGGCGTGGGCAAGACCTACCGGATGCTGCAGGAGGGACGCAGCGAAGCCGTCAACGGCCGGGACGTCGCGATCGGCTATCTGGAGCCGCACGGGCGGCAGGAGACCGAGTCGCAGGCGGAGGGCCTGGAGCAGATTCCGACGCGCGGCGTCCTCTACCGCGGCACGCCGCTGCAGGAGATGGACCTGCCCGCCGTGCTCGCGAGGGCGCCGGAGCTGTGCCTGATCGACGAGCTTGCGCACACGAACGCCCCCGGCACCGAGCACGAGAAGCGCTACGAAGACGTCGCGGACGTGCTCGCGGCCGGGATCGACGTGTTCTCGACCGTGAACGTCCAGCATCTCGAGAGCCTGAACGACCAGGTGATGCGGCTGACGGGCGCGCGCGTGCGCGAGACGATCCCCGACGACGTGCTCTCCGCCGCCGACGAGGTCGTGCTCGTAGACCTGACTCCGGAGGCGCTGATCGAGCGGCTGCGCGCCGGCAAGGTCTATCGGCAAGAGCGGGTGCCGGCGGCGCTGAACAACTTCTTCAAGGTGGAGAACCTGTCGGCGTTGCGCGAGACGGCGCTCAGACAGGTGGCCGAGGACGTCGAGGTGCGACGGCTGGTGCGCCCGCCGGCGCCCGCGATCGTGCGCCGCGAAGAGGAGGCGGAACGGCTGATCTCTGGCGCGGAGCCGGGCGCCGCCGGCCAGCCGCAGGCGATCGCGGAGCGGCTGCTCGCGCTGGTCGCGCTCGTGCCGGACGCGCAGCGGATCGTGCGACGGTCCTGGCGCTCGGCCGAGCGGCTGGGGGCGAAGCTCGACATCCTGGTCGTGCGGCCGCCAGGGCGCGCGCCCAGCAAGGAGGACCGCGAAGCGCTGGAGGCGCTGCGGCGGCTGGCCTCGACGCTCGGCGCGCGCCTGATCGTCGAAGAGGCCGAGGACGTCGCCGCGGCGGCGATCGAGACGGCGGAGAGCCTCGGCACGACCTACCTGCTGATGGGCGCGCCCCCCGAGCGCCGGGGGCTCAAGCGGATGTCCGAGTCGCTGCTCGACCGGCTGCTGCGCGAGCTGCCAGGCGTGGACGTCCGCATCGTGACCGACCCGACGCTGCGGCGGGGGCGGCCCGCCGGGCCGCCCCCCAC
>JBAIYK010000104.1:0-7140 GCA_037915935.1 Solirubrobacterales bacterium | reverse complement strand
AAGCGCGCGACGCCAGGGCAGCCGGTCGAGGTGCTCGGCTTCGACGGCGTGCCCGAGGCGGGCGAGCACGTGCGCGCGGTCGAGAACGAGCGCCGCGCGCGCCAGCTGGCGAGCGAACGCGCGACCCGCCTGAAGAGCGAGGCGCTCGCGCGCCGCTCCGGGCGCAAGATCTCGCTCGAGGACGTCTTCAAGCTCGCGCAGGAAGGCGCGGTGAAGGCGCTCGGCCTCGTCGTGAAGGCGGACGTCGCCGGCTCGCTGGAGGCGATCGAGGACGAGATCGCGAAGCTGCCGCAGGACGAGGTGAGCGTGAACGTGATCCACCGCGGCGTCGGCGGCATCAACGAGTCCGACGTGATGCTCGCGGTCGCCTCCGGCGGCCTGATCCTCGCCTTCAACGTGCGCCCGGTCGGCGACGCGCGCCGGCTCGCGGAGCGTGAAGGCGTCGAGATCCGCTCCTACTCGGTGATCTACCGGGCGATCGAAGAGCTGCGCGCCGCGATGCAGGGCATGCTCGAGCCCGAGGAGGTCGAGACCTCCGTCGGCCAGGCGGAGGTGCGCCAGCTCTTCAGGGCCTCGAAGATCGGCGTGATCGCCGGCTCCTTCGTGACCGACGGCAAGGTGAGCCGCGGCGCGCGCGTGCGCGTCGTGCGCGAGGGCACCGTGATCTACGACACGACGATCGCGAGCCTGAGGCGCTTCAACGAGGACGCGCGCGAGGTGGCGAGCGGCTACGAGTGCGGCATCGTGCTGACCAACTTCCAGGACCTGCGCGAGGGCGACGTGCTGGAGGTCTACGAGACGCGCCTGCGCGAGCGCGAGCTCGCGTGATCGGAATCAGACGCCTGCGCCTGCGCCTGCGGGGGCGCCCGAGCAGAGCAGCAGAGTAGGATGGGCTCCCAGCGGCTGCGCCGAGTCGACGAGGCGATCCGAGAGGTGATCGGCGAGGCGCTCGCGGGCGAGATGCAGGACCCCCGTGTGGGATTCGTGACCGTCACCGACGTGAGGACAAGCCCGGACCTGAGGCACGCGCACGTGCACGTGAGCGTGCTGGGCGACGAGCGCCTGCGCGAGGACTCGCTGAGCGCGCTGCGCAGCGCCCACGGCTTCCTGCAGCGCAAGATCTCGAGCGAGCTGCGCCTGAAGCGCACGCCGGCGCTGCAGTTCCACTACGACGAGACGACCGACAGCGCGATGCGGATCGAAGCGCTGCTGCGCGAAGAGCGGCGGAAGCGATGAGACCTGCGCCCCGCCGGCGTCCGTTTGCGGCACGAGAGGACGACCGTTGAGCGCGTCTGATGCCACCTGCGATGCAAGGGCGACCGTTGAGCGCGCCTGACGCCGCCGTCGCCCGCGCGCAGGTGCTGGAGCGCCTGTCGGCCGACGAGAGCTTCGTGCTCGCGACGCACGAGGCGCCGGACGGCGACGCGCTCGGCTCGCTGCTCGCGATGCACGGCCTGCTGAGCGCGCTCGGCAAGCGGGCGGAGATGTTCGTCGCCGCGAGCGACCTGCCGCTGCCCTACGAGTACCGCTTCCT
This sequence comes from Solirubrobacterales bacterium, assembly GCA_037915935.1. Taxonomy (GTDB): domain Bacteria; phylum Actinomycetota; class Thermoleophilia; order Solirubrobacterales; family Solirubrobacteraceae; genus Palsa-744. Next base: position 5,606 of record JBAIYK010000104.1, on the reverse strand, counting down.
GAGCCTGCAGCACGCGATCCAGCAGCCGCCGGGCGACGTCGCCTCCCGCACCGTGATCTTCCTCGACTGCGGCAACATCGACCGCAACTCGGCCGCGGTGCTGCGCGACGGCGCGCACCTGATCAACATCGACCACCACCACGACAACACGGGCTTCGGCACCGTGAACCACGTCGTGCCGGAGGCCTCCTGCACGGCGGAGATCGTCTGGGACCTGATGCACGGCCTGGGCGTGAGCCCGACACCCGCGGTCGCGCAGGCGCTCTACGTCGCGCTGATCACCGACACGGGCCGCTTCATGTACGAGAACACGGGTCCGCGCGCGCACGAGATGGCCGCCGAGCTGATCGCGGCGGGCGTCGACGTCCAGGAGGTCTACCGCCATCTCTACGAGGAGCTGCCGCTGGCGAAGCTGAAGCTGCTCGCGCGCGGGCTGGCGACGATCAGGACCTACGACTCCGGCAGGCTGACGCTCGCCGTGATCACCGCCGATGACTTGAGCGCGACGGGCGCCGAGGAGAGCGACCACGAGGGGATCGTCGACCACCTGCGCTCCGTGCGCGGCACGAAGGTCGCGGCGCTCGTGCGCGACGCTCCGCCGAGCGTGGACGGCACGCCGCGACGCAAGGTCTCGCTGCGCGCGACCGACGAGGACGTCGACGTCTCCGTGATCGCCCGCACCGAGGGCGGCGGCGGGCACCGCAGGGCGGCCGGCTTCACGACGGAGCTCGAGCTGGAGGAGATCGTCGCGCTGCTGCGGCGCGAGATCGCGGCACAGCTGGAGGTCGCGAGCGCCGCGGCGGCCGCGGCCGCGGTGTCCTCCTGAGCGCCGCCCCGGCAGGGCGCCCGCTGAACGCGGCAGGGGCCGGCGGGCAGCCCGACGCCCCGCCGGAGGGCGTCCTGCTGATCGACAAGCCTGAGGGTGCTACATCACATGATGTAGTCGCCGCGATAAGAAGTCGTCTCGGCGGCGTGAAGACCGGGCACGCGGGCACGCTCGACCCGTTCGCGACCGGCCTGCTGCTGATCCTGCTCGGACGTGCGACGAAGCTGCAGAGCCGGCTGATGGGGCTGCCGAAGAGCTACGAGGTGACCGCGCAGCTGGGGGCGCGCTCGAGCACCGGCGACCCCGAGGGCGAGATCGAGTCGACCGGCCGCATCCCGCCCGACCCGCCGCGGCTGCCGCTCGGGCCGGTCCGCCAGCGCCCGCCCGCCTACTCGGCGGTGAAGGTGGAAGGGCAGCGCGCCTATCGCCGCGCGCGCCGCGGGGAGAGCTTCGAGCTGCCCGAGCGCACCGTCACCGTCCACCGCTTCGAGCAGGTCGCGCGGGAGCGGGAGCGGGCGAGGTTCGAGATCGAGTGCTCCTCTGGCACCTACGTGCGCGCGCTGATCGCGGACCTCGGCGACGCCTACTGCCTGCAGCTGCGACGCACGAAGATCGGCCCCTTCGACGTCGCCGACGCGACGCCCGCGCCGCGGCGCGGCGAGCAGTGGAGCGCGCCGCAGCCGCTCTCGATCGAGCGGACGCTCGCGCTGCTCCAATAGGCTTCGCGGCGTGAGGATCGTGCGCCTGCCCGACGTGAGCGACGCGCGGCGCAGGGTGGCGGTCGGCACCTTCGACGGCGTCCACCTCGGGCACCGGCAGGTGATCGCGGGCTGCGACAGCGTGCTGACCTTCGACCCGCACCCCGCCTCGATCGTCGCGCCGGCGCACGCCCCGCGGCTGCTGACGGACCTGCCGCACAAGGCGCAGCTGGTCGAGCAGCTGGGCGCGCAGGAGCTGATCGTGATCCCCTTCGACAGGGAGTTCGCGAGCCGCTCGGCGGCGGAGTTCGTCGACGACGTGCTGGTGGGGGCGATCGGCGCGGTCCACGTCTCCGTCGGCGAGAACTTCAGGTTCGGCAACCGCGCCCAGGGCGACCCGGCGCTGCTGCAGGCGGAGCACCGCTTCACGACGACCGTGCACCCGCTGCTGGAGATCGACGGCGAAATCGTCTCCTCGAGCCACATCCGCGGCCTCGTCGCCGCGGGCGAGGTCGAGCACGCCGCGCGCCTGCTGGGCGCGCCGTTCGCGCTGAGCGGCGAGGTCGTGCGAGGGGACCGGCGCGGGCGCGAGCTCGGCTTCCCGACCGCGAACCTGGTCCCCGACGAGCGCCTGGCCTGCCCAGGGCACGGCGTCTACGCCTGCCTCGCGGACGACCACGCAGCCGCGGTGAGCATCGGCGTGCGGCCGACCTTCGCGACCGGCCGGGGAGAGCTGATCGAGGCATACCTGCTCGACTTCGAAGGCGACCTCTACGGGCAGACGCTCGAGCTGACCTTCCTCGCCCGGCTGCGCGGCGAGCGCCGGTTCGCGAGCGCCGAGGCCCTGGTCGAGCAGATGCGCCTCGACGTGCAGCGCACGCGCGAGATCGCGGCGGCCGCGGCGCAGAGCGGTCGAGCCCGCTGAATCGAACGCGCTGTTCGCCGCTTCGCCTCTGCTACCGTGTGCGGCCGCATGACGCTGAGCAGCGAGAGAAAGCGCGAGATCGCCGCGAAGCACGGCGCCCACGAGGGCGACGTCGGCGGCACGAAGGTCCAGATCGCGATGCTGACGGAGCGCATCAACCACCTGAACGAGCACCTGCGCGGCCAGCGCAAGGACCATCACTCGCGGCGCGGGCTGCTGATGCTCGTCGGCCGCCGCCGGCGGCTGCTCGACTACCTGCAGCGCAAAGACCTCGAGGGCTACCGCGCGCTGATCAAGGACCTCGGCCTCCGCAAGTAGAGGCCGGCGATGAGCGTCCTGGCCCCCGGCGCGCAGGTCCCGAGCTTCACGCTCGCGCGCGAGGACGCCTCGAAGTTCACTGAGGAGGACCTGAAAGGTCAGACGACGATCCTCGTCTTCTACCCGTTCGCCTTCAGCCCCGTCTGCACGGACCAGCTGGAGCTCTACGAGCGCTCGCTAGGCGAGCTGACGGCCAACGGCGAGAAGATCTACGGCGTCTCCTGCGACTCGACCTGGGCGCAGCGCGCCTTCAGGGAGAAGCTCGGCGTCTCGATCGAGCAGCTCTCGGACTTCGAGCCGAAGGGCGCTGCGTGCAGGGCCTTCGGCGTGCTGCACGAGCGCGGGTTCCCCCAGCGCGCGCTGGTGATCGTCGGCCCCGACGGCGTCGTGCGCTGGAGCTACGAGGCGCCCTCGCCGGCCGAGCTGCCGGGCGTGCAGCTGTTGCTCGACGGCCTCGGCGCCGCGGTCTGATCCGCTCGTGCTCCGGGGCGGTGGCTCGTCGCGGCGAGCGATCGTCCTGTCCGCTGCCGCTTCCGCCTGGAGCGGTCCGCTAAGCTGCTGCGCATTCGGAATCTGAGTTATTGAGAAGACAGCTCCGCCGACCGAAGGGCGGAGAGGGAAAGCAGAGGACATATGAGCAGTGACTCCGTTACGCGGATCTCCGTCGAGATCGCCGGCGAGGAGATCTCCTTCGAGACCGGGAGGATGGCGAAGCAAGCCTCCGGCGCGGTGCTCGTGAGGCAGGGGGACACGATGGTGCTCGCGACCGCGACCGCGGGCGGCAAGCGCGACATCGACTTCATGCCGCTGACCGTCGACGTCGAGGAGCGCATGTACGCCGCGGGCAAGATCCCCGGCTCCTTCTTCAAGCGCGAGGGCCGCTCCGGCGAGAAGGCGACCCTGACCGCGCGCATGATCGACCGGCCGCTGAGGCCGCTGTTCGACAAATCGTGGCGCCACGACACGCACCTCGTCGCGATGCCGCTGTCGGTCGATCACGTCCACCCCTACGACATCCTCGCGATGAACGGCGCCTCCGCGGCGCTGATGATCTCCGACGTGCCCTTCGCGGGCCCGGTCGGGGCGGTGAGGATCGGCAAGGTCGGCGGCGACTTCGTCGTCAACCCGGACGAGACGACGCTCGGCGCCGAAGTCGCCGAGGACGGCGCGGAGGCGTCCGAGCTCGACCTGATCGTCGCCGGCACCGAGGAGGCGATCCTGATGGTCGAGGCGGGCGCGAGCGAGATCTCCGAGGCGGAGATCCTCGACGCGCTCGACATCGCCCACTCCGAGATCAGGAAGATCTGCGCGCTGCAGCGCGAGCTCGCCCAGCGCGTCGGCCGCGAGAAGATCCCGGTCGATGGCCTTGGCGTCGACGAGCAGGTGCTCGCCGCGATCAAGGCATCCCACGGCGAGGCGCTCGATCAGGCGACGCAGGTGGTCGAGAAGCTCGAGCGCCAGGACGCGACCGAGGCCGTGCAGGAGGCGGTGCTCGCGCAGCACGCGCCGCCGGCGCCCGAGGGCTCAGGCGAAGAGGCGGCCGCGGCCGCGGCGCAGCGGCGCGCGGCGGTGAAGCTCGCCTTCGACGCGCTGGAGAAGTCGATCATCAGGGAGCGGATCGCGGTCCACAAGAAGCGCCCCGACGGTCGCGCCGCGGACGAGATCCGCGACATCTCGATCGAGGTCGGGGTGACTCCCCGCACGCACGGCTCGGCGCTGTTCACGCGCGGGCAGACCCAGGCGCTCTCGGTCGCCGCGCTCGGCACGCTGAAGGAGGAGATGCGCCTCGACACGCTCGGGCTGCAGAGCAAGAAGTACTACTTCCACCACTACAACTTCCCGCCGTTCTCGGTCGGGGAGACGGGCCGGCTGGGCCCGAAGCGGCGCGACATCGGCCACGGCGCGCTCGCCGAGCGGGCGCTGACGGCGGTCGTGCCCTCGATCGAGAAGTTCCCCTACACGATCAGGGTCGTCTCGGACATCCTGGAGAGCAACGGCTCCTCCTCGATGGCCTCCGTCTGCGGCTCCTCGCTGTCGCTGATGGACGCGGGCGTGCCGATCGAGCGCCCGGTCGCGGGAATCGCGATGGGCCTGATCAAGGAGGGCGATGACTACATCGTGCTGACCGACATCGCCGGCGTGGAGGACCACCTCGGCGACATGGACTTCAAGGTCGCCGGCACCGAGCGCGGGATCACCGCGCTGCAGATGGACATCAAGATCTCCGGCGTGACCTTCGAGATCCTGCGCGACGCGCTGAGCCAGGCGAAGCGGGCGCGCACGCACATCCTCGGGTTGATGGCCGAGGCGATCGGCGCGCCGCGCGAGCAGCTCTCGCAGTGGGCCCCGCGCATCCAGACGATCCAGATCGACCCGAGCCAGATCGGCCTGCTGATCGGCAAGGGCGGCGAAACGATCAGGGGCCTCTCGGAGGAGTTCGACTCCCAGATCGACGTGAACGACGACGGTCAGGTGCTGATCTACTCCGCGAACGGCGAGCTCGCCGACCAGCTGCTCGAGCGGATCAGGATGATGATGAAGGAGGTCGAGGTCGGCGACGAATACGCCGGCAAGGTCGTGAAGACGACGACCTTCGGCGCCTTCGTCGAGCTCGCGAAGGGCACCGACGGGCTGCTGCACATCTCGAACGTCGCGCCCGGCCGGCGCGTGGAGAGCGTCGAGGAAGTGCTGAGCCGCGGCGACGAGATCCAGGTGCGCGTCGTCGAGGTCGACCGCGAGCGCGGCCGCATCGGGCTGCGGCTTGCGGAGGACCCGGACGTCGCGGGCAAGTCGGTCGAGGAGCTTGCGAGCGTCGGCAGCGGCGGCGGGGGCGCAGGCG
>JBAIYK010000144.1:0-24391 GCA_037915935.1 Solirubrobacterales bacterium | reverse complement strand
CCTCGCGGCTGCCGCTCAGGCGGTTGACGAGCGAGGACTTGCCGACGTTCGGGCGCCCGATCACCGCGAGCCGGATCGCCTCCTCCTCCTCGGCCGGCTTCTGCTGCGGCAGCAGCGCGACGACCTCGTCGAGCAGGTCGCCGCTGCCGAGGCCCTGCGCGGCGGAGACGGGCAGCGGCTCGCCGAGGCCGAGGCGGTGGAAGTCGGCCGCGAGCGGCATGTCGGCGACGCGATCGCACTTGTTCGCCGCGACGAGCGCCGGCGTCGAGTCGCGGCGCAGCAGGTCGGCGAGATCCTCGTCGCCTGGGCGCACGCCGGCGCGCGCGTCGACGACGAGCACCGCGACCTGCGCGTCGGCGAGCGCGGCGCGCGCCTGCTCGCGGATCGAGCTCGCGAGCGGGTCCCCGTCGCGGAAGTCGACGCCGCCGGTGTCGATCAAGGCGAACGCGCGCCCGTTCCACTCGCAGGGCACCTCGTTGCGGTCGCGCGTCACGCCCGCGCGCTCGTGCACGACCGCCTCGCGGCTGCCGCTCAGGCGGTTGACGAGCGAGGACTTGCCGACATTCGGATAACCGAGGATCGCGACCTTCAGCATCTGGTCAGTATGCCCGGCAGCGAGCGTGACACGAGATGCGGGCGCGTTCCATGCCTGCGATGGACTTCGGCTGTTGCCCGGCCGATAGACTTCACAGCGATGGCGAAGGTCGTTGACAAGCGTCCCGACGGAGCGGTCCTAGTCGAGGTGCCGGCAGCAGACGCGCACGACCTGGAGGTCGGGGCGGATGTCGAGGTTCGCCGTGGCCATCCCACCGAGGAACGTGAGTGGCCCGAGCCGTTCGGCGCGCTCGCCGGCACGTTGCCCGAGCTCGAGATCGAGGACATCAAGGCGGCCCGCCGCGCCGCCCTACAGGGCAGGGCTCGTTAGCGCCCTCACGTGGCCGGCGTTCTGATCGACACTCACGTGCTGTTGTGGGTGCTCGACGGCACGCTGCCGCGACGCTCTGCGACCGCCGCGCAGCGCGTCGCCGACGCGGTCGCAGAGCGGGCCGTTCGAGTCTCGATCGGCTCGTTTCTCGACCTACGCTACCTGGTGGACGCCGGACGCCTGCCTGAAAGCACGCTCCAAGCGGCCGAGCGGGTCGTCGTAGACCAGGAGGCGTTTTCGATCGTCCCGCTGGACTTCGCCGGTCATCAGACGATGCGCAGGGTTTCCCGCGACCAGGTGCCCGACCCCTTCGACCGCATCATCGCGGCAGCTGCGCTGCACCTCGGCCTGCCGCTCGTGACCGCCGATGAACGCATCCGGCAGGCGCTTGGCGAGCAGACCGTGTGGTGACAGGGGCATCAACCGGCATCATTCTCGAAGGCGCCCGCCAGACCCGCGATCCTCTCCACCACCTCCGCAACCGTTAACGTCGTAGTGTCGAGCTGCAGGGCATCGGGCGCTGCCACAAGGGGGCTGTGCTCGCGCCCGCTGTCACGCGCGTCCCTGATCGCCTGCTCGGCGAGCACCATCTGCGGATCCGCGCCAAGCTCCGCGGCGCGCCGGCGCGCGCGCTCGGCCGGGTCTGCGGTGAGGAAGACCTTCAGCTCTGCCGCCGGCGCGACGACGGTGCCCACGTCGCGGCCCTCGGCGACCCAATCGCCGGAGGCGACGAGCGCCTGCTGCATCGCGACGAGCGCCGTCCTCACGCCAGGGACCGCCGCGACCGCGGAGGCCATCTCGGCCACCTCTCTGGTCCTGATCTCGGTGCTCACGTCGCGTCCGCCGAGCCGCACTCCGCCGCCCAGCTCGATCCTCAGGCCGGCCGCGAGCGGTCCGAGCGCCGACCCTGACAGCGGCTCGCCCAGCTGCTCTTCGGCGCCCGCTGGCCCCCAGCGCTCGATCGCCGCCAGCGCCACGCAGCGATACATCGCGCCCGTGTCGAGGTACCCGAAGCCGAGCCGCCCCGCGAGCGCGCGCGCGACCGTCGACTTGCCCGAGCCCGCGGGCCCGTCGATCGCGACGATCACCGCGCGGGCGCCCCGGTGGGGACCGGACCCTCAGCAGGTCGCGCCAGCTCGCCGCCGCCCGCGCTCACGGCCGCACGAGCCCCTTCAGATCCTCGACGAACCCCGGATAGGAGATCCCCGCAGCGTCCATGCCGATCACCTCGACTCCCTCCCGCGAGGCCAGGCCCGCAACCGCGCCCATCATCGCGATGCGGTGGTCGCCGCAGGCGTCGATCGACCCTCCGCGCAGGCTGCCGGCTCCTCGCACGACGAAGCCGTCGCTCATCGCCTCGATCTCCGCGCCGAGCCCGCGCAGGCCCTCGACGACCGTCGCGATCCTGTCCGACTCCTTCACGCGCAGCTCGGCCGCGCCGCGCACGACAGTCTCGCCTTCGGCGAAGCAGCCGAGCAGCGCGACGAGCGGCAGCTCGTCGATCGCGAGCGGCACCTCCTCGGGCTCGACGGTCGTGCCCTTCAGCGGTCCCGCGGCGACGTCGAGGTCGCTCACGGGCTCCTCGCTCGAGAGGTCGCTGCCCGCGGGCTCGAGGTCGCCGAGCACGATCCCGCCCATCCGCCGCACGATCGAAAGGAAGCCGGTGCGGGTCCAGTTCGCGCCCACGTCCTGGATCAGCAGCCGCGAGCCGGGCACGATCAGCCCCGCGGTCACGAAGAAGGCGGCAGAGCTCGCGTCCGCGGGCACGCGCACCCGCTCCAGCACGAGCTCGTCCGCGTTCACGACCGTCACGTGGTTGCCGAAGCGGTGGATCCTCACGCCCGCGCGGCGCAGCATCCGCTCGGTGTGGTCGCGGCTCGGAGCGGGCTCGCCGACGGTCGTCGCACCGTCCGCCGTCAGACCGGCGAGCAGCACGCATGACTTCACCTGGGCGGAGGCGACCGGCAGCTCGTAGGAGATCGCGCGCAGGCGCGCGCCCGTGATCGTCAGCGGCGGCAGCCTGCCCTCGCGCGCGTCGAGGCGCGCGCCCATCTGGCGCAGCGGCGCGATCACCCTGTCGACCGGGCGGCGGCGGATCGACTCGTCGCCGTCGAGCGTGAAGGTGCGTCCCTTCTGAGCGGCGAGCCAGCCTGGCAGCAGCCGCAGCAGCGTGCCCGCGTTGCCGACGTCGATCGGCCCCGGCGGCACGAGCGCCTCGCGCAGGCCCGTGCCGCGCACGACCACTTCGAGGGAGCGCGCGGCGCCGGTCCGACCTGCGCCGGCGCCCGCGGTCCCACCGGCCCCGCTTGCCCCAGCCTCGCCGGCCCCGCTCGCACCGGCCCCCCCGGCCCCGGCCCCGCCGGCTCCGCCCGCGTCCGCCTCCGCGGGCGACTCGCGCGTCTGCACGAGCGCTCCGAGCGCGCTCACGGCCGCGAGCGTCGAGCGCGTGTCGGCAGCGTCGAGGTAGTTCTCGATCCTCGTCGGATAGGAGGACATCGCGCCGAGCAGGGCGGCGCGGTGCGAGATCGACTTGTCCGGCGGCGGCAGGAGCGTGCCGGAGAGCTTGCTCGCCGGCTCGAAGCGCACGTTCATCTCTCCCAACCCTACGGCCACGCCGCGGTGGCCGCGGTCAGCCCACGCCGACGCGGGCGCCGCCGTCATGCCCTCTCCCCCGGTGGCGCCGCGATCCCCGCTTACCCCGTCGCCGGGCCCGCTTCCTCGACGCCGTCGCGCTGCGCGAGCGCCCGCTTGCGCTCGCGGGCCTGCTCGTTCCAGCTCCTAAGCGCCCGCGCGTCGCCGCGCCGCAGGGCGTTGCGCACCTGTCGCAGGCTCGCGATCGCCTCCTCGAGCGCGCTGCCCACCATGTCCGCGTTCGAGAGATAGATGTCGGTCCAGATATCGCTGCTCGCGCCCGCGACCCGCGTCGCGTCGCGAAAGCTCGGGCCCGCCGCCGCGAGCGCCCGCTCGCGCTCGTCGAAGCCTGCCGTGCCCGCGACGAGCACGTTCGCGAGCAGGTGCGGAAGGTGGGAGATCCGGGCCATCAGGCGGTCGTGGGCCTTAGCGTCGATCTCGATCGGGTGCGCGCCGAGGCGCTCGATCAGCGGGCGCAGGCGCCGGCTGGCTTGCTCAGCGTCTGGTCCCGCGCCGTCAGGAGCACGCGGCCGCACGAGGCACCAGGGCGCGCCGTCGAACAGGTCGCCCCGCGCGTGCTGCAGGCCGCCCTCCTCCGAGCCCGCGAGCGGATGGCCGCCGATGAACCGCTGCAGCTCCCCAACGCCTTCGAGGTCCTTCATCAGCGAGCGCTTCGTCGAGCCGACGTCGGTCACGACGCATCCCGCAGGCGAGCAGGCGAGCGCGAGCCTCACCGTCTGCGTCAACGCGCCCACCGGCGTCGCGACGAACACGACCTCCGCCTCTGCGACCGCCTGCTCGGCGCTCGCGGCGGCCTCCTCGATCGCGCCGGCGGCGAGCGCAGCAGCGAGCGTGTCGGGGTCGGGGTCGAAGCCGATCACCCTCGCGGGCGGGTCGCCCTTCCGACTGCGGAGGCCGAGCCCGACCGAGCCGCCGATCAGGCCGAGGCCGAGGATCGCAACGTTCAAGCGGCGCGCCTTCGCCGGGCGGACGCGCGATCCTCGCGCCCCTCGTCCCGGCGAAGGCGAGCCTCAGTCGCGCGACGACCTCTGCCTGCCATCAGACGGATGTCAGCGCCTGCCCTGCGAGCTCTGCCGCGCGGCGCACGGCGTCCGCGTAGGCGGCGAAGTCGTCGGCGAGCAGCGCCTGCGGCCCGTCGCAGAGGGCCTCGTCGGGGTTCGGGTGCACCTCGACGATGATGCCATCCGCCCCGGCGGCGGCCGCGGCGAGCGACATCGACGCGACGAGCGCGCGGCGGCCCGCGGCGTGACTCGGGTCGACGACGACGGGCAGGTGGGACAGTTCTTTCAGGACCGGCACCGCCTGCAGGTCGAGCGTCGTGCGGTAGGCGCTCTCGAAGGTGCGGATTCCCCGCTCGCAGAGCATCACGCTCGGGTTGCCCTCCTTCAGGATGTACTCGGCCGCCATCAGCAGCTCTTCGAGCGGCGCGGCGAGGCCGCGCTTCAGCAGCACCGGCCGCCCTGAGCGGCCGATCTCGGCCAAAAGCGGGAAGTTCTGCATGGTGCGCGCGCCGACCTGGATCACGTCCGCGACCTCGAGCACCGGCTCGATGTCACGCGCGTCCATCAGCTCCGTCACGACGGGCAGCCCGGTGCGCTCCTTCGCCTCCGCGAGCAGCCGCAGGCCCTCCAGACCGAGCCCCTGGAAGGCGTAGGGGGAGGTGCGGGGCTTGTAGGCGCCGCCGCGCAGCATGTTCGCGCCGGCGTCCTTCACGACCTCCGCCGTGCGCAGCACCTGGTCGCGCGATTCGACGGTGCAGGGACCCGCGATCAGCGCGAAGTGCCCGCCGCCGATCTTCTCGCCCTCGATCTCGAGCACGCTGCGCTCGCCGTGCTTTATCTCCGCGGAGGCGAGCTTGTAGGGCTTCAGGATCGGCATCACCCTGTCGACGCCCGGCTGGCCCTCGAGCCCGAGCGCCGCGACGTTCGCGTCCTGCTCGACGTCGCCAATCGCGCCGATCACGGTCAGGCGCGCGCCTTTTATCGGGTGCGCGCGCGCGCCGGCTCGCTCCACCTTCTCGATCACGGAGGCGATCTCGTCCTCGCTTGCCGCCTCGTGCATCACGATCATCATCGTCTTCTTCCTTTCGATCATTCTTTGTTTGGTCCTCGTCGCCGCCTGGCCCTTCGTCCAGATCCACGGCCCGCCCGCTGCCGCCTCGGCCCGGAGACCGGAGGCTCGGCATGCGCCTGCTGCCTGTCCGTGAGACCGATTGCTGCTCGGTCGAGGTGGTCGCTTGCGGCGCCCGGCCGAAGCCCGTGCGGCTGGCTTGCCCCGCCCACGGACAGACGGGGATGCAGCCGAAGCGCCTAGCTAAATCGCCAGACGCGGTAGGTGGCGTAGGAGAACGCGCCCGCGCGCGCGCAGGAGGAGCTCGCCGGCGAGGACTGCCGGGAGCAAGCTCTGCCTGAGATCAGCTGCGAAGCCACCATCGCTGCCACCGTTTGTAGCAGACGCCAGTCGTCTCGTCCAGCGACGATCAGCGTGTTGCGCCCACCTCGGCGCGCACCTCTGCGAGAGCCTCCAGGAAGCGGGCGTTCTCCGCGGCGGTGCCGTACGTCACCCGCAACGCGCCGGGACGGCCGAGGGCGCTGCCGGCGCGCACGAGCACCCCGCGCTGCATCAGGCCTGAAAGCGTCTCCGACTCGATCGCCGCGAGGCGCTCGAGCTCCTGTGGGTCGGCGCTCGGCCTGCCGCCTAGCGGCCCGCCGTCGAGCATCAGCCAGCAGAAGTTCGCCTGCGAGTCGGCCGGCTGCAGCCCCAGCGCCTCGAGGCCCTCCCTCACGGACTCACGCTCGGCGATCGTGCGCGTCACCCGGTCTGCGACCGCGTCCTGGTGGGCGAGCGCCTCGACCGCGGCCGCCTCCGCAAGCGCGTTGCAGAAGAACGGCTGGCGCACCTGGTCGACCGCGCGCGGCAGCTCGGAGGAGCCGCAGAGCGCGAAGCCGACGCGCAGCCCGCAGAGGCCGTAGACCTTCGAGAAGGTGCGCAGCAGCACAAGGTTCTGGTGCGAGCGCAGCAGGTCGATCGAGGCGTCGGGGTCCTCGAGCAGGCTGAACTCGCAGTAGGCCTCGTCGAGGATCACGCACACGTGCGGCGGTATCCGTTCGAGGAAGGCCGCGATCTCATCCAGCGGCAGCGCGGTGCTCGTCGGGTTGTTCGGGTTGCAGACGAGCACGAGCCGGGTCGCGACCGTCACCTCGGCCGCGATCGCCTGCAGGTCGTGGCGGTCCTGCGCGTCGAGGCCCACCTCGATCGCGCGCGCGCCGGAGGCGGCGGCGAGGTGCGGGTAGACCGAGAAGGAGGGCCAGGCGTAGACGAGCTCAGCGCCCGGCTCGAGCAGCGCCTCGCCGGCGGCGAGCAGGATGTCGCAGGAGCCGTTGCCGATCGCGATCCGCTCGCTTGGGCCGCCGTAGCGCTCGCAGAGCCGCCGCCGCAGGGCCGCGTTGCTCGGGTCCGGGTAGCGGTTCAGGCCGCCGATCGCGCGCTCGATCGCCTCCCTCACCGCCGGCAGCGGCGGATAGGGCGTCTCGTTCGAGGCGAGCTTCACCTCCGGCGCGCGCTCGCCGTAGCCCTCCGCGGCCGGGTAGACCGGGATGCGTCCGATGCGGGCGGAGAACTCGAGGGCCATCGCAGGCATTGTGGCGGATCGGCCGTCCGGCGCCGCCCGACCGCCCGCCTGGCCGATCAGCGCCTCAGCGTCAGCCGCCGTTCGATCGTCCAATCGGCGCCGGAGCGTTCTTCGACGCTCACGACGAGCTCGACGGTCAGCCGATGGCGCTTGCGCAGCAGCGCCTTGCCCTTCCCCGTCAGCCGCAGCGCGATGGAGCCGGTGCCTTTCTTGGCGATCGTCTCCTTCAGGAATCCGATCTGGAGGCGCCGGACGTGCTTGCCCTTGCGCACGGCCGCGATCAGCCGCACTTGCACGCCGCAGGCGGGCGGGCATTCCGCGTGACCGAGCATGATCGTGCCGAGGCCGGAGAGCGTCGCGCCGCTGCGCGGAAGGCCGAGCAGCTTCGCGAGGGCGCTCGGCGTGTAACGGCTGATCGACGCTTCCACCGGCACATTGACCGTCTGCGTCGTGGTGACCGAGGTCGTTCTCACTTCCGGCGCGGGCGGCGAGCCCACCGCGACCTGATGCGAGGCGGTCGCAGACGCGCCGCTGTCGTTGTGGACGGTCAGCGTCACCGTGTAGGTGCCGGGAGCCCCATACGTGTGCTGAGGCTGAGCGCCGCCGGTCGAACCGCTGCCGTCGCCGAAGCTCCATTCGTAGCCTGTGATGTGGCCGGCAGTGCTCGACCCGGAGCCGTTGAAGGAGACCGGCGAGCCGGACACGGGCGAAGACGGGTAGCTCCCAAACGAGGGCACGGGCACGGGCGCGCGCGCGACGCACCCTTCGGCCGCATTGCTCCACTCGCGCTGCAGCAGGTACGTGCCGCCATCTATGAGCTGGTTGTAAGAATTACCAGGCGTCTTCAAGACCAGGAATGTCTGCCCTTCGAACACCACTTCTTCGTATTCGGCAGTCCGCGTGCCACCGATCAGCGCTCCATAGGCGTCGGCCGCCGGGTAGAAGTCGACCAACGGAGAGAAGAACGGATAGGTGCACTTGTCGCCCACCTCGTTGCCGCCTACGTCGAACCACGACTGGCCGGTCGGATCGGTCACCGCCTCGTTGAACTCGTGGCTGAGAACGTCGATCTCGTCGTCTGCCGGCGATCCATGCGGCTGGTCCGGCGTGTTGCAGCCGCTCACGTCGTCGTAGGGCATGTTCGCGTAGATGATCACTTTTTCATTTATAGTTTTTGGTTCGACTGTCAACTGGCTGTGGTATGCGCAGTAGGCGTTCGTGTTGCACTGGGCAGAAGCGCCTTCGCCACCCGCACAGCTGTTCACGTCGTGCGGCGTGAGCACGAAGTAGATTGCGCCGAGCCCGGTCGGCAGCCCCTTTTCGGTCACGAACCGCGCGACCTCTTCCGCGAGCTGCGGCGCCTTTTCGCTGTCCGATATGCAGGGCTGTTCTTCGTGTTCCGCTTCAGTCTGCGTCGGGCAGGAGAGCGGTTCGACGGCCGGGTAGACGTGGGTGTCAAGCAGCGCCTGGCCGAATTCGGAGCTGTATTCGCCCGACCTGCCCGCTTCAGGTTCGCCGTAGAGGTCGTCGACCGAGAAGACGTTCGTCAGCAGGTGATTGGCTCCGTCCGCTGCGACGCCGCGTAGGAACGTTTCTACCTGTGGGCTGTACGAGGGTTCGAGTTTTTCGAATTTCGTGAGAGCTTGTCCGTTTTTGGCCGGTTCGGGGGGTTCCCACTGAATCAGATAGACCTTCACCCTGCGCATCACTTGGCCGCCCCAGTAGAGCAGCGGTCCGGCGCAGGTTTCGGTGCAGGGTTCGGCCCCTCGACTCGCGAAGCGCGTCGCGTGCGCTCCCGCACGCGGGACCACGCCGTGAGCGGCGCTGTCAGGCACCTTGAAGGGACTGCGCGCCCCGTGCAGCCGGACGGCCGGATGCAGCGGCTGCACGCGGAGGCGTGCGGCAGACGCAGCGGCGCCACCGAGGAAAGCGGCCGCCTGCAACGCCAGAGCACTGAAAAGACACGCAAGCACCCTGAGGATTGCGTCTCTGTGCCCCAGACCTCTCATCGATGTCCCTCCTGGATCGTGTTGCTCGCGACGCGCATCGTACCTGCCCGTCCGCGGCACAAATTGATTGGCTCACGCATGGCCCGGACGAGCCGGCGTCGCTGGACACATGTCCGACGACGCTGCCGACCGCTGTGGTCGTTATCGGCTGGGTCGCGGCACGCTTGAGCGCCCAGCGAATCACTGCGCCGCATGCAGGTCCGCCCGCAGCGCCTCCGCCCCGCGCAGGTAGACGTGGCTCGGAGCGACGCCGTTGCTCGGGTAGTAGTGGATCAGGACCCTGATCACTCGCGGCAGAGCACCGGGCACCGGGATCTCGCGCGCGCAGAGCAGCGGCACGCTCTCGAAGCCGAGCGCCCGCGCCGCGACGGCGGGGAACTCCGCGTTCAGGTCGTCGGTCACGGTGAAGATGCAGCTCACGAGGTCCTCGAGCGAGAGCGAGTTGCGCTCGACCAGCGCCCCCATCAGCTCGCTCGTCGCGGCGAGGATCGCCTCAGAGTCGTTGCGCTCGACCGTGATCGCCCCGCGCAGGGCGTGCAGTCGAGTGCCTGAGGCGTTCATCGGCGCGATTCTTTCAGAGCGGACGGGCGGACTTGACATCAGCTGCCCGCCCGCCGCGATCGAAGGTGGCGCTTCGCAATGCGCGCACCTCCGCCTCGCTCAGCAGCCGGTGCTGTCCAGGCTGGAGCCTGCGCAGCGCGAGCGGCCCGAAGCGGACGCGGGTCAGCCGCTCGACCGGGTGCCCGACCGCCTCGAGCATCCGCCGCACCTGACGGTTTCGGCCCTCGCGGATCGTAATCTCGAGCTCCTCGTGGTCCGCCCACGGACCGCCTCCGCCCGCCGCCGCCCGCGGACCGCCTCCGTCCGCAGCCGCGCGCGGCGGTCTCCTCCCCCGCGGCGGCGTCGCGCCTCTTCTCCCCGCGCGCCCGCTCGCCGCCGCGACGCGATCTCCCACGCGCTCCACCTCAGCCGGCGAAGTCATCCCGTCGTCGAGGCGCACCCCCTCGCGCAGCCGCCGCAGCGCCGCCTCGCTCACTCGGCCGCCTGACACGCGCACGCGATAGGTCTTCGGGACTTCGAAGCTCGGGTGCGTGAGCGCGTGGGCGAGGGCGCCGTCGTTCGTCAGCAGGATCAGGCCCTCGCTGTCGAGGTCGAGGCGACCGACCGGGTAGAGGCGGCGGCGCTCGCGCGCGATCAGGCCAACGACCGTCGGTCGCCCATGCGGGTCGCTCGCGGTCGAAAGCACGCCGACCGGCTTGTTGACCGCGTAGACGACGGGCGCCTCGAATGCCTTCACCGGCCTGCCGTCGACGGCGATCGGAGCGCCCTCTTCCACGTCCCGCGCCGGGTCACGGACGACCTCGCCCGCGATCGTCACGCGACCTTCGGCGATCAGCGCCTCGCTCGCGCGGCGCGAGGCGACGCCGGCGTGGGCGAGGTGCTTGCCGAGGCGCATCCTGCTGCAAGATAGGAGGATGGACATGAAGGTGCTCGACGAGATCCTCGCCGCTTGGGGCGAGCCGCCCTTCAGGGCGGGACAGGTGTGGCGCTGGCTCGCGCGCGGGGCGAGCGGCTACGAGCAGATGACCGACCTGCCTTCGCACCTGCGGCAGGCGCTCGCCGAGCAGGTGCCGCTCTCCTGCCTCACGTTGACGAGCGAGGCGCGCTCCCGCGACCGCACCGTCAAGGCGCTCTTCCACACCGCAGATCGCAAGCCGGTCGAGGCCGTGCTCATGCGCTACCGCGACGGCCGGCGCTCGATCTGCCTCTCCTCACAGTCGGGCTGCCCGCTCACCTGCGCCTTCTGCGCGACCGGCGCGATGAGGTTCGGCAGGAACCTCTCCGCCTCGGAGATCCTCGACCAGGCGCTGCACTTCAGGCGGATCGAGCCGCTCGACAACTGCGTCTTCATGGGCATGGGCGAGCCGATGCTGAACGTCGAGAACGTGCTCCAAGCTTGCGAGCGCCTGCCGGATCTCGGCATCGGCCACCGCCACGTCACGATCTCGACCGTCGGCTGGATCCCCGGCATCGAAGCGCTCGCGGAGCAGCCGATGCCGCTGCGGCTCGCGCTCTCGCTGCACGCCGCCGATGAAGCGCTGCGCAGCGAGCTGATGCCTGTGAACGAGCGCTATCCGATCGAGGACGTGATCGCCGCCTGCGAGGTCTTCTACGCCCGCCGCAGGCGGCGGGTGTTCGTCGAGTACGTGATGCTCGCGGGCGTGAACGACCGCTACGAGCAGGCGCTCGCGCTCGCAAAGCTGCTCCGCGCGGCCGCCGCGCCCAACGGGGAGAGCATCTTCAAGGTCAACCTCATCCCCTGGAACCCGGTCGAGCCACGCGCGGGAGCCGCCTCCTTCGAGCAGGGTGCGGTCGGCGTAGAGATGTCACGAGCCGCCGACGCCGCCCTGTCCTCCGGCGCGATCGGCGGTGACGGGCAGCAGGCCACCGACGCCGCCCTGTCGCCGCCGCGATTCGAGGGCTCGAGCAGGGAGGCGATCGCCGCGTTCAAGGCCGTCCTCGTCGAGCGTGGCATCCCCGCCACGGTCCGACTCACCCGCGGTCGCGACATCGACGCCGCCTGCGGCCAGCTCGCCGCGAAGGCGGTCTGACCACGGGCATCCCCCCACTTGAAACGATGCCTTGGTTCTAGAATAAAGAACTATTTAGTTCTAGATTCTGTAACCAGATGGTACCCTATGTTCGAACGTGCTGCCTCCTACGCCCTTCCCATACGAAGAGCCATTGCCGGCGAACGAGCCGCTCGTAGATCGCGAGCGAGAGCTCGCTGGGCTTTCCGAGCGTGCCGCATCAGGTCGCAACACGCGTGTCGAGGGACCGCGGCGCTACGGCAAGACGTCCCTCTTGAAGCACCTGATCGCATCGCTGAGCGATGACTGGATCGGCATCTACGCAGACCTCTACGGCATCGTCGGCGCGGCGGACGTCGTCGCCCGGGTCGAGCGGGCGCTGCACGCAGCGCGGCTGCCGCGCGGCGAGAAGCGTTGGCTCGAGGCGCGCCTGAGAGCGTCCTCTCGCAGCGTGGGTCTCCGGGTCGGGCCGCTCAACGTCGGCCGCAGCGAGATCGCCGGACCGCCCGCGGGCGCCGGCGCGCTCGAGGATCGCTTCGCAATTCTCGCGGAACTGCGGGAGCGCGCATCGACGCCCGTCATCGTCGTGCTGGACGAGTTCCAGGCGATTCTCGCCGCTCGAAACCTCGACGCGATCATCCGCAGCGAGATCCAGCACCACGACCGCGTCGGCTACATCTTCGCGGGGTCCCACGTCGGCATGATGCGCGAGCTGTTCACAGAGCGCGGCAGGCCTTTCTACGCACAGGCGACGCCGCTCGCGCTCGGTCCGCTGCCGCTCCACCCCCTCGCCGAGCACATCGATGCTCGCTTCGCCGAGCATCGGCGCGACTGCAGCCGGGTGCTCGGCGCACTGCTCGACGCTGGCCGCGGGCACCCGCAGCGCTCGATGATGCTCGCGGCGCATCTCTTCGCCCGCACGCCACCAGGTCGCAGCGCCGACGAGCAGACCTTCGAGGAAGCCCTCGACGGCGCGATCAGGGAGGCGAGCGGAGAGCTGCAGGGGCGTTGGGATGCGCTCACCGTCTCCCAGCGCAGAGCCTTGACGGCGCTCGCGCACGGAGAAGCGCCTTTCGGCAGAGCGGCCGCACAGCGGCGTGGCACGAAGAAGGGCAGCACACACGGCGCGCTGCGAGCGCTGCTCGCGAGCGCCGATCTAGCCCAGGGCGCGGAGGATGAGTGGCGGATCATCGACCCGTTCCTCGAGCTGTGGATCGAGCGGCTGGACGAACGCGGGTGAGCGCTACTCCCCCGCCGGCCCCCCGCCGCCCCGCGCCTCGCCCGCGCGCAGCAGCCGCTCGCGCAGGTCGGCCTGCTCCTCGGGGCTCGGGTCCCACTGCGCGAGGTCGGGCAGCTCCTTCAGCGAGGTGAGGCCGAACAGCTTCATGAAGCTCGTGCTCGTCCTGTAGAGCGTCGCGCCGAACTGGGAGCGGCCCGACTCTTCGATCAGCCCGCGCTCGAGCAGCGTCGCGGTCGCGGAGTCGGCGCTCACGCCCCTGATGCGCCCGATCTCCGGGCGCGAGATCGGCTGCAGGTCGGCGACGATCGCGAGCGTCTCGGCCTGGGCGGGCGTGAGCGTCGCGACCCGCGGACGGCTGAAGAGCCTCCTCGCGGCCTCCTCCGCCTCGGGCGCGCTCGCGAGCAGGTGGCCGCCGCCGACCTCCTTCAGGCGCAGACCGCGCCGGCCCGGAGCGAGCTCCTGCTCGAGCAGCCGCAGGGCCGCCGTCACCGCGTCCTCGCCGGCCTCGGTCGCATCGGCGAGATCGGAGATCGAGACTGGGTCGGGCGAGAGGAAGAGCAGCGCCTCGATCGACCGCGCAAGCGCGGCCATCTGCTCCTCGCTCACGCCGCGACGCTCCGGGCGGCTACGAGCCGTCCATCGTCTGCGCAGGCCGTAATCGCGATCTCGCCGAAGCTCTCGCTCTGCTCCCAGCTCGCCTCGCCGCGCTTGTAGAGCTCGAGCAGCGCGAACAGCGTCACCGCGACGGTCACCCTGTCGGCCCCCCTCACGGCCTCCTCGAAGGAGAAGCGCCCGCGCCGCAGCAGCGCGCGCAGGTGAGCGAGGCGCTCGGCGACGCTCACGCGCGGAACGCTGATGTGGCGGATGCTGATCTGCGGCGGCATCCGCAGCAGACCCGCGAGCGCCTGCCCGAGCGCCTCGGGGCTCTCGGCGCCCTCCTGCGGGTCGAGCACCACGCGGCGCAGATGCGCCGGCAGCGGCGCGCAGCGGTAGCGAAAGCCATGCTCGCGCTGCAGCAGCTCCCGCAGGTGCGCCGCGGCGCCGCGGTAGCGGTGCGCCGTCAGCATCCGCTCCAGCAGCTCCTCCGCGGCCTGCTCGGGCTCGATGTCGAGCAGCTCCTCGGCGTCCTCCCCAGCGATCAGCAGCCGCGACTTCAGCTCGAGCAGCGCCGCAATCAGCACGATGAACTCGGTCGCCGACTCGAGGTCGAGCTCTCCCCTCGCTTCGAGATGGTCGAGGTAGGCGAGCACGACCTCGGCGATCTGCAGCTCCATCAGGTCGACCTCCTCGCGCAGCACGAGCGTCAGCAGCAGGTCGAAGGGGCCGCTGAAGACCTCTAGGTCGAGCTCGAGCGAAGCGATGCTCATCGCGTCACGGTAGCGGGCGCCCCCGACGGCCAGCGCGCCCGCCTCGCACACGCTCGCGCCTCATCCCGCCGTGCCCGCCTCGGACCCATCGCGGCGGCCACCGACGGCGCCCGCCCTGCTCGCGCCCAGGCCCATGCACTCGCGCACGTCGGCGAGCGTCTCCACCGCGATCTCCCGCGCGTGCGAGGCCCCGTCCTGCAGGATCGCCTCGAGCGCGTCCTCGTCTACGCGCAGCTGCGCGTAGCGCTCGCGCACGGGCGTCAGCATCGCGATCACCGCCTCCGCGGTCGCGGCCTTCAGGTCGCCGTAGCCGCGCGCGCTCGCGAGCTCGACCTCGACCTGCTCTGGGGCCTGCCCGCGGGCGACCGCGAGGATCTCGATCAGGTTCGAGACTCCCGGCTTCTCCGGCGAGCGCACGATCTCGGCGCCGGAGTCGGTCACGGCCCGCTTCACCTTGCGCGCGATCGTCTCGGGCTCGTCGAGGACGTAGATCGTGCCCTCCTGCGAGCCGCCGGTCGTCGACATCTTCTTAGTCGGGTCCTGCAGGTCCATGATCCGCGCGCCGACCTCCGGGATGCGGTGCTCCGGCACGACCAGCACCTGCTCCCCGCCGCCGTAGCGCTGGTTGAAGCGGATCGCGATGTCGCGCATCAGCTCGACGTGCTGGCGCTGATCGTCGCCGACGGGCACGTCGGTCGCGCGGTAGGCGAGCACGTCGGCGGCCATCAGGACCGGATAGAAGAACAGGCCGGCGGAGGACAGCTCGCGCTGCGCGGCGGACTTTTCCTTGAACTGGTGCATGCGCTGCAGATCGCCGTACGCGGTGACGCTCGACAAGAGCCAGGTCAGCTCGGCGTGCTCCATCACGTCGCTCTGACGAAAGAGGATGCAGCGCTGCGGGTCGAGACCGGCGGCGATCAGCAGGGCGGCGAGGTCGTAGAGGCTTCGCCGCAGCTCGTCAGGGTCGTAGGAGACGGTGATTGCGTGCAGGTCGACGACGCAGTAGAGCGCCTCACCCCTGTCTTGGCCGGCGACGTACTGCGCGATCGCGCCGATGTAGTTGCCGAGGTGCTTGCTGCCCGTCGGCTGGATGCCAGAGAAGATCCGCACTGCGCCGGAGGCTAACGAAGCGCTGCGCTTCCGGCGCTCCGGATTCGGGCTCTCCATCAAGGAGCCAGATGAACCTCGAAGAGATTGGTCCCCAGCCCCTGCTGCGGGTAACCGGCAGTGATCGCGACGAGATCGCCTGAGCGGGCGATGCCATTGGCGACGGCGATCGCGGCGCAGTCGTCGAGGAGGCTGCGAACGTCGGCGCGATGGTCGCTCTGCACCGCGGTGACGCCGGAGAGCAGGTTCAGGCGGCGCACGGTCTCGATGCGCGGGCTGATCGCGAGCACCGGCACGTTGGGTCGGTGAGCCGATACCAGCCGTGCGGTACGGCCGCTGCGCGTCGGCACGATCAGGGCGGCAAGGCCCAGCCGGTAGACGGTGCTGATCGCCGACTGAGCCACCGAGTCGGCGACGTCCCGCCTGCCCTGGTCCGTGCGGGCGAAGAGCCACTCGCCGTACGGCAATTCGGGCTCGGTCGCTCGTGCGATCTGGTCCATCACCCTCACCGCCTCCACCGGGTTCCGGCCGACCGCGGTCTCCTCAGAGAGCATCACCGCGTCCGACCCGTCGTAGATCGCGTTCGCCACGTCGGTCACCTCGGCTCTGGTGGGGCGGCTTGCGGTGACCATCGAGGCAAGCATCTGAGTCGCGGTGATCGCCGGCTTGGAGAGTCGTCCGGCGACGCGGATCAGCCGCTTCTGGACGACGGGCACCTCGGCGAGGGGAAGTTCGATGCCGAGGTCGCCCCGGGCGACCATGATGCCGCCGGTCGCCGCCTCGACGATCTCCTCGACGTTCTCCGCCGCCTGCCGGCGCTCGATCTTCGCAATCAGCGGGATGTCGGAGCCCAGCGCGTCGAGGCATCCAAGCACGGGAGCCAGGTCGGCGGCACAGGAGACGAACGAGACCGCAAGCAGGTCGATGCCTTGGGCGGCCGCAAACCGCACCCAGCCGAGATCGCCGTCGGTGGTCGCCGACAGGGACTGCTCATCGGGGATGTTCATCCCCTTGTGAGAGGTGAGACTGCCGCCGACCTCCACCTCGCAGATCACGTCGCCTGCGCGGCGACCGCAGACCCGCAGGCGGATCGCTCCATCGGCCAGGTAGACGAGCTGGTCCTTGGCAAGTGCCGCAATGCCTTGCCAGGAGACCGGGATCGTGGAGCGATCGCCGTGTACCGCACGTAGCGTCAGAGACACGCGCGAGCCGGTCTGAAGCTCGGCGAGGTCGCCCGCCAGCTCTCCGATTCTCAGCTTCGGCCCCGGCAGGTCGCCAAGGATCGCCACCTCGCGCCCGACCCTCCCGGAGGCGGCGCGGATCCGCTCGATCGTCTCGGCTTGGCGCTCGGGGCCGGAGTGGGAGAAGTTGAGCCGAAAGACGTCGGTGCCGGCCGCGATCAGCTGCTCCAACACACTTGGGTCCCAGCTCGCGGGGCCGGTGGTCGCGATGATCTTCGTGCGCCGCTCGACGTGGGCGCTGATCGCGTTCCGTCCCGCCGGCCGATCGAGGCTGATGTTGGGGCCGGCGATCACCACCGGCGCTCGCCTGCGACTGTCATCGGTCTGAACCGGTCAATTTGCCGCTGAGCCGGCGGTAGCGATCGAGCAGCCCGACGTAGGCGTCCTGATCGGCGGCGACCGGCTCGGTGACCTCGAAGCCCTGGGGTATCGCGGCGGCTTCGTGCACGTCGAACTCGTGCGCGGCGACGCCTGCCAGCAGCGCGGCGCCGTAGGCGGCGCTGTCCGCGACGCTCGTCAGCTCCAGCGTCAATCCTGTGACCGAGGCGATGATCTCGCGTACGAGCCGGCTCTTTGCAAGCCCGCCGGAGAGGCGTGCGGTGAGGGTGCGCCGAGGGCTCTGCATCAGCGCCAGCACGTCGGCGAGCGAGCAGGCCACGCCCTCGATCACCGCGCGCGTGAGCGCTCCTCGATCGTGGTGGGCGGCGAGGCCTGCGAAGGATCCGCGCAGGCGCTCGTCGTGATGTGGCGCGCGCTCGCCGGAGAGGTAGGGCAGGAACGTCAGGCCCTCGCAACCGGGCGGCCACGCCTCTGCCTCGGCGATCAGCACCTCGGCCGACGCCTGGCCGCAGCATCCCTGCCACCAGGCAAATGAGCCTCCTGCCGCAAGCGTCACGCCCATCGTCTGCCACACCTCAGAGGAGTAGGCACACAGCTCCTGCAATCGCCCGTCCGTCTCGGCCGCGGGTGGAGCGGACCGCAGCTCGGCAAGCACCCCCGAGGTCCCCACGGAGATCCCGATCGGGCCGTTCGCGCGCAGCCCCACGCCCAGCGCCGCCGCCGCCTGGTCGCCTGCGCCCGCCACGACGGATGTGCCGTCGCTGCTCGCTCCCACTCCCGCGGCACACTCGATCACCTCCGGGAGCAGCGTATGGTCCAGCTCGAGCGCGTCGAGGAGCTCTGCGGACCAGCGTCGTCGGCGCACGTCGAAGAGCAGCGTCCCCGAGGCGTCCGAGACGTCGGTGACCGGGGCTCCGCCCATCATTCGCCAGCGCACGTAGTCCTTCGGCAGCATCATCATCCGCACTCGTTCCCAGATGTCGGGTTCGTGCCTGCGCACCCACAGCAGGCTGGGAGCGGTGAAGCCTGGCACCGGCCTGTTCGCGACCAGGCTCAGCAGGCGCGAGGCGCCGACCAGCTCTTCGATCTCCCGCCGCTCGGCGGCGGCACGTCCGTCGTTCCAGAGGATCGCGGGCCGCAGCACTCTGCCGCGGCCATCGAGCAATACAAGGCCATGCATCTGGCCGGAGCATGCAAGTCCCGTCGGGCGTGTCTGCCCGACGTCATGCAGCGCCTGCGTCGCCGAGCGGACCCAGTCCTCCGGGTCCTGCTCGGAGAATCCCGGCTGAGGTCGGCTCGTCGCATGGGAGCGCTCGGCGCATGCGAGCACGTGCCCGCGTCGATCCACGGCCAGCGCCTTGGTACCTGAGGTGCCGACGTCCAACCCGACGAAAGTGGGCATGGGTCAGACCGCTGCTTGCGGCCCAGATCCGGCGCCGCCCTGCCACGTCCGCAGCACAGCGTTCACCGGGATTCGTCGCCTTCGATCAGGCCGAGCACCTCGTCGAGCACGTCGAGAGCGCGGTCCAGCTGCTCCTGCTCGATGTCCAGAGGGGGCTTGATCTTGATCACGTTCCCGAGACCTGCGTATCGACTCTCGCCGAAGAGGACTCCGCGCTCCACTCCGAGGCGGTAGACCTCCCGCGTCGCCGCCGCAGCCGGCTCCTTCGTGTCCCGGTCGGCGACCAGCTCGATCGCGACCATCAGCCCGGGGCAGCGAACGTCGCCTATCAGCTCATGCCTCGCCTGCATCTCGATCAGACGCGAAGTCGCGTGTTCGCCCAGGACCTTCGAACGCTCGCAGAGGCGGTCGTCCTCGATCGCCGCTATCGTCGCCAGGCCCGCGGCGAGCGAGACGGGAAACTGCCCGAACGTCAGCGCGTCATCGCCCTCCGCGAATCCCTCCAGGGCCTCGTCGACGAGGATGCCGGCAAGCGGAAAACCGCCGCCGATCGCCTTGCCGAACGCGATCACGTCCGGCTGCACGCCGTAGTGCTCGGCGCCGAACATCGCGCCCAAGCGGCCGAACCCGGTTTGCACCTCATCCCAGATCAGAAGCACGTCGTGGCGATGACAGAGATCGCGCACGCCCTGGTAATAGCTGGCCGGAAACTCGATGTGGCCGCCGTTGCCCTGGACGGGCTCCATCATCAGCGCAGCCACGCCTCCGTCCACTCCCCTTTCGATCACGCCCTCGAGCAGTTCGAGACACAGCGTCGCCTCACGCTCCGGGCGCAGGCCATTCCACGGCCGATATGGGTAGGGGTGCGGCACGCGCGTAAAGCGCGGCTGCAGAGGCCCGAAGCGGTTCTCCGGATGTGGCCAGCTTGCCGCCATCGTCGCCAGCGTCCGACCGTGGTAGCCGTCCTCGAGCACGAGGACGTTCTGCGCGTGCGGCCGGTTTCGCAGCGCGAGCTTCATCGCCATCTCCGTGGCGAGGCTGCCGTGAAGGCAGTAGCCGACGCGATTCAGGTCGCCCGGCGAGATCTCACGCAGCTTCGCGGTCAGGTCGAGCAGCACAGGTGTGTGAAACGTCGGACGTGCGTGGGTCAGCTCCCGCAGCTGTGTCACCGCCGCCTCCACGACTCGCGGGTCGCCGGCGCCGAGGTTGTTCGACCACGCCTGCGCGGTGCAGTCGATGTACTCTCGGCCTTGATCGTCCCATACCAGCGAGCCGCGTGCCTTCACCAATGTGAGCTTGTCGGCGCCGCCAACGGGATCGTGTATGAGCGAACGAGCACCGAGAGCGCGGGAGCCTGCGCGATCGAGCGCAAGCGGCTCATGTTGAACGGCACTGTCACTCATCTATTGCTCCTTGTCCGTGTCCCGCGATTTCGAGAGCAGTTCACTCGAATAGGAGTACGATACGTCGCGCGCCCATGTCACTCATTCGAATCAGACTTCGATTGGTAAGAGCCGCTAAGCAGTTTCGCCGACGATGGCAGCTCCGGCTGTGTGCTTGAGCTGAGCACGCTGGGCTTCGGCGATCGCAACCAGGCGCTTCACCGCCCCGGATGCCTGCTCTGGCCACCAGGCGAGCGAGATCTTGCACGGCGCGAGGTCTGAGACCAAGACGAAGGCGACTCCCGGACGAGCGTAGTAGCGGGCGGCCGTCAGGCCGGTGATCGATATCCCCCTTCCGGCAGCTACGGCCTGGAGCTCGGCCTCGAAGGTGGCCGCTTCGACGACGACATTCGGGGGCTCACCGCCGCGCTCGGCCACGAGCAGCCAGTAATCGCGCCAGAGCTCGTCGGTGGCAGGTGCGGCCACGATCGGCTGGTTCACCAGCTCGCGCACCGTGACCCGCTGGCGCGCAGCCAGGGGGTGCCCCGTCGGCACGCAGGCCACCCGTGGCTCGTCGAGGAGGTCGAGGTACGCCAGTCCCTGCAGGCTCAACGGAGGACGCACGAATGCGATGTCGACCTCGCCGCTGTCAAGTCCGGCGGCAGGATGGGTGAAATCGTACTCCCGCAGCTCGAGGTGAGCCTCGGGGGTCGAGCGCTCGAAGGCACGGACGACGGTCGGCATCAACTCCAAGCCCGCGCCGATCACATAGCCGACGGTCAGCTGACCGACCGCGGCGCGCGCGGCGCGTTGCATTTGGCCGATCGCGTCGTCGAAGGCCTTCAGCGCGGCTCTGGCTCCCTCGAGCGTCTCCCGACCCGTCGGCGTCAGCTCCACCTGACGGGTGGTGCGGCGAATCAGGCTGCATCCGACGGCCGCCTCGAGCTGACTCAAGGTCTGGCTGAGCGCCGAAGACGTCAGATGCAGCTGCGCTGCCGCGCGGCCGAAGTGGAGGTCTTCGGCAAGCGCAACGAAAACTCGCAGGTGGCGGATTGTCAGCTGTAGTGATGGAGCCGTCATAAGGCAGCGCAACGCCTTTGCAATGCTGCTCAGTCTAGGGCGAGTGATCGCCTTGCCCGTCCTTGGCTCGGGCGCCTACGCCTGCATGTGGGAGTGTCAGATCAACGGTGGATCTGGCTTGGCGGGTCAGCTGATCGGCGCCCGCAATCAGGTGGAGGCTGAGCTCGTCCAGGGGCTGCTGCTGGAGGAGAGCATCCCCAGCATGCTGCGCCGTGCGCGCGGCTTCGACGTGCCCGACTTCCTCGCGTCCGGCCCTCGCGAGGTGCTGGGGCCGGCTTCGGGACTGCAGGCGGCACGCGAGGTGCCGCTGCAGAGCGAGATGATCTCGACCGGCCGCTCACAGCAGGTTACCGTGCCGTGGCGGGTGATGGCGCTGCTGCTGGCGGCGCTGGTGCCGGTCGCGGTCGCGGTCTCGAATCGGGCTGCGGCTGCAGGAGATCGCGAACCTGGCGCGCGATCTCGAGATGCTCGCGTGCGCTCACAACCACGCTGCGTACCTGGGCGCCGGCCGCCGAGATCTCGCAATCGCCCATCGCGCGGCCGTTGCGCGGGCCGTCGATCGCGACTCCGAGGAACTTCAGGCCGCTGGCCACGCGAGCGCGCAGCACGGCCGCCTGCTCGCCGACGCCGCCGGTGAAGGCGAGCACGTCGAGGCCGTCCATCGCTGCGCTCATCGCCGCGATCGTGCCGCGCAGGCGGTGCACGACGACTTCGAACGCAAGCTCGGCGTCGGTGTCGCCGGTCTGCAGGCGCTCCAGCACGAGTCGCATGTCCGCGGTTCCCGCGAGCGCCCGCAACCCGCTGTGTCGCTGCAGCGCTTCGTTCAGCTCGGCGACGTTCACGCGTCCGCTCTGAAGCAGCCACATCATCAGTCCCGGGTCGAGGTCTCCGCAGCGGGTCGCCATCACCAGCCCGGCGAGCGGGGTGAATCCCATCGAGGTGTCCACCGATCGTCCTCGTGCGATCGCGCATGTCGACGACCCGGCTCCGAGGTGGCAGCTGACGATGCGCAGCGTCTCGCGATCGCATCCGAGCATCTCCGGGACGCGTCTCGCCACCCACGCGTGCGAGAGGCCGTGGAACCCAAAGCGGCGCAGACCCCATCGCTTGCGCCAGGCCGCAGGCAAGGCGTAGGTGCTGGCGGCCGGGGGCAGCGTGGCGTGGAAGGCGGTGTCGAAGCAGCAGTAGTGTGGAACCGCGTCGAACATCGCCTGGCTGATCTCGATCGCCTCGATCGCCGGCGGTTGATGCAGCGGTGCCAGCTCGACGAGCGACCGCAGGTCTTCGATCGTCTGCCGATCGCAGCTCGCCGCGCCGCGGCGGCCGGACCCGCCGTGGACCACGCGGTGCCCGACGGCGTCGAGCGGCGCCGGCGCGGCGGCGAGCGCCTCGCGCGCCGCCGATGCGTCGAAGCGGCCGCCGTGCGCCGGCAGCGAGGCCTGCCAGGCGACCCGATCGTGCGCGTCGACGAGCTGGAGCTTGAGGCTGCTCGAGCCTGCGTTCACCACCAGGATCCTCAAAGCGGCGGCCTCTCAGGCGGCTGCGAGGACGGCGTGAGGCCAGACCCAGTCGCGCACTCCCGGCGGGTCCTCGCCGTGCACGCGGGTGTAGGCGCGGTGGGCAAGGCGCTCGTCCGCCATCTGCTGGTGCAGGTGGGCGGCGCGCTCGCGCAGCCTCGGCACGTGCTCGATCACGTCCATCACGAGGTGGAAGCGGTCGAGGTCGTTGAGCATCACCATGTCGAAGGGCGTCGTGGTCGTGCCCTCCTCTTTGTAGCCGCGCACGTGCATGCGGCGGTGATTGCTGCGCCGGTGGGTGAGTCGGTGTATCAGCGCCGGGTAGCCGTGGTAGGCGAATATGACGGGTCTGTCGGTGGTGAAGAGAGAGTCGAACTCCTGGTCGGGCATGCCGTTGGGGTGCTCGGTGTCCGGCTGCAGGCGCATCAGGTCGACGACGTTGACCACGCGCACGCGCAGCTCGGGCAGCCGCTCGCGCAGGATCGCGGCGGCGGCGACGGTCTCCAGGGTGGGCACGTCGCCTGCGCAGGCGAGCACGACATCGGTCTCCTGTCCGTCGTCGGTGCTGGCCCACGGCCATATGCCGAGCCCGCGCGAGCAGTGCGCGATCGCCTGCTCCATCGTCAGGTACTGCAGCGCCGGCTGCTTGCCCGCCACCACGACGTTGACCAAGTGGCGGCTGCGCAGGCACTGATCCATCACGCACAGCAGGGTGTTCGCGTCCGGCGGCAGGTAGACGCGGATCACCTCCGCCTTCTTGTTGACCACGTGGTCGATGAAGCCCGGGTCCTGGTGGGAGAAGCCGTTGTGGTCCTGGCGCCATACGTGCGAGCTGAGCAGGTAGTTCAACGACGCGATCGGGCGGCGCCAGGGGATCTGCCGGGTGCTCTTCAGCCACTTGGCGTGCTGGTTGAACATCGAGTCGACGATGTGGATGAACGCCTCGTAGGAGTTGAACAGGCCGTGACGGCCTGTCAGCAGGTAACCCTCCAACCAGCCCTGACAGAGATGCTCGCTCAAGACCTCCATCACGCGACCCTGCGGCGCCAGATGCTCGTCGTGCTCGTAGGTGGCGTCCTGCCACACGCGGGCGGTCTGCTCGAAGACCGCGCTCAGCCGGTTGGACGCCGTCTCGTCAGGGCCCATGACGCGAAACGCCTTGGGGTTGGCGGCGATCACCTCGCGCAGATAGCCGCCCAGCACGCGCGTGGCTTCGGCGGAGCTCTCGCCCGGGCCCGACAGCTCGACGGCGTGAGGCTCGACCGCGGGCAGCCGCAACGGCTCCAGCAGCAGCCCGCCGTTGGCGTGCGGGTTCGCGCTCATCCGCCTCGTCCCGCTGGGGGACAACGCCGCCAGCTCCGCCCGCAACGTGCCGCCCTGATCGAACAGCTCCTCGGGCTCATAGGAGCGAAGCCAGCGCTCCAGCTCCTCCAGCCGCTGGGGGTTTGAGTGAATGTCCGCAAAGGGCACCTGGTGGGAGCGGAAGGAGTCCTCGCATGGCAGCCCGTCTACCTGCTGTGGCCCGGTCCAGCCCTTGGGCGTGCAGAGCACGATCAGCGGCCACCGCGGCCGCTCGCCGCCCAGGCCGTCTCGTGAGTGACGCTGGATCTCCTCGATCTGATCGAGCGCCTGGTCCATCGCAGCGGCCATCAGGCCGTGCATCCTCACCCGGTCGGAGCCCTCCACGAACAGCGGCCGGTGCCCGTAGCCCTCGAGCAGCGAGTGCAGCTCCTTGCGCGGCATCCGCGCCAGCAGCGTCGCGCTGGAGATCTTGTAGCCGTTGAGATGCAGGATCGGCAGCACCGCGCCGTCGCAACACGGGTCCAGGAACTTGTTGGAGTGCCAGCTGGCCGCCAGTGGGCCCGTCTCGGCCTCGCCGTCCCCGATCACCGCGCACACGAGCAGATG
>JBAIYK010000017.1:0-27855 GCA_037915935.1 Solirubrobacterales bacterium | reverse complement strand
GGGCGCGCCGCGCTCGGGGAAGGGCAGCTCGATCGCGTCGAAGTCGCGCGGCGCCTCGGTCGCGGCGAACACCTCGCGCGCCTGCTGGCGCAGCTCTTTGCCCGCGTAGCGGGTCGAGATGTGCGTGAGCGCGAGCATCCTCACCTGCGCCGCCTTCGCGACCTCCGCCGCCTGGCGGGCGGTCGAGTGCAGGGTTTCGGCAGCCCGCGGCAGCTCCTCCTCGGCGAAGGTCGCCTCGTGGACGAGCAGGTCGGCGCGGTGGGCGGCGACCTGCAGCGCCTCGCAGGGGGCGGTGTCGCCGCTGATCGCGAGCTTGCGACCCTCGCGCGCAGGTCCGAGCACCTGCTCTGGGCGCACGCCTGCGACGGTCTCTCCGCGCTGCAGGCGGCCGAAGTCGGGACCCGGGGTGACGCCGAGCTTCGCCGCGAGCTTTGGGTCGAGGTGCCCGGGGCGCTCGTCCTCGACGAGCACGTAGCCGTAGGCGACGTTGCTGCGGTGGCGGACCGGGACGCTGCCGATCGTGTAGCCGTTCCCCCTCACGCTCTGCAGCGGCTGCAGCTCCGTGATCGTCAGCTCATATGGCAGGCGCCCGTAGATGAAGCGCGCGTTGGCCATGATCTCCTTCAGCCCGGGCGGGCCGTAGAGCGACAGCGGCCGCTCGCGGTCGCGCAACGCGAAGGACTTCAGCATCCCCGGCAGCCCGAGCCAGTGGTCGGCGTGGAAGTGCGTGATGAACACCCTGTCGATGTCCGCGAGCCCGACCGACCTCGTCAGCTGCCGCTGCGTGCCCTCGCCGCAGTCGAACAGGACGTGCTCTCCGCCACGGCGCAGCAGCAGCGCGGGCAGGCCGCGGCGCGCGCTCGGCGCCGAGGCGCCGGTGCCGAGGAAGACGAGGGACATGTC
The DNA here is from genome assembly GCA_037915935.1 of Solirubrobacterales bacterium. GTDB lineage: Bacteria > Actinomycetota > Thermoleophilia > Solirubrobacterales > Solirubrobacteraceae > Palsa-744. The sequence continues at coordinate 26,952 of JBAIYK010000017.1, read as the reverse complement.
CATGCGCGCAACGGTAGCGGGGAGCGACGGGGCGCGGGCGGACGCGCGCGTCGCCGCGGATCTCGCCTTCGCCCGCGCCGGCCGGCGCGCCGCTAAGCTCCGAGGTCAGGCGCCATCGCGCCGCTGCGCCCGTAGCTCAGTGGATAGAGCGTCCGCCTCCGGAGCGGAAGGCCGCGCGTTCGAATCGCGCCGGGCGCGTAATCAACCAGAGTCCCGCAACCAGCCGTCACGACCTGCGATGCGGCCTACACTCATGGTACGCCTAGCGGCGATGTCTCCCAGGCAACTCTCCGCATCTCTGACCGCAGCAAGAGGATAGAGGTCCGCTTCCGCAATAATCTCTCTAGCGACGTCCTCTGGCATCCTCGGTGTACGTGGTCCTCTGAGATAAGTGAGTTCTGACGGGGCGGCTATCTGGACCGCTTGGCGCATCAACGCCAACACTGGCTGCCAGCGTTCCTTCGTACTTCCCTTCTCCACTAGAGCCAACTCACATCTTAGTAGCTGCACAAGCACGGGCCAATCGTGTGGCGCGATGCCATACTGTGCACGACGATACAACTCGCTCATTTCGCGCTCAGATCGACGAATCGCCAAAGCGGCAAATAGTCGTGCCGACAACGTCTCAATCTTAATCGGCGCAAATCGTCTATCGCGACGATGAAACAATGCCAAGTCTTCAAGATCGCCATAAACTTGCGCATAGCAATCGCTCGGCATCCTCTCAATACGCTGTGTCAGCTCGTTCTCAAGAGCTTCTACGGTGGGGCCCGCGGCCCACGCAAGCATCAATGTGATAGCGATTCGCTCAGTACGCAAATCAGGCGCGCCTTCAAGTTGCTCGCGCCACCAATCCGGGGCGCCGGCACGGTAGCGTGCATGACGTGCACGCAGCACCAGCGAGCGCTTATCGTCATGCAACTCAGAATGGCCACGTCCTCGATGGCTAGCATCCCGTACCGCTGACGATATCAACGCTAGTCGGTCGAACGCATTGCGCTCGCCGAACAGGCTTCGGCCAGCATCAACAACATCCGTCCACGGCTCTAGCTGTCGCCACCACTGACAACGTTGCTCCTCCCAGCGATGGTAGCGTGCGGCGAGCGTACAAACGTCACCATAATGCTCCGGCCAGTCACCCACCGGAAGAGCCCACTCGCGATCGTAATAATAGCGACCCATCTCCCGTGCAGCGGCTATCCTATCAAGTCTTGTCAGGGTATTGAGCGCGAAGAGGGGATGAGCAGCCAACTCCGGGTCATAGATCATGTCGTCGTCAGCGCTAAGAACATAATCAATCGCACTTCGACCGTCTGCTGGTGACTCATCGGCCGGCCAAAACACTCCCGTCTTGACCAGGAGCGCAAGACTGGATGGGTCAGCAGGCGATGTTCTCAAGAAAGCCGCAACCTGCGCACGATCCATTGCGCGAAATACCGACAGCCGCGCGCCGAGCTGGTTCCACTGCTCCCAGGTATGAGTGCCTGGTCGTGGAGCGGCCTCTAGCCATCGCTGCGCAAGCTCATGTGGCGACGCATTGACCACAAGTGTGTGAGCAATAGCAGCCAATCGTCCTCCGCGCACGTGTTCGTCAGTGGCCGTCTTAAATAGGGCATCGATGAACTCTGCTCCACCACTACGCGCAGGAAGAGTGAACGGCCGATCGGCAAAGATAGGGCCATCTTGATCGTCGCCGGAGCCGGCATGACGCACACCGAGGTCCCGAAGCATCACATTCACCGCCCGTTGCTGCGCACGGGGATCCTGCGCTAGCGTCCAATCGGCGAGAAGCTGCGCCGTAACTGTTCGGGGGAGCGCCGTCGCGCTGAAATCTCTATCTTCAGCGAGTGCCTCCAGTCGTCCCGCGAGCGACTCAAGCTCGCCCACACTGTAGCAACCAGCATAGAATCGAGCAACATTCAACCAGAAACGGTGGCGCAACATGGCGTCGAGTCGTTCGGGTCGTGCACCCTTGTGCTCGTCTCCGACGGGTGAGTATGGCGCGGTCTCATACAAATAGAAGCCAGCGAAGTACTCGCGCAGCGGCTGCACCTCGAACTCGAAAGTACCCTGTACACGCGAAACGAGTGCACCGAACCGGTCGATCACACCGCCAAACAAATCGCTAAAGAGATCTGGACGATGCCCACGAGAGGAGACGAACGCCTCAGCTGTTTGAATTAGATCGTCGGTACTGATCCGACCGGCACGACGTGACGAACGCTCGGCCTCCATATGAAGCAAGCAGGCAATATGCCCGTGCAAGAGCATCAACAACTCGCGGTGGTCACGAACTGACCTGCTCTTTGTCGCCTCGCGGTCAAGGAAGTACTCCATGTAGCTCCGGTAAAGATCGGTACGCCGCTCAGGCAGAGCCGGCCCCTTGCGATGCAAGAGACTCAGAATGATCGCCAATTGCATCGGGTTACGACAAAGGTCGCGGAAGTGTGGCTGGTCAAGCTTTTCGTCGAGCGTCGTCGATAGCTCTCGGCGCTCGGAGAGTTCTAGTTCGCGAGCATTAAGCCAGCGATCACGATATACCTCGATTAGACGCTTGGTGATGCTATCGAGAATCAGGTACTGAAACGGCTCAGCAAATCGACGGGCATTGGTGAAAGAAGCCGGTCGGCTGGTGACAATGACTTGGATTGATTTAGAGAGAGCATCCAAGCGATCGACCGCCCGACTGATCTCTTCGACAATCAGGTTACGATCCCCGATATCGACCACCTCGTCTAGGCCGTCGAGCGCTAGCAGCAGTGGACTAATTGTCGCGATCGCGTGCAGATCGCCTACATCGAAATGAGCGCCACCGGACGTACAGCGGATGAGCGCAGCCACGAAGCCCTCAAGTGATCGTTCTTCAGAAGCAGGTGGCTCACCGTCCGTATCGAACGGATTCACACCGGACAGCCACTGGGCAAGCTCACGCAGTTCCACCTTAATCGGTACACGTAGGCCACTCTGCCGGTGCTCATCAGGCAGGCGGCTGAGCTCGGCGTCCTTGGAAAGCAACATCATGCGGTGCACTTGACAGACATATTGGACCATTGTCGACTTGCCCTGTCCCGGCGCCCCCTCGACGACCACCTTCAATGCTCGTCCCTGAACCCAGGGATCAAGCAATAGAGAGCCGGCTCCGTATGACCTAAATGGGGAGACGTAGAGTTCATCAACATCCATGTCCTGGCGGGCGAGCCTCCGTACCCAGGCGGCAAGTTCGATGGAGTCGTCATCGTGCTGACGCTGCACTCGCGCGGGTACATCGATGAACACGTCCAGGAGGTCATTGCGCAGATCGACCTGCTTGAAGCGAACCTCCCGATCCTTCCTATGTTGATCTGCTAGAAATGCCTTCAGTGCTCGAGCGCGCCGCTCGCCAGCCTCCGATAGGCGGCCCTCAACAAGCGCACGGATGAGGTCTGTCCCCGTCATCAGTTCGGGATAGGACCACTTCAAGTCCCACTGACCCTCAAGGCGACGATCAAGGTCAGCCCGCCACAGACACTGTGCCGGCAGAGGCAACGTGTCAAGCACCTTCTGCACTCGGTCAATGCTGCCTTTATCTAGATGCGAAGTTCCCGCCACGTTAGTAATCAAGACATAGCGCTTAGCCCCACGGTCGAGCAATGCTTCGAGCTTTGGACGCTCACCATCTAGTATTTCTTCGGCCCACTTCGTGGCGTCTTTCAAGAGGCCAGGCCGCTCGACGAACTTGATCTGAAATACCACCAGCTCTCGCCCATCGGCGGCTTCGGACAGTCGATCGAGCAGCCCGTCGCGTCCGCCATCAGGCATCCCGACCGGCAGACACGCCATGTCAGGGTGTTCAGCTACAAGAAGCGCCTGACAGAACTGTTGAAAGCGCCGCTCGCCGAGTTGCTCATAGTCGTGCTGCATAGAGCAAGCCTAGAGGATGGGCTCCGCCGAGGTGCCTGGGTTTCTCACTGATGAGCCGCGCAGCTCTATCATCCCTCATTACTTGTGGCTCCGGCCTCATCTCGCCCAGCCCAGCGTTGCTCAAACCGTCACTAGATGTCGTGACAATAGAGCTTCAGGCACAGCCTACGTGGACCAATGGCTTCGATGGCTGCAACCTGCGGCAAGTCGAAGCTGCGATTAATGTCCCGCGACGCGGCGCACCAGGTAGTCGCGGAACTTCGGCGCCGTGTAGGCGTACTCACCCTTGCGGATGCGGTAGAGCGCGCCGGCCTCGACGAGGCGACCGAGCAGCACGTTCACGTTCGCGGGAGCCTTCTGCGAGGCGCGCCCGAGGTCGGCCGAGCGCAGAGGCGGGTATGGGCACGACGCAGAGGCGACGAGCAGATCCTGCTCTGCCGGCGTCAGCGTCGCCATCCGCGGCTCGTAGAAGTCACGGTCGAGCCGCTCGTAGATGTCTGGGCGCGTCGCGTCGAGCAGCTTGGTCGTGAGGCGTTGGACGCCCGCGAGATCGGCGGCGTCCCACAGCTCGGAGCCCCACAGCTGCAGGAAGTACGGGTAGCCTTCGACTTCTTCGACGACGGTCCGCGTCAGCGCGCGATCGGTCGCGCGCTCAGTCCGCGAGAGCGGCTGCGTGAACGCCTGCTCGGCCTCCGCGACATCGAGCGAATCGACCTCCTCGCCGCGGAACAGCCGCTCGCTGTAGGAGCGGGCCCGTTGCAGGTTCGTCGTGAGCGTCGGCAGGCCGCAGAGCACGAGGCCGAGCGGCAGCTCCTCGCGCTGGAGGGCGACGATCGGCGCGATCAGCAGCGAGAGCGGATGCTCGCCGTGGCGGTCGCGCTCGTCGCGTACGAGCTGCGCCTCGTCGAGCAGCAGCACGACGCCCCTGCGTCCCCTCGCTACGGCGAGCTCGACGGTCGCGTAGAGCTCGTGCGCGAGATCCTCCTCCCGCTCGGAGCCGAAGCTGAACGTGAGCGAGATCTCCTCCCAGCTGACCGCGAGGCTCCCGGCACGCAAAGCCCGACCGGCGGCCTTGCGCAGGCGCTCGAGCCGCGAGAGCCGCTCGCGTGTACGTGCGAGCAGCGATCCGAACGCGTGTCCGAGCGTCTCGTCGGTGTTGTGCGACGGCTGCAGCTCGAGGAACGCAGGCTCCCATTCGACCGTGCGCGCATGGTCGGCGAACTCCTCGAGCAACACGGTCTTGCCGACGCCGCGCAGCCCAGTGACGCGCATGTTCGCCTGCTGCTCCGGCGCAGCTCTGAGCATCGCCGCGAAGCGGCGCAGCGGTCCCTCGCGCCCAGCGACGTACAGCGGGCGCACGCCGACTCCGGGTCGATAAGGGTTCTTGCCCGAAACTTGGCTCATAACAGCCGGTTTGTTATGTTCATCGATCATAACAGCATGCCTGTTATGTGTGCTTCGCCGGGATGGGGTTGGGAGCTTCCGGCACAAGTCGATGCGCGACCGACGTGACCCGGCTTGGGCCTACCGTCCGATGCCGTCGCGCGCTTACACGAGCGCGCTCAGGGCCTGCCGCTCCTTCTCGGGCAGCGTGCGGCTCTGCTTGCGCAGCTCCAGCGCCGCGTTCGCCGTCGCCAGCAGCCGCGCTTCGTGCTCCTGCTCTGGGGTCAGCTGCTTCGCCCACGCGGCCACATCGGACCACCGCCACAGCCGATTGCGCGAGCGCAGGTGCGATGTCGGCGGCGGAAAGTCACCGCTGCCGCGACGTCCTGCGATCAGCAGCCTGACGCTCTCGCGGGTGCGACCGAGACGCTTCGCGATCTCCGCCGCTGTGACGAGGTCGTCGGGCTCGACGCGCAGGACGCTGAGACCCCCGACGCTCTCGACGTCTTGGATCGCGGAGAGCACGGCGTCAGCCAGCGAGACCGCCTGCCGGGTGAACTCGGCGTAGTGAACGTCATCGACCTCACCGAAAGTCGCATCGTCGCAACCGGCCTCGAACAGCGCATCTAGATCGGGCTCGGCGTCAAGGAGCAGCGTGAAGGTGTACTCGGGCATCGGCGGCTAAGGCTCCTGCTGATCGTGATGCGTGCAGCGCTCGACGGCTCGACGAATCGCCTTGGCGTGATTGCCAGGACTCCGCGGCGTGGACCAGACCGAGACCGAGCAGCCAGAGCCGCAGCGGGCGTCGCCCCAGCGGTGTCCGGCCGATGTCGGGAGGACCGTCCAGCCGTCTTGCTCGGCGTACCGCAGAGCCGCCTCGACCTCCTTTCTTGGAGTGGCGGCCCCCTGACACGCGCTATATCCGCATCTTACAAGAGCTGTTGCCAGATGTCAACGGGCCAGTCATGCCGCACGTACTTCAGGGACATGTCCGACCAACGCAGACCAAGCGGGACAGCGAGCCGGCCCTTCCGCCGCTGCGCCCATAGGCATCGGGCTGGTTAGACGCTCCACGCTGCCTAGCTGTTGCGATACGAGGTCGCGAATGCGCTGGCTCGGTATGTCGCGGTGGGCGAGCTGAGCGTGGCGGAACGGGATCGAGTCGATCCAAGCATGCGTACCGTCCCAAGTCGCTCATAGCTTGTATCTATGGCGACGACGCCTGAGGAAATCGCGCTCGATCTCTCGCGCTCATCGGTTCGAGGGCAGGAGTCGAGCGAGGCTCAGCTTCGCGAGAAGGCGACCGCGATCCTCGCCGCCGCGTCCATCGTCGTCCCTGTTGCTGCGCTCGCCGTGGGGCACGGACCGGCTGTCGTGGCGATTCCCTTCGGCGCAGCGACGATCGCATACGCCCTATGCGTCAGCGCATGCGGCGCCGCGCTGCTGCCACGCGGCGTCCAAGTCGGCCTCCTGGGCAGCGAGCTGCTCGAGACCGCCAACGCGACCGACGCCGATCTCCATCAGATGCAGGCCGCGGCCGCCAGCTACCTCGACCACGGATACAGGCACAACCAGCCGGTCCTCGCAGCGGCAGCGGCACGCGTGAGAGCAGCGATCGTGTGCCTGACGATCGAGGTTCTCTCCTTGAGCGCCGCGCTCCTCGTTACACTCGTGAGCTGACATGGATGATCGACCGCCTGCGCCCAAGCCCCTTCGGACGAACCCGATGCCGCGCACGCCGCCACCGAACGTCGTGGCGATCGAGCTTCCCGAGCGGCCCAAACGGTCTATGTGGCCCCGCTGGCTGAGGCCGGCAGGCGCGCGAAGCCGCGGTCAACGACCGACCGCGCCGCGCAGCGGATAGTCGCGGGACGGCGCCTGCCGCCTAGTGCTTCAGCGAAGCGCTCGCCTTCACCGCCCCTTCGGCGCTCGCTTCGAGCGTCGCCGTCCAGGTCAGGTTCGACGTGCCGGTGAAGGTCGCTTCCACCGAGCTCGACGCGCCTTCGGCGATCGTCAGCGTGCTCGCGCTCAACGAGCAGCCCGCGCAGGAGTTGGCGAGTTTGACGGTCTTCGAGCCAGCGCCGTGGCTTGCCTGGGCGTTGCCCCATTCATCGCTCGTCATCACCTTGAACTTGAACTTGCCTTCCTTGCCGAGCCCTTCGGCGGTGCATTCGAACAGACACAGCGCGGAGGTGATCTTGCTCGCCGGTTCGGTCTTCGCTTCGCTCCAGGCGAGGCGCTTGAACGCACCCGCCTTCACGGTGAAGGAGGCCGACGAAGGTTCGAGCGTCCCTTCTTTCACCGTGAGGGTCGTCGCGACGGCGCCGTAGAGCGCGATGCCGGTCGGTTTGCCGACTCCGCTGCTGAACGTCACGCTCGTCGCCGAGGCGGGATATTCGGGCGCGTGCCCGCTCGGCGAGCTGCCGGGCCCGCTCCAGCTCAGCGTCTTGGCGCCCGCGTATCCCGTCGTCGTGTTGCCGTATTCGTCGTTTGCGGTGAGCGTGACGCCGAACGCGGCGCCGGCGGTCACTTCGCCGAGCCCTGAGAGCGCGAGCTTCTTCGTCGAGCCCGCGCTCACCGTCACCGCGAGGCCCGAGCCGTTGCTGAGCGTGCCTTCCTTCACGACGACGTGCGCTTCTTCTGCCTTGTAGAGCTTCATCACGCCGTTCTTGCCGCTGGCCACGATCGCCTTGCCCGCGGCGAAGTTGATTTCGGTCGCTTCGCCGAAGCTCCTCGCGACCCCCGCTTCGTCTGTCACCGTCGGTTTCGTGCCGCTCGGCGAGCTCGAGGCGCCTTCGAACGTCAGCCTGTGCATCCCCGTGTAGCTCGTCACCGTGTTGTTCGAGGCGTCCTTCGCGGTGATCGTGAGGTTGTCGGCCTGCCCCGGCGTGAGCGTCGTGCTCACGGCTTCGAGCTGCAGGTGGGTCGCCGGGCCGGAGCTCACCGTCGCGCTCGCTTCTTCGCTTATCGCCGTCCACGAGCGCCACACGGCAACGACCTTGTATTTATGGGTCCCGATCGAGACGCCGGTGTCGGTGCAGCTCGTCACGGTCGAGCGCGAGGTGACGCTCGGACATCCGGTCGGCGTGCCGCCGTCGCGGGTGACGTAGTATTCGACCAACCCGCTGCCAGGCGGCGTCACCGCCGACCAGCTCAGTTCGACCGTTTCAGGGCCGGCGATCGCGCCTGTGATCCTGGGCGCCGCGAGCGTCGCGAGCCCGGCCGAGCCGCCGCCTTCGCCCGCGCCGGCCCAGTACCCGGACGCGGTCTGCGGCGCGACGCTCAGCGCGAGGGCGAGCGCCGGGGCGAGGATGCCGACCCGCAGATGCGAGATCGCGCTCATCGGCTCTCACCCCGACTCTCCGTAGCCGTTCGACCTCTACACGCTCCTGCCTAGGAGGCTTTGTACTTCAGCGTGATCGTCGCGCCCTTGCAGCCGTTCTGGTTTTCGAGTTCTTCCTTCATTTCGAGGTGCACGGTGTATTCCTTCGTTTCACCGTGGGCGATGACGATTTTCGGTTCCTGGGAGGCCGGCGAGACGACGAACCACGTCTTCTTGCACGGTTCCGGTTCCGTTTCCTTCGAGGTCTTTTCGACTTCCGCTTCGAGCTTCGTCAGCCGCTCGGGCTGGTTTTCGTCCTTGTTCTTCACTTTCACCGTCACGGCGGGATTCGCGGACGGATAGAGGCCCGAGACGGCGACGCTGCTGACTTCGAACCCGGCGCCGCCGCTGCTTGCGGTCACTTCGCCTTTGCCTTCCCCGGAGCTCGTCCAGTAGGCGAATACGGCGCTGGCCCCGAGCACGAACGTCAGCGTCGTGAGCGTAGCGATGATGCGGGACTTCCTGCTGTGCATGACAACCCCTTCCCTGGCGTTCGATGTGCCGGGCGACTGGGCTGTCTCTGCGGGAGACCCCTGGCTTTGCGAGCCCGCCTCACGACGGGGGTGCTCTTTTCCGGATTTCCGATGCGACCGGCCTGCGGGGCTGGTCACGCCTGTGCATCGGACGGAACGCGCAAACGCTTTAGCGAAAGACCCAGCGGTGTTAGATCTCTTGCAGGGCCGGGTAGCGGCAATGGTCGGCGGGCCGTCTTCCGGAGCACCGACTCGGGCGGCAGCGTCAGCCGTCGCCCCGGTGGTCGAGCTCTGAGCTTCGTCATGTCACCGGCGGTGTCATGCCAGCCGACACCGCAGAGACATAACTCGTCAATCGAAATCGACGCCGTGCTTGCCGAGCCACTGAACATATGAAGCGATGAAGCCTGGCAACAGCTTCAACAGCGAGCGGACGGCGGCGTGGACATCCTCGGCGCCGACGTAGGCGTACTCATGTCGCAGCTGATCGCAGAGCTCCTTCAGCTGCACCAACTCGTAAGCCTGCTTTCCCGTGAAGGCGCCGTCCTGGCGCGCCGCTTCGATGTCGGCATTCGTGCTCGGCCGACGCCCGGCAGGCCGTAGTCCCGTCAGCGTTGCCGCCAAGCGCACCAGCTCGATCGCGTTGTCCACAAGTGCGGTGAGATTGCCCGTCACCTGTACGACGCGGTTGTGCTCCTCAGCTGAGAACGCCTCATACGCCGATCGCCACCTGTCGAGGTCGAAGTCCTCGCCGAACTGTCCTCTCGCCAGCAGCAACGCGTCGCGCTCCAAGGGCATGCGCTCGAGGCGTCGCTCGATCCGTTCGCGGTCCGCCTCGGAGATGGTGACCTTGCGGCGACGTCCGCCACCGGAGACCGGTGGTACGCCCTCGCTTCGCTCGCTCACTATCCCGTCCCAATCAGCTGCGCCACCGCTCGAGCTGCACGACGGTGGCGGGACCCGCGCGCTTTCGCCGCCGCGCGTTCAACGACACGACGCTCCGCGATCAACGTCGACCAGATGTGGTCTCGGTCGATGACAGGGCGCCCGTCGCGAAGAATCACCTCCAGCAGTACAGGGTCACGCTCGCGCACCTGCCTCAGCGAAAGCAGGTCGACCTTGCGACCGAGCATCTGCGTCAGGCGGGCGGCGAGCCGCGCGAGATACATCGGGCGCTCGTCTGCAAGCGTGAGAAGCAGGTCAACGTCCGAATCCTCGTTCGCGGTTCCCTTCGCGAGCGACCCGAACATCACCGCGAGGCGGACGTTGCGCTCGGTGCGCAACGCCTCCGCCACGGCGGATATCTGCGGCCAGTTCTCACGCAGGTACGCTTGCTCACCAGCGGCCAGCTCGACTTGTCGAGGTCCGGGCCGGCGCGCGCGCACGGTGCCCCGCTGCACGGCGCGCCGCAACGTGCGCTCGGGCACTCCGACATAGTTCGCGACGGCTGGCAGGTCTGATCTCATTCGCCGAGTATAGATCCGGTATGGCCGTTAGTACTTCGAGGGTCGGATGAGTCTCTAGTACCCACGGCTGCTGATGCACGCTTCGCGCCATTGCAGGCTCGGCGTCGTCAGCCGGATCCAGCGCAGTTGAGCGCGAGGACGGCTCGCTAGACTCCGTCCAGCCGACTTGGTGGGCGTAGCTCAGCTGGTAGAGCTCCTGGTTGTGGTCCAGGCGGTCGGGGGTTCGAGTCCCCTCGCTCACCCCTCATAGGGTCTGACTGCGCCGGCTCGGCGAGGGCGGCGCTGCGCACTCGACCGACGCTCGAGGTCGATTGCTCGGCCCCACATTCAACCGCGCCGCATCCAGAGCGCGTCAGGGCCGGACTCGGCCGTCCAGGACTCGTGCGCAGAGAGCGCCGCGTCGAGCTCGGCGCCCTGCAGTTGCTGCCGCTCGTCCCCTCCGCGTGTAAGCGTGATCAGCCGCGAGTGCGCAAGCGAGGCGACCGCGCGCTGCGCGAGGTCGAGGCTTGCGCCAGCCGACATCTGCGGGTGGCGCTGCGCCGCCGTCCGCCAGGCGGAGAGCAGCGACATCGGCGTCTCGCCGAGGCCGCGCAGCAGTTCGAGCCCGAGCGCGTCCGCGAGCATTTCAGGGTCCGCCACCGCACTTGTCATCGCTGACGACGGGGGCCCTTCGCCCACCTCTTCCCGCGCCCCCGCAAGCACCCGCTCGGTCACGTCCCTGCCCTCGCGCTGGGCGACCGACCAGCCGCGGTTCATCGTCAGCTGGCCGATCGGTATCTCAGGTCCTTCGAGCACGAGGATCGCGCCGGCGTCGGCGCTCCAGCCGCGTTCGCCGACCTCGATCCGCTCGCCGCGCACCCACGGCGTCAGCACCGTCTCGCGCAGCTCCTGCTCTGAGAGGTTGAAGCGGTGCATGCGGTGAGGCGGCTGGCGCAGCTCGATGTGGAACATGCTCGAAGGCTCGCAGATGGCCGCCTCCCGCGCGGCCGCCCGCCTGCTGCGGCGCCAGCGTCGCTTGCAGTCCGCTCAGGCGACCGCCTTCAGGTGCCTGTACGGCGTGCCGCGCAGCTCGCGCACGACCGCGTCGAGCACGCCCTCCTCGTCCTGCTCGCGCCCGTCCGTCACCGCGCCGATCACAGCGCGCTTGCGCTCAAGCAGCGTCGCGATCGTCTCGTCGATCGTGCCCGCCGCGAGCAGGTAGGCGACGTTCACCGCGTCCTGCTGGCCGATCCGGTGGCAGCGGTCCTCGGCCTGCTCGAGCTTCGCGGGCGTCCAGTCGAGCTCGAGGAAGGCGACGTTCGAGGCGCGCGTCAGCGTCAGCCCGTGCCCTGCCAGCTCGAGCGAGCAGACGATCAGCTGATTTCGAGTCCCGCCCACCCCTTCATCGCCGTCCGCGCCGTCCGCCCCGTCCGGCTCCTGGAAGGCGGCGACCGCCGCGTCGCGCGCGGCGTGGCTGTCGTCGCCGAGCACGTGCAGCGCGCCTCCGAAGCGCTCCAGCACCGCCCGCTGGATCTTGCGGTGGCGGGCGAAGACGACGAGCCGCTCGCCGGAGGCGAGGAAGTCGTGGATCCAGGCGAGCGCGGCGTGCAGCTTGCCCTCCGCGGCGAGCAGCTTCAGCGCGTTCAGCCTCACGAGCCGCTCGGCGCGCAGCGCGGCCGCGACCCTCGCGTCCAGCTCGCCCAGGTCGAGCGGCTGGGTGCGAAGCCATGCGACCAGGTCGCGCTCGGCGAGCCGGTACTCCGCCTCGTTGTCCAGCTCGACCGGCACGATCGCCCGCGTCTTCGGCGGCAACTGCGGCAGCACCTCCGCCTTCAGGCGCCTCACGAAGCAGCGCGAGCGCAGGTGCCAGTGCAGGCGCAGGCTCGCGTCCGACCCCTGGAAGCGGCGGCCGAACTGGGCGCCGGAGCCGAACTCCCTCAGGCGGCCGATGATCCGCAGCTGCGAGATCAGCTCTGCCGGGCGGTTCATCACGGGCGTGCCCGTCAGCGCAAGCACGAGCCCGTCCTTCGGCACGCTCGCGGCGAGCCGCTGCGCCGCCTGCGTGCGCTTCGCGGCCGCGTTCTTGCAGTAGTGGGCCTCGTCGAGCACGAGCGCCCGCGGCCCGAGCGCCGACAGCGCCTCCAGGCGCGGGGCGAGGATGTCGTAGTTGACGATGCTGATGTCCGGCGCAGGCGGCGGAGCCGAGACGAGGCCGATGGCCGCGCTCGCATCGGAGATCTCGGCCGTGCCCGCGGCCGCACCTGCGCGGGCGCCTGAGCCGGTGCCTGCGATCAGCCGGACGCTGCGGTGCGGCAGCCAGCGCGCGATCTCGCGCGCCCAGTTCAGCTTCAGGCTCGCGGGGCAGACGACGATCGCCGGATAGGCGCCGTCCGCCTCGATCGCCGCGAGCGCCTCGACCGTCTTGCCGAGCCCCTGCTCGTCGGCGAGGAACGCCCGCCGCCGCCGCAGCGCGTAGCGCACGCCGGCGCGCTGGAAGGGCTTCAGCTCCCCGCCGAGCCGCGGAAGCTGCAGCTCCGCGTCGGTCGCCTGCGAGAGCGCGACGATCCCCGCCGCCTCAGCGTGCCGCTCGCGGATCTCCTGCAGCAGCGAGAGCGCGTCCGCGTCGACCCAGGCTTCGTGCTCGGCGAGGAACGCGTCCAGCTCCGGCACGCAGAACGGGTCGGCGTGGATCGCCGGCAGCAGCTCGTGCTCGTGCCGCTCGCGACCGCCTGCGGCGCGCGGCGTAAGCGCGCCCGGCAGCGCGGCGAAGGCGAGCTGCTGTCCGGGGTCGTGCCCGGGGGCGAGCACGAACGCCGGCTGCTCGTGAGCCTGCGAGCGTTCGAGCACCGAGGGCGGCGCGGGACGCCCCTCGCTCAGCGCCTCGATGCAGCGCCGCGCCGCGCCGGTCATCCAGCCCCGCGGTCTGCCACCGGCCCGCCCTCCCGCGTCGGCGAGCGCCCGCTCGATCAGCCGCCAGGACTGCATCGTCAGCGGCAGGCTGACGCCGCCGGGCACGCTCGCAGCGCGCTCACGCAGCTCTCCGGGCAGGCGCGCGCTCTCGCCAAGCAGCAGGAAGGCCGCCTCGCCCGGCGGCCCTGCGACGTCGAGCGTCCCGCGCCAGGCGCACGCCTGCGCGAGCCAGCGCGTCACGCGCCCGTCGACGTCGCTGACGTCGAGCGCGGCGATCAGCTCGGCGATCTGGGCCGCGTCGGGATCTGCGGCCGCGAGCGCGAGGCTGCCGCCGACCGTCTCCCGCGCTCTCAGGCGCAGCCGCCGCGCCAGCTCGCGCCCGAGCGCCGCGTGGTCGGAGTCGATCACGACCCAGCGACGGCCGGAGCGGTCGCGGCGCAGCTCGACCTCGTAGGAGAGCCGCTCCCTCGGCTGCTCCGGCGCGCTCTGCCTGCGCTGCTCGGTCAGCGCATGCTTCGCGTCGCTGCTCAGCCGCAGGCCGCGACCACGGCAGAGCGCCTGCACGATCTCGGCGGACTGCTCGTCGATCGGCAGGATGCCGCGCCCGACGATCGGCAGCCGGTGAGCGCCAGGATGCTGCAGAAGCGCATCTACGACCTCAGCCGCGCCGTCGGTCGGAAAGCTCAGCCACCAGCTCTCGTCCGCTCTCACGACGTCGAGCAGGCACTCCGCGCCCCGCCGGCGGCGCAGGCGCTGCAGCCGGCGGGCGAGGTCCTCGCTCACGTCCGGCGGCGAGGGCAGCTTCGAGAGCAGCTGGCAGAGCGCCTCCGCGCGCTCGGGGTCGAGCGGCAGCCGCCACACGCGCCGCTCCGGGTCCCAGCGGCGCCCTGGGATCGTGCGCAGCACGCGACGCAGCGCGTCGTCGTAGGGGAAGCGCAGCAGCGCCTCCCCCTCGTCTAGGAAGGCATGGAAGGAGGACGGCACGACCCCTGCACGATAGGCGCCGCGGTGGATGCGACGGCGCAGGCGAGGCGGTGCATGCGGCGGGCTGCCGCCCCCGACGCCGAGCCCGCCGGCACGCGCTACCCAGCGCCCCCGAGCCTGCCTGCGCGCGCGAGCTTCGCGTGCTCAGGCCGCGCGAGGTTGAAGACGGGCACGCGGCGATCGTGGGCGACCCGCAGCGCCTGGCCCGTGCCGCCGGCCGCGGGCGAGGCGCCGTCGAGGCTTCCGTCCCGCGTCCAGCAGACGACGAAGTCGACCGGATCGTCGAGGCCAGCGCCGAGCACCTCATGCACGTCGCGACTGCGCAGCAGCCTCTCTTCACGCGAGAGCCGCCGCCACGCCGGATGAAACGACGACGCGAGGCGGCATGCGCCGGCCGTCGGCTCGCCACGCACGACAACCATCTCATCAAAATGATTTTTATTTTCAGAATGATTGCCCCGAAGGGCAGCGTCTGACGCGCGCGCGGCCTGCTCGAACCCTCGCCACGGCAGATAGAGCTCGATCCGGCCGCCCGCCCTCAGCGCGCCGCGGTGAAACGCCTGGTCTGCGCCCGGCGAGAGACCCGTGCGCAGCGTCCAGCCTGCGTCCGCGAGCTGCGTCGCGAGGTTTTCGATGAGGCGCAGCGCCGCCGGCGGCGTCTCGCGCGCGCCGATGCCGGCGTAGGTCCTATCGGGCGGGGTGGTGTGCGTCATGGTCCGTCCACCTAGCGATTCCCGAACCATCGTCACACTGAACCGACCGAGGTCGTGCGTAGGATCGCCGCGTGGAAAGCGACAATTCCCACGATGCCGTGTGCCTGCGTTAACCGCCGCACGACTCCCGATCGGCATCGAGGGCGCAGTGACGATCAGGTCGAAGGGCACCGTCTACGGCGAGCGGACGACGGTGCACATCGATCATCGTCTGCCCGAGCCTGGGCGAGGCGGAACTGCGGCGTACCGTGTCTGCACCCGTGAGCAGTTCTTGCCGCGGGCGCACTTCGATCGGTCGGTGCGGGAAATCGTCAACCGGGCCTCCGGTGGGAGGGGTCGCCGGATCTACGCGATCGAGCTCGAGAGCCAACAGGTGATCGCCGTGCTCAGCTATCACCTGCACGACAGTCCCAGTCGGCCGCTGCTCATCACCGCTCTCGGTCCACGGATCGACGCCGAGGGTGGGTCAGAGCTCTATGCGAGAAGCCTCGCGGTGGTTTGGCTGCTCAAGCAGTACGCACACGTGATCAGCGAGCGCACAAGGCGCGGCGGCTACGTCGACATGGACGCTGCCAACCGTCCCGAGGCGCTCGCCGTGCTTCGGCAGCTCGGCTTCCGCGACGCTCCACGCGTGAAGGGGTTCACGCCGTCCGGCCGGCACCTGCGCCAGGACACCAGCCCTCGGCGTTGATCAACGCGGGCGGTGGCACCGAACCCGCAACACGGTACAAGCGCGCTACTTCCTCATATAGCTCTGAGGGAAGCGCCCGCCTCGCCTCAGCCAAAAACTCCGCACCGGAGAGCATCGGAGCGGGCATCTGCTCGAAGTACCGCTCGACCTGCTCCTGAACATCCTCGGCCTGCGCGGCACAGTGCTTGCGGGCGTAAGCGATCAGCCCTGCGGCGACCTCGCCGAGAGAGCGCTTGCGGTAGAGGCCGGCGAGACGCATGACCTCGCCGGCAGGGAGACGCTTATCGCGCTCGCCCATACGCTCGAACCCGAGATCGGACCGCCGCGACAGCGTCGAAGCGCTTACGCCGAGCAGGCCCGCCGCCTCGGTCAGCGTCGGATAAGCAATCAGCGGGATGTCGAGCGTCGTCGCGACCATGAAGATGCCTCCGAGCAACGGTAGCACAGAGAGGCATCAAACGCAATTTCCGCAATGAACGCAATATCATCGGTCCAGCGTGGTGGTCGTGCTCATCTCGCGAACGGTATCGATCTCTGCGACGGAGATCTCGCCGCTGCAGGACGCATCATCGACGGAACACCAGCGATCCGTTCGCGGCGCTGTGGGAAGATGGGCCGCGATGGAGGACGGCACAGCAAAGGCGAGGCTCGACCTCGAGACGGGCGAGCGCTTCGTCTCGCTGCGGCGCCAGCTCGGCGTCAGCACGTTCGGGATGAACGAGATCGTGCTGCAGCCTGGGCAGCGGGGGCGCATCCACCGCCACGAGCGCCAGGAGGAGGTGTATCTCGTGCTGCGCGGCGTCCTGACGCTGCTCGTCGAGGGCGAGGAGATCGAGCTCGGCGAGGGCGAGCTGATCCGGGTCGCGCCGGCGCTGCGGCGTCAGCTCGTAAACCGCGGCCCCGCTCGCGTGGTGCTGCTCGCGCTCGGCGGCGAGGGCGAGCACGACGGCCGCGACGGCGAGGCGTTCTCCTCCTGGGAGCAGGAGGTCGGCGCGCCGCCGCAGGAGGTGCCGCTGCCCGCGGACCTCGAGGCGGACGGCGACAGGACGAGTTGCGGACCGTCGTCCGAAGGAGAAGCGTAGGCTCTCGCGGCGGTGCCTGGCCGCATCACACGTCGCACCCTCGTGAAGGGGGGCCTGGTAGGGGGCGCCGCGCTCGCGGGCGGCGGGGTCGCGGTCGGGCTGCTGAGCAGCGCCGACGGCGGCTCGAAGAAGCGCGCGCTGCCGGCGAGCGCGCGGCGGCCGCCGAACATCCTCGTCGTGCTCGTCGACCAGTTGCGAACGCCGCAGTGGTTCCAGAACGGCGCACGCGCGTCTCGGCTGATGCCGAACCTCGCGCGCCTGCGGGACGGCGCCGTCTCCTTCGAGGGGCACTACACCGCCGCGAACGACTGCTCGCCCTCGCGCGCGGTCCTGCTCACCGGCCTCTACAGCCAGCAGACGGGCTGCCTCGTGACGGGCGGCAGCACGCTCGCGCCCGCATTCCCGACCTGGGGCACGATGCTGCGCGAGCAGGGCTACGAGACGCGCTGGTACGGCAAGTGGCATCTGACGCACAACGACAACAAGTGGACCGCGCTGCGCGATCGCGGCGCGCTCGAGCCCTACGGGTTCGCGGGCGGCACCTATCCCTCGCCGGACGGCGGCCCCGGGCAGGGCTGGCAGGTCGACCCGCTGATCGTCGACCAGTTCGCGGCGTGGTACGCGCGCGCGCCGCGGCGGCGGCCCTGGTGCACGACCGTCTCGCTCGTCAACCCGCACGACATCGCCTGGTGGTATCGCTGGAGCGAGCAGGCGGCCCACGAGCGGCGCGCCCCGCGGATCGCGAGCGCTCTGCCGCCGAACTTCGAGACGCCCGCGCAGATGGCCGCGCGGCGCAAGCCGCGCCTGCAGCGCTCCCTGCAGGAGACCGCGCAGGTCTCCTTCGGGCGGGTCCCCTACGAGGGGAGGGACGTGACGGGGTCGTGGCTGCCCTTCATCGACCTCTACCTGAAGCTCTCGCACGAGGTCGACCTGCAGATCGGGCGAGTGCTCGACACGCTTCTCGGCAGGCCGGAGATCGCGACGAACACCGTGATCGTGTTCACCTCCGACCACGGCGAGTACGGCGCCTCGCACGGCATGCGGGGCAAGGGCGCCTCGGCGTATGAGGAGGCGCTGCGGATCCCGCTGATCGTGAAGGACCTGCGCGAGAGGAAGCTGACCGCGGCGACCTCTCAGCCGCGCAAGGCGCTCACCTCGAGCGTCGACGTCGCGCCGCTGCTGCTGACGATCGCGACCGGCGGGCAGACCTGGCGCGCCGACTCGCGCTACGCGCACATCGCGGGCCGGCACGACCTCGCGAAGATGCTCTCCGACCCCTCCGCCCCAGGCCGGCCCCATGTGCTGCACTGCACCGACGAGGTCGTGACCGAGTTCGCGATCGAGCTCTACGCGGCGAATGCGCCGCTGCACGTGACGGCGATCAGGACGCCGCACGCGAAGTACGCGCTGTACTCGAACTGGAATCCGGCGTCGAACGCGCTGCTGAGCACGGGCGAGGAACGCGAGCTCTACGACTACAGCACCCGCGAGGGCGCGATCGAGCTCGACAACCGCGCAGGCAGGAGCGACCTCGAGCCGGCGCTGCGGGCGCAGCTGCAAGCGGCGATCCGCGAAGAGCTGCGGCAGCCGCTGCCAGGATGGCTGCAGGCGGCACAGCGCGACGGCTACGCCGACTACCGCGACAGCGCAAAGGCCGCCGTCGTGAAGGCGACGAAGCTGCGGCGCAAGATCGAGGAGAGCGAGCCCGCCTCGCGCGCGGCGGAGAAGCTCGGCAGGCAGTAACCGAGGGCGGCGGAGCGTGCGGCCTCCGCCGCTAGGGCCGCGTCCCCGTCGCCCGCTCCGCGGAGCGCTCCCGCCGCCGCAGCTCCTCCGCGGCAGCGAGCAGCGGCCGCATCTGGCGGTGGGCGATCAGCGCGGGGGTCGCCGCGAGCAGGAAGTTGAACGTCCTGTAGGCGACGACGGCGGCAAGCGCGGGCGCGAGCGGCTCGCCCAGCCAGTGCAGCGAGTAGGTCATCAGCGCCTCCGTGACGCCGGCGCCGCCGAGCGGCAGCGACCTGCGCGTCGCGACGTAGCCGGTCGCGTAGGCGACGATCGCCCGGCCCAGCGAGGGGCTGAGGCCGAACGCGCGCAGGCCGCCGTAGAAGGCGGAGATGTCGGCGGCCCAGTAGAGCGTCGTGCCAAGCCAGGCACCGGCGTACCTGCGCGGGCTGCGGATCAGCGTGTGCAGCACCCCGACCCCCTCGAGCAGGCTGGAAAGCCACTCGCGGCGCCTGCCGCCGCGGCGGGCTAGGCGCCTGTTGCGCTCCGGCGCGCGCGCCCACAGCGCGAGCCCGAGGCCGACCGGCACCGCGAGCGCCCACGGCCACAGCAGCGACGCCGGCACGTGCTCGTCGCTGACGAGCAGCGCGACCGCGGCCGCCCAGGCGATCGGCGAGAGCACCGCCCACTCGAGCGCGCCGAGGCCGAGCACGCGCACGCGCGCGGAGTGCTCGTCCTCGTGCAGGGCGTGCAGCGCCTGCCTGTCGATGCCGAAGCCGCCGCCGATCGCGAAGGGGCCGAAGCCGGCGGTGACGACGCGCGCGACGAGCGGCAGCGACAGCGGCGCGTGCCCGTGCACGCGGGCGATCGAGCGGTAGGCGATCATGTAGGCGGGATAGGCGATCAGCTCGGCGCCCGCGATCAGCCCGAGCCAGCCTGGGTCGACGTCGTTGAACGCGCGCGCGATCGCGTGCCCGCCGGTCGCCTGCACGATCGCGAGCACCGCGATCGCGGCGATCGCCATAGCGACCGCGGAGGCCGCGATCGGCCGTCTTCGGAACGTCGGCCACACACAGGCGACGATATCTGCCGCCGCCGAGCCGGACGCCATCAGCTCCCGAACGCGCTCGATCCTCCCCGGAATGCGCGCCGTTCCTCGACGAGGTGACCTGTGCGGCGCAGTCGACTTGGCCTCAGATGGCTCCAGTCGGCTCCAGCTTTCAGCCGGGCGCTCCCCGCAGCGCCTCGACCCCGCCGCGCTTCGCGGCCTCCCGTTCGGCGGGCAGCAGCATCGCGACCGCGAGCCCGACGAGCGCGACGCCCGCGAGCACCGCCGTCGCGGCGACGTAGGCGCCGTTGCCCGCGGAGGCCTGCGTGAGGAGGATCGTGCCCGCGATCGCGGTGCCAAGCGAGGAGCCGAGGTTCGAGACGCTGCGCGAGAGCCCGGAGATCTCGCCCTGCTTCTCCTCTGGGAAGCTCGACTGCACGACGTTCACCGACGGCGTCAGCATCGTGCCGACGCCGAGGCCGATCAGCAAGAGGCCCGGCTCGAAGGCGAGCACGCTCGAGGAGACGTGCACGAGCCCAAGCAGCAGGCCGACGCCGGCGGCCGCGGCGAGGAAGCCGACGCGGATCAGCGTCCGCTGTTCGCGCCGCTTCGCGAAGCGTTCGGCCGCGAGCGAGGAGAGCAGGATGCCGGCGGTCGCGCCGGTGAAGATCAGACCCGTGTGGATCGCGCTGTAGCCGCGCACGACCTGCAGGAACACCGAGACGACGAACGCGAGGCCCATCAGCAGCAGCCACTGCAGGTTCTGGGTGAGGAGCGCGAGGTTCGCCCTGGCGCTGAGGAAGAGGCCGCTCGAGAGCAGCGGCTCCCTGCCGGAGCGCTCGAAGCGGCGGATGTGCCAGTAGAAGAGCGCGAGCAGCAGCGCGCCCGCGGCGATGAACGCGACCGTGAGCGCGGTGTCTCTGCCGGCCTGGAGGATGCCGACGATCAGCATCAGCATGCCGATCGCCGAGAGCGCGCTGCCCCGCACGTCGAAGCGGCGGCTGCGATCGCCGGGCAGCGGGTCGCGCAGGCGCACGCCGAGCACGACGATGCACGCGACGATCAGCGCCTGCAGCAGGAACGATGCCCTCCAGCTGATGCCGGTCGTGATCAGGCCGCCGATCAGCGGCCCCGCCGCGGCGCCGATCCCGGCCATGCCGCTGATCACGCCGAAGGCGCGCGCCCGCGATGTCACGTCGTCGAAGTACATCGTCGCGAGGATGTAGATCGGCGGGATCATCAGCGCGGAGCCCACCCCCTCGAAGGCCGAGTAGCCGAGGATCAGCACGCCGAGGCCCGGCGCGAGCGCCGCGATCACCGCGCCGGCCCCGTACACGCACAGGCCCGCGAGTAGGCAGCTCTTGCGGCCGAAGATGTCCGTCAGCTTGCTGCCCGGGATCATCAGCGCCGCCATGCAGAGCAGGAACAGCGTGATCGCGGTCTGCACGCCGTGGACGGTCGTGCTCAGGTCCTTCGCGATGCTGTTGATCGCGACGTTCATGTTCGAGCCGGCGAAGCTCGCGACGAACTGCGTGAGCGCGAGCGGCAGCAGCGGGCGGGCGCTCGCGGCCTCGCGGGGCAGCGCGTGCGTCTCAGCCATCGCGGTCGTCCTCGAGCAGGCCGCCGCCGGCCCATCGCCGCGACCGGCAGGCGCTGCCGGCAGGCGCGCTCAAGCCGCCACCGACTCCGCGCGCCGGCCCGTCTGCGAGAGCGCCCGCGCCGCCCCGATCAGGGCGAGGTGGCTGAATGCCTGCGGGAAGTTGCCGACCTGGCGCTGGCGGGCGACGTCGTACTCCTCGGCGAGCAGGCCGAGGTCGTTGCTCAGGCTCGTCAGCCTCGTGAACAGCTTCTCCGCCTCCTCTCCGCGGCCGTTCAGCGCGAGCGCGCTCACGAGCCAGAACGAGCAGGCGAGGAACTGGCCCTCGTCGCCCGCGAGCCCGTCGTCGGTGTCGCTCGTCGAGTAGCGCGAGACGAAGCCGTCGCGCCCGAGCTCGGCCCAGACCGCGTCGATCGTGCCCGTGACGCGCTCGTCGTCTGCCGGCAGGAAGCCGACGAGCGGGATGTTCAGCACGCTCGCGTCGAGCTCCTTCGAGCCGTAGTACTGGGTGAAGGTGCGCCGCCGCGGGTCGTAGCCGCGCTCGCAGACCTCGGCGTGGATCTCCTCGCGCGCCGCCCTCCAGCGCTCGAGCGGCGCCGGCAGGTCGAACTGCTCCGCGAGCCGCACCGCGCGGTCGAAGACCACCCAGGCCATCACCTTCGAGTGCGTGAAGTGCCGGCGGGGGCCGCGCGTCTCCCAGATGCCGTCGTCCGGCTCGCGCCAGATGCGCTCGACGTGTTCGATCGCCGCCCGCCAGCGCGGCCACAGCGGCCACTCGACGTTGCCGATCGCCTGCGCTCCGAGGTAGGCCGCGCCCAAGACCTCGCCGTATACGTCGAGCTGGAACTGCTCGGAGGCGGCGGTGCCGATCCGGATCGGCCGCGAGCCCTCGTATCCCGGCAGGTCGGGCAGCTCGAACTCGGTCAGGCGCCGCTCGCCGCTCAGCCCGTACATGATCTGGATCTTCGCCGGATCGCCGGTGCCCGCGCGCATCATGAAGTCGCGGAACGCGAGCGCCTCCTCGAGGTAGCCGCCGGCGAGCAGCGCTTCGAGCGCGAGCACGGAGTCGCGCAGCCAGCAGTAGCGGTAGTCCCAGTTGCGCTCGCCGCCGAGGTCCTCGGGCAGCGAGGTCGTCGGCGCCGCGATCACAGCGCCGGTCTGTTCGGAGGTCAGCGCCTTCAGCACCCGCAAAGAAGTCATCACCTCCGAGGCGTGCGGGCCCTCGTAGGAGCAGCGCCCGCTCCACGCCTTCCACCAGGCCTCGGTGCGAGCGAGCGCCGAGCCGGCGTCCTCGATCGGCGGCGCGTGCTCGTAGGAGAGGTGCCAGCAGAGCGTGATGTGCTCGCGCGCCCCCGCGACGACCGTGAACTCGGAGGAGATCGTGCCGCCGCCGATCTGCAGCGGCAGCTGGGTGCTGAGGCGAAAGGCGTCCGGGCCGGCGGTGATCAGCGCGCCGTCGGGCGCGGCCTCCGCCCAGGGCACGATCGAGGCGTAGTCGGGTCGCAGCGCGAGCTCCATCCGCATCGGCACGGCGCCCTCGATCCCTTCGACGATCCGCATCAGCCGCGGCGGCCCCTGCCCGCGGCGGGGCATGAAGTCGATCACGCGCACGACGCCCTCGGCTGTGCTCGTCTCGTTTTCGAGGATCAGCGTCGAGGGCCGGTAGCGGCGGCTCGTCGAGCGCACCCGCCCGTTCGGAGCAAGCCGCCAGCAGCCGTGCCGCTGCTCGCCGATCAGCGCCGAGAAGCACGAGGGAGAGTCGAATCGCGGCAGGCAGAGCCAGTCGATCGCGCCGTCGCGACTCACGAGCGCCGCCGTCTGCATGTCGCCGATCAGGCCGTAGTCCTCGATCAGCGTTCGCGGCTGCGCTTCACCGCCGTCCGCAGCGGAGGCTCCGCGCAGGCGCCTTGCACCACGCAGGCGGCTTCGCGTGCTCGCCATCAGGCGGCCTTCGCGTCCTCGGCGATCGCCGCCTCGAGGTCGGGCGCCTCGGCCTCGATCTGCCTTTCGAGCCTTCTGTTCGCGCGCGCGAGCGTGCGCTCGAGCTGCTCGTCGATCCGCGACTCGCCGATCACGACGACCGCGGCCTGCCCGTCGCGCAGCGCGTCGCCGAGGTCCTTCATGTCGCCCCGCGAGAGGCCCTTGCGCAGATGCCCGATCACCCCGCCCGCGACGCCTCCGACCGCTGCCGCGCCTACGACCGAGGGCGGGAACAGCAGGCCGAGCACCGCACCGACGGCGATCCCCGTCCAGGCGCCGTGCCGCGTCGGCTTCTCCGTCTTGTGGACGTGGACTCTGCCGTTCGACTTCGTGATCAGCGCCGCGTCGTAGGTGCCGATCAGGCCTGCGGCGTAGAGCTGCGAGGCCGCCTCGAAGTCGACCTCGGCGTCGACCGCGGAGTCGTAGCTCGCCACGTAGAGGAACACGGGCTTCTCGGACATCGCTTCTCCCTTCGGACGTGGGACGACTCGGTCCGAAGCTAGGCGGCGCCGCCTCGCCTCACATCCTCCGAAGCGGGTGATCGGCGACTTCCCTACGCCCCCGCCGCCGTCACGTCCTCGAAGACCGCCGCGATCCCCTGGCCGCCGCCGATGCACATCGTCTCTAGGCCGTAGCGGCCGCCGCGACGTCTCAGCTCGCGCAGCAGCGTCGTCAGGATCCGGCCGCCGGTCGCGCCAATCGGGTGCCCGAGCGAGATCCCCGAGCCGTGGACGTTCACGCGCGCGAGGCCGTCTGGCAGCTCCCACTCGCGCAGCACCGCGAGCACCTGCGCCGCGAACGCCTCGTTCAGCTCGATCAGGTCGATGTCGGCGAGATTCAGCCCCGCCCGCTGCAGCGCGCGCCGCGTCGCCGGGACGGGGCCGATCCCCATCGTCTCCGGCGCGACGCCCGCCGCCGCCCAGGAGAGAAGACGCGCGAACGGCTGCAGGCCCAGCTTCGCCGCCTTCTCCGGGTGCGTCACGATGCAGACCGCCGCGCCGTCGTTCTGGCCGCTCGCGTTGCCCGCCGTCACCGTCGCCTCCGGGTCGCTGCCCGCCATCACCGCGCGCAGACCTTTCAGCCGCTGCAGCGTCGTGTCGGGGCGCGGGTGCTCGTCCGCATCGATCAGCCGCTCCTCCCGGCGGCTCCTCACGAGCACGGGCACGATCTCCTCCGCGAAGGTGCCGTCTCGCTGTGCGGCGACCGCGAGCTCGTGCGAACGCAGCGCGAGCTCGTCCTGCTCCTCGCGCGAGATCCCATACTGGCGGCGCAGGTTCTCCGCCGTCTCGATCATCCCGCCGGGCAGCAGGTGGTCGCGGCCGCCGGCGGTCACCCGGCCGCGCGCGAGCCGGTCGAGCAGCGCGAAGTCGCCGCCCTTCACCCCCCAGCGCACGCCGGTCACGTAGAGCTCTGCCTGGCTCATGCTCTCCGCGCCGCCTGCGAGCACGAGCTCGCTCGCGCCCGTCTGCACCTGCATGCAGGCCGTCACGACCGCCTGCAGCCCGGCGCCGCAGCGGCGGTCGACCTGGACGCCCGGCACCTGCACCGGCAGCCCCGCGTCGAGCGCCGCCACCCTGCCGAGCGCCGGCGCCTCCCCGTTCGGGTAGCCCTGGCCGAGGATCACGTCGTCGACCTCGGAGGGCGGCAGACCCGTGCGGCTCACCAGCTCCGAGATCACCGTCGCGGCGAGCTCCGTCACGCTCACGTCCCTGAACACGCCGCCGAAGCCGCCGACGGCGGTCCTCAGCGGCTCGCAGATCACGGCCTCGCGCATGGGGGCAGAGCCTGCCACAACCCCGGGCGGTGCGACTTCCACGATCCCGTGGCTGTCCGACCTTTCACGATCCCCAGGCCGTAGGCCAGCGCCGCCACATACGCCTGACCCGGATGCCTTGGCTCGCGGCCCCTCCAGAGTGGAGACCGCGGACGCAGCACCCAGGTCAGGCGCTGTAACTCACTGCGGTACTGCTCACATGCGTAGCACCAACGTCGGAGCGGGCCGCGGCATCGGCCCGTTCCGGCTGCACTGCTGCCGAGCGTCCTCTCAGAGCCTGGGGAACCGACAGGAGATGTCTCCCACTCTGACGCGAGGCTTCGCTGACCGCATATCGCGGTCGCCTCGCGTTGGTCCAGCGTGTGCGCATGTCTGCTCTCATTCCCTTTCGAAGCGACCGCCAGCCGAAGCCCTTGTCCAAGGGGCGGAGGGTGACAGCCGTTGCTCGACGGGCCGTCCGCCCCGAGTGCGAAGCGTTGGACCCGCCAGCGAGTATCCCACCTCCACTCAGATAGTCAAGTTGGCGGCAGGAGATGTTCCTTCGCTCAGACCTTCGCCGCCGGGTAGGGAAACGCCCCGGGCGAAGGCGCGCTGGGGACCACCCACCGTCGCATTGCGACGTCGCAGATCGCGTAGCCCCAGTTGATCAGCCGCTCCTGCAGCAACGAGTCCATCGCCGCGAGCCGCGTCGGCGTTGCCGCGAGCCGCGTCGTCCGGTCGGGCGGGCACGTGAGGCTGCCGGGCGGCGGGCCGTAGTCGTCGATATCGCTGCGGATGCCCCAGTAGGTCCCCTCGCGTTCCTTGCGCAGGAAGCCGTCGACCGTCTGGCGCTTGCGCAGGCTGCGAACCTGGTTGTCGATCACCGAGTTGACGCGCAGCGCCTGGCGCAGCCAGTCTCCGTGCGGCCTGCCCTCCGCCGCCATGTGCCCGCCGCCGTCGCTCACGAGCACGGTCTCACAGCGCTTCCAGGCGGTCTCGAGGCCGAGGTTGTCGTATACGCCGCCGTCGCTCAGCACCGCCTGCGCGTCGAAGGGCGCCTCGAAGTTGGGGCCGCGCTCGTCGGCTCTGAAGGACCCAGGGTCGAGCTTCAGCCGCAGCGGCGAGAGGATCGGAGGGAACGCCGAGGAGGCCGCGGTCGCGACGGCGAGATCGACAGCCGGGTGCGGCATGACGCCGACCGTGTAGTCGGCCATGTAGGGCTTCGAGAACCGCCACAGCACGCCCGTCTGCAGGCTCGTCGCGTTGATCACGAACCGCGGCCGGTCCGGCAGGTCCTGCAGGGCGGCCTTGCCGAGCAGCCGCCTGCGGTAGGAGGCGGCGATCTCGCCTGAGATGCTGCGGCCTGGGATCAGCAGGCCGCGCAGCACCGCCCACACGTCGATCGTCCTGCGCGCGAGCGCCCTGATCGGCTGCACGAGCTCCGCATCGAAGTTGGTCGCAACGCCCTGGTCAAACTTCAGCGAGCTCCAGTGCAGCCCGAGCGTCGCGGCGGTGATCGAGCCGCCTGACACGCTCGATATGCGGTCGAGCTGCGGCAGGTAGCCGACCTCGTTCAGCCGCCACAGGGCGCCGACGTGGAAGAGCATCGCGCGATAGCCGCCGCCGGAGAGGCACAGCGCGATCCCCTGCGGCGGACCGTCGTGGTCGTCGAAGACGGGGGCGCGGAGGTCGGTCGGGTGCGGTGGGGTGGTCACGGCGGAAGAGAGGGGACCGTCGCGGTCACTGCGCGCAGAGGTCCCAGACGTGCCCTGGGCCGGGCGACATCGTATTCCAATTGCAGCGACGCTGTCCATCATGCCGACGTCCAAGGCGGCGCGCCGCCCGATCGCCGCCTCGACGCAGCGGGCGGTCGCGACCGGCAAGACGCGCCG
>JBAIYK010000026.1:0-4965 GCA_037915935.1 Solirubrobacterales bacterium | reverse complement strand
GTTGATCTCCACGAGCGTCGCGTCGCACTCGAGGAACGTCCGCACGACGGCCGCGGCGATGCCAGTCAGCGCGCGCAGGTCGCGACCGGTCACGCCGCTCTCGCGCAGCGCTCCGCGCAGCTCGAAGTCGGCCGGCCCGGTCCGCGGGTCGAACGGGACGCGCACGATCGCGTGCTCGTCCTCGCTCTCGACGTCGATGCCCCCGTGGGGCGTGTAGAGCAGCACGGGGCCGCGGCGGCGAGGGTCGTAGAGCGCGGCGATGAAGCGCTCCTGCAGCACCGGCAGCCGCTGCTCGACCAGCACCTGCGCGTCCTGCTCGCCGACGGCGGCGAGGATCTGCGCGGTGCGGGACTCGGCCTCCTGCGCACCTGCCGCGAACTGCACGAGGCCCGCCTTCATGCGCCCGCCGCGCAGCACCTGCGCCTTGATCGCCGTCTGCTCGAAGCGCCCTGCCGCCTCACGCGCATCCTCGACGGTGCGCGCGAGCGCGCCCTCGGGCACCGGCACGCCGCGCTCGGCGAGCAGCCGCTTTGCCTCCCATTCGACGAGTCGCATGCCTGCGCGGCCTCGGATCTCAGGGCGCCGACGTGGCGCTCGACGACTGGCTCTCGACCTGCCCGCTCGGCGCGCCGCCCGGCGACCGGCTCTCGACCTGGCCGTTCGGCGAGGCGTTCAGGTGCGACTGGATCTCGCGCACGCCCGCGACGCGCCCCTCGGCGGTGAAGTAGTGGCGGCCGGCGATCGGCAGCTGCTCGGCGGGGAAGCGCGAGAGGATCTCGCAGCCGTCCTTCGTCACGATCAGCTGCTCCTCGATGCGGGCCGCCGACCAGCCGTCCTTCGCCGGCCAGAAGGTCTCCAGGGCCATCGACATCCCCTCTTCGATCGGCTCGGGGTGGTCGAGCGAGACGAGGCGGCTCACGATCGGCTTCTCCCACACGGTCAGGCCGATCCCGTGCCCGTACTGCAACGCGAACGCCGCCTCCTCGCTCGGGAAGCCGAACTCCTGCGCCTTCGGCCACACGCTCGCGATGTCCGCCGTCGTCACGCCGGGGCGCACGAGCGCGATCGCCCTGTCCAGCAGCTCGCGGCAGTGCTTGTAGGCGTCGAGCAGCGCCTGCGAGGCGTAGCCGACCGCGAAGGTGCGGTAGTAGCAGGTGCGGTAGCCCATGTAGGCGTGGGTGACGTCGAAGTAGGCCGGGTCTCCGGGGCGCAGGATGCGGTCGGAGTAGACGTGCGGGTGCGGGTTGCAGCGCTCGCCCGAGATCGCGTTCACGCCCTCGACGTGCTCGGAGCCGAGGTCGTAGAGCCGCTTTGCGACGATGCCGACGCATTCGTTCTCGCTGATGCCGGGGCGCAGCTGCGCGTAGAGGTCCTCGTAGGCGGCGTCGACCATCATGCAGGCGGTGTCGAGCAGCGTGATCTCGTCCTGCGTCTTGATCACGCGCGCGTGCTGCATCACCTGCTGACCGTCGATCACGGTCAGGCCCTGCGCCTGCAGCGCTTCCAGCACGACCGGCTCGACGACGTCGACGCCGACCGGCTCCTTCTCCAGGCCCGCCTCGCGCAGCACGCCTGCGATCTTCGCGGCGACGTCCTGAGCGCGCCCCGTCTCCGGCGGCAGCGCCCCCCGCAGCGTCGAGATGCCCGCCGGCGAGCGCCCGGCGATCCACGGGCAGTACATGTCGTGGTGGCGCGCGGCCGAGCCGAAGTCCCACACGGTCGGCTCGCCGCCGCGCGGCAGCAGCGCGAAGCGCACGAGCTTGTCGATCGCCCACGTGCCGATGTGGGTCGAGGTCAGATAGCGGATGTTGCTCATGTCGAAGCACAGCAGCGAGCCCATCTGCGAGCGCTGCAGCTGCTCCTTCGCGCGCGCGAGGCGCTCTGCGCGCAGGCGCGGAAAGTCGATCCGCTGCTCCCAGTCGACCGCCTGCAGACCAAAGGTTCGACCCATCGACGCCTCCTTATGCGGTTGTCGGTACGCCCGTGCCGACGCGTTCGCGCACGCAGCTCGCGATCGCGTCGCCGCCGGGCAGGTGCACCCGCTCCAGCTGCGGGCTGTAGGGAACGGGAGAGTCGGGGCTGCAGAGCAGCCACACGTCGTCGAGGTGCTCGAGCCCGTGCTGGGCGACCGCGCCGATCACGCTGCACCCCCAGCCGCCGAGCGCCGAGCCTTCGTCGACGACGAGCAGCCGGTTCGTCTTCGCAAGCGAGTCGAGCACGCAGGGCAGGTCGAGCGGTCGCAGGCAGCGCAGGTCGAGCACCTCCGCCTCGATCCCGTCGGCGGCGAGCTGCTCCGCGGCCGCGAGCGCGTCGTGGACGCCGCGCTGGATCGCGACGATGCTCACGTCCCGACCGGCGCGCACGACGCGCGCGCTGCCGAGCGCCTCTACCTCGTCCTCCGAGGAGGCGAGGTGGGGAGCGCCCTTCATCGAGTAGAGCCGCTTGTGCTCGAAGAACAGCACCGGGTTCTCGTCCCGGATCGCCGCCTTCAGCAGCGACTTCGCATCGGCGGGAAAGGCCGGGCAGGCGATCTTCAGCCCCGGCACGGAGAGGAACCAGGGCGCCGGGTTCTGGGAGTGGATCGCCCCGAAGGAGCCGCCCGCGCCGACCGCGGAGCGGATCACGAGCGGCACGGGAGTGCGTTCGTTGGAGAGGTACCACCACTTCGCGGCCTGATTTACGAGCGCGTCCATCGCGAGCGTCATGAAGTCGCCGAACATCACCTCGACCACCGGTCGCAGACCCGTCACCGCCGCGCCGAAGGCCGCCCCGCACATCGCCAGCTCGCTGATCGGCGTGTCGAAGACGCGCTCCTCGCCGAAGCGCTCCTGCAGGCCGGGGGTCGCCTTGAAGACCCCGCCGGCGGCGGCGACGTCCTCGCCGTAGAAGATCACGCGCTCGTCGCGCTGCAGCTCCTCGGCGAGCGCCTGCGCGATCGCGGCGCGGTACTCCAGCTGCTCGGCCGCGTCGCTCATGCCGCGTACTCGCTCGCCATATCGTTGTCCGGGGCGGCCGCGGGCGCGGCGAGCGCCGCCGCGACGGCCTCCTCCAGCTCGCGCTGCACGTCGGCCTGCAGCTCGGCGATCCGGTCGGTCGAGACCGAGAGCTCGCCCTGCAGCCGCGCCTTCTCCAGCTCGATCGGGTCGCGCGCGAGCCAGGACTCCAGCTCTCCCTCGGGCCGGTACTTCGCCGGGTCGGACTTCGAGTGTCCGAGCTGCCGGTAGGTGAGGCACTCGAGGAACGCGGGCGCCTCACGCTCGCGCGCATGCGCCACCGCCTCGGTCGCGGCCTCGAGCACGGCGGGAATCGCGTTGCCGTCGACCTTGCGGCTCGGCAGCCCGTAGGCGGCGGCGCGCGCGGCGATGTCGCCGCCCGCGGTCACGCGCCGCATCGCGGTGAACTCGCCGTAGAGGTTGTTCTCGCACACGAACAGCACCGGCAGCCCGCGCACGACCGCGAAGTTCAGGCACTCGTGGATATAGGCCTGGTTCGTCGCGCCGTCGCCGAAGAAGGCGACCGCGACTCCCCCGCGGCGCTTCGCCGACATCGCCGCGCCGGTCGCGGCGGCGATGCTGCCGCCGACGATGCCGAAGCTGCCGACGAGGCCGCGCTGCAGATCGATCACGTTCATCGAGCCGCCGCGGCCGCCGTCGACGCCGGTGATCCGTCCCATCAGCTCGGCCGCGAGCGCCTCGGTCGGCACGCCCATCGCCAGCGCGGCGCCGTGGCTGCGATAGGTCGCGGCGACGTAGTCGCCCTCGCGCAGCGCCGCGCAGACGCCGACCGACACCGCCTCCTGGCCATTGTAGAGGTGCGTCGTGCCGTGCACCTCCCCGCGCAGGAACAGGCGCTGGATCTCCAGCTCGAAGGCTCGGATCAGCATCATCTGGCGCAGGCGCGCGATCGAGCCCTCCACGTCCGCGTGGCCGTTGGCCGACACCGCCGCAGGCTCGCCTCCGCTCGCCTCGGCGCTCCTGATCGAGCCCTTCAGGGCGCTGCCGGAGCGGCTCCTCTGCTCTGCGCGTCTCATCTTCGCAAACGATTGCACAATCTGCCGTCGAAGTCAACCGGAAATGCGTGCATCGCCCGCGCGTCAGCTTCCACGGCGCTTCGCAATCGGCGTCAGCGATCGCGCCCCGCCCCCGCGGGCGCCAGCTCCTCGGCTGCGACGATGCTGCGCCCCGCCTTGCGAATCGCGGTCGGGGAGCTCGCGACCACGACCGGGCCGAGCGCGACGGCGCGCGCGTCGCGCAGCTCCGTCGCGACGCTGCCGACGACCAAGTGCAGGCTTGCGCCCACCGCCGCCGTCCTGCGCGCCACGGCGTCGATCAGCTTGCCGGCGAGGCTCTGCTCGTCGAGCCGCCCCTCGCCGGTGATCACATCGCCGGCCCTCGCCGCGCGCGCGTCGAAGCCGACCGCGTCCAGGACCGCGTCGGCCCCCGAGCGAAGCTCGGCCCCGAAACAGGCCCAGAGCGCGCCGGAGAGACCGCCGGCGCAGCCGCCCCAGGGCAGCCCGCGCGGGTCTCTTGGCAGCGTCGAGGCGACGAGCGCGAGGCGCGCGCTCAGCCTCCGCACGGCCTCCTGGTCGGCGCCCTTCTGAGGGCCGAACACGGCCGCGGCGCGCTCGAAGGGCTCGCGCGAGTCGCAGAGCACCTGCAGCGCGACGTCACCGATTCCCCCGCCCTCGCGGATCGCCTCGATCGCGCCGATCCCGCCGTCGGTGCAGGCGCTGCCGCCGACCGCGACGAGGACCCGCCGCGCGCCCGCGCGCGCCGCCGCGAGGATCAGGTCGCCCGTGCCGGCGGAGGAGGCCGCCTCGGCGTCGCGCTCGCGCTCCTGCACGTGGTGCAATCCCGAGGCGGCCGCCGTCTCCACCACCGCGCTCACGCCGTCGTCGAGCAGCGCGAAGTCGGCCGCGATCACGCGGCCGAGCGGGTCGCGCGCCGCCGTCCGCACGACCCGGCC
>JBAIYK010000014.1:0-29628 GCA_037915935.1 Solirubrobacterales bacterium | reverse complement strand
GTGGCGCTCATGGAGGCGAGCGGCAGCCCCGCCGCCGCACGCTCCTCCTCCGGCGGCCGCCGAACGGCCGCGAAGAAGAAGGGCGCCCCTCCCGGAGACGGCTACCGCGTAGCTGAGCTGTACATCGAGCGCCGCGGAGGACGCTCGATCGTCGGCAACATCTACAAGGGCAGGGTCGACAACGTGCTCGCCGGCCTCGAGGCCGCGTTCGTCGACATCGGCCTCGAGAAGAACGGCTTCCTGCACGTCGACGAGATCGTGCTGCCGGGCGTCGAGGCGCCGCGCCGCGGCCGCGGCGGCGGGCGGCGGATCACCGAGCTGCTGAAACCGGGCCAGGAGATCGTCGTGCAGGTCGTGAAGGACCCGCTGAAGAGCAAGGGCGCGCGGCTTTCGATGGAGCTGACGATCGCCGGCCGCTACATGGTCTACGCCCCCACCGGCGAGGGCGTCGGCGTCTCGCGGCGCCTGGAGGACAAGGAGCGCGAACGGCTGCGCCGCCAGACCGCGAAGCTCGACCTCGGCGGCGGCGGGGCGATCATCCGCACCGCCGCGCATGGCGCCAAGCGCGAGGACTTCGAGCGCGAGCTGCTCTACCTGCACAAGTTGCACGAGGTGCTGGGCAAGCGCGTAGAGCAGGCCACCGCGCCGAGCCTCGTCTTCCAGGAGGCCGACCTCGCCGTCAGGGTCGTGCGCGACATCTTCTCCGCCCACTTCGAGCGCGCGATCGTCGACGATCAGAAGCAGTGCGAACGGCTCACCTCGTTCTTCGCGCGCACCGCCCCCGAGCTCGCGCAGCGCGTCGAGCTGTGGACGGGCAAGCAGCCGCTGTTCGAGGAGTACGGCGTCGAGCGGGCGATCGAAGGCGTGCTCTCCCGCCGCGTCGACCTGCCCTCCGGCGGCTACCTGATGATCGACTACGCCGAGGCGCTGACCGTGATCGACGTGAACTCCGGCTCCTTCACCGGCGGCCGCGGCGCCTCGCTCGAGGACACGATCACGCGCACGAACCTCGAGGCGGCCGCGGAGGTCGTAAACCAGCTGCGCCTGCGCGACATCGGCGGCATCATCGTGATCGACTTCATCGACATGACGAAGGCGCGCAACCGCGACGCCGTGATGAAGACGCTGCGCAAGAGCCTCGACGAGGACCGCACGAAGACCTTCACCGCCGAGATCTCGAAGCTCGGCCTCGTCGAGATGACGCGCCAGAACGTGACCGAGGGCGTGCGCGAGATCATGACGAGGGCCTGCCCGACCTGCGCGGGCGAGGGCACGATCTGCTCTGAGGAGACCTTCGCGATCGAGTTCGAGCGGCGCCTTTCGACGATCGCCGCGGAGCGCCCCGATGTCGAGGCGTTCCTCGTGCAGATAAACCCGCGCGTGACCGCGCAGTTCATCGGCAACGGCTCGCGCATGCTCTCCGCGCTCGAGGCGCAGACGGGCAGCTTCTTCCACTTCGAAGGCTCCGAAGGGCTGCCGCTCGACCACTTCGCGGTCACCTTCGAGGGCTCGCGCGCGGAGGTCGAGGAGCGCGCGCTGCCCTTCAGGGAGGGCGACGAGGTGCTCGTCCACATCGTCGAGCCGCACATGTACGACGCCGACGACGCGGTCGCGAAGCTCGACGGCTACATCATCTCGATCGCGGGCGCCGCCGGGCAGGTGGGCGAGAAGCGGATGGTGCGGATCGACCAGGTCGGCCGCACGGCCGCGAGCGCGCTGCTGCTCGACGAGCAGGGCAACGTCGTCGTGCCGGAGCCGAAGCCGCCGCAGCGGCGCTCGCGCGGGCGCCGGCGCGGCGGCTCGCGAGCCGCGGCGACGCCGGAGAAGAGCTCGGAGGCGACCGGGGTGGAGTTGGCGGAGCCGATCGACGGACTCGCAGTCGACGCGATCGCAGAGACGGTGAACGGCGACCGCTCCGCGCATGCCGACAACAGCGAGGA
Source organism: Solirubrobacterales bacterium (assembly GCA_037915935.1). Taxonomy (GTDB): domain Bacteria; phylum Actinomycetota; class Thermoleophilia; order Solirubrobacterales; family Solirubrobacteraceae; genus Palsa-744. The sequence continues at coordinate 27,688 of JBAIYK010000014.1, read as the reverse complement.
TGCCGTACAATCCAAGCCTCGGCGCCGTGGCCGCAGGGGCGGGCGGCGCCGTTCGGCTGCGAAGAAGGAGCCGGCGGGCGCCGAGTAGGACGCCCGGACGGCGGCGGCCGATCAGCCAAGCCAGGACGAGACCACCACACCAAGCCACCATGTACGCGATCGTGAAGACCGGCGGCAAGCAGTACCGGGTAGAGCCCGGGCAGCGGCTGCTGGTCGAGCGCCTGAGCGCGGCCGAGGGCGAGACCGTCGCGCTCACGCCGCTGATGTACCGCTCGGAGGAGATCGTCTGCGACGGCGGCTCGCTCGGCGAGGTGAAGGTGGCCGCGCGGGTGCTCGGGCACGAGCGCGGCGAGAAGCTGCGCGTGTTCAAGTTCAAGCCGAAGCGCGGCTACCGGCGCCGCACCGGCCACCGCCAAGAGCTGACGCGGATCGAGGTGACCGAGATCTCCTACGCCGCGAAGCGCGCGAAGGCCGCCGGCGAGAAGGCCGCGCCGGTGCGGGCGCGTGCGGCGAAGGGGGAGGCGGCGGAGGCCAAGGCGAAGGCGCCTGCGAAGCCGAAGGCGCCTGCGAAGCCGAAGGCGGAGGCCAAGCCGAAGGACGCCGCCAAGCCGAAGGCCAAGCCGGCGCCGAAGACGAAGGAGGGCGACGATGGCGCATAAGAAGGGGCTCGGATCGAGCCGCAACGGCCGCGAATCGAACGCGAAGCGGCTCGGCGTGAAGACGTTCGCCGGCCAGGCCGTCGCCGGCGGCGAGATCATCGTGCGCCAGCGCGGCACCCGCTTCAAGCCGGGCGAGGGCGTCGGCATCGGCAAGGACGACACGCTCTTCGCACGCGCCGCGGGCACCGTGCAGTTCACGACCGGTCGTCGCGGGCGGGTCGTCAGCGTCGTGCCCGAGAGCTGAGGCTCAGCTCCAAAGCGTTGCGATCGGCAGCGCGAAGATCCGCTCTCCAAGGCGAAACGGTCGTGGGCCGGTGTGCAGTACTGCGCCGGCGACGAAGCGATCGCCGAGCCGCGTGCGCAACCACTCCAGATGCCTTGCGTCTGAGGACGTAGGCGCCGCGGCCGCCTTTATCTCGATTCCGATCACGTCGCCGCGCGCGAGTTCGGCGATCAGATCCACCTCGTGCGCTCCGTCTCGTGCTCGCAGATGGTGAAGGCGCGGCTTGAGCGGGCTCGCTTCGGCCTCCGGCCTGATCTGCGAGAGGACGAACGTCTCGAGTACGCGGCCGAGCAGGTCGCCGTCGCGCAGCACGCCCGTCTCGTCGAGGCGCAGCGCCGTCGCGAGCAGCGACGGATCGGTGATGAAGCGCTTCGTCGCCTTCGAGAGGCGCGCGAGCCGGTTCGTGCTCCATGCTGGCAGCGCGTCGAGCACGAACAGATTCGCAAGCAGCCGCTCATAGGCGATCGCCGTCTTGCGATCGATCCCCGCTGCGTCGTAGAGGGTCTTGTCGTGCGCGACGCCTGCGCTGTTCAGGCACAACGCCTCGAAGTAGCGTCGCAGCAGTCGTGGGTCTCGACCTCCTCCCAGCGGCTCCACGTCCCTCGTCAGCAGCTGGTCGACATAGCTCTCGAGCCATGTGCTGCGAGCGGAGGCGGAGTCGAGCAGCGCGGCCTCGGGAAAGCCGCCGCGCAGGGCGAGAGCTGCATATCCCAGCAGATCCGGCGGGTCTCGCGGTGCGGCGAACGCGTCTATGTCGGCATTGGCGAGCCTGTCGATGAACGTCTCCTCGGCGGGACGGCGATAGATCTCCTGCATCGTCAGCCCATACATGTGGAGGCGTATGAGCCGGCCCGTGCCCGGCCATGTCGGCGCCAGCAGGTCGGCGCGCACGCTTCCGGTCAACAGGAAGCGGCCGGCTCCGGGCCTGTCGTCGACCGCCCGCTTGACTGCGCCGAGCACCCCAGGCACCGACTGCCACTCGTCCAGGAGCACCGGCGTCTGCAAGGCCCGCAGCGCGGCGTCGGGGTCGGCTTCGAACGCCCTCGCCTCCGCCGCGACGTCGAGGCGCACGACCGTGCTCGCATGGCGACGCGCGGTCGTCGTCTTGCCCGTCGCCCGCGGGCCCGTGAGCAGCAATGCGGGCAGCTCCGAGAGCAGATCTGGCAACAGCCTGTCGGCGAGACGGGGTACGTAAGGCGGGCCGGACATCTCGCACAACATACCGCTTTCCAGAGCGGCATTCCCGGTTTTGCGCGTCCTTCGATCCCGATTTTGCGGGCCTTTCAGTCCCGCTTTTGCGGGCATCTGAGTCCCGCTTTTGCGGCACCCCGGTATGCAACGATCTCGCGGTGCTCCACGACACCGCGTCGATCGAGGTGCAGGCCGGCGACGGCGGCGACGGCTGTGTCAGCTTCCGCCGCGAAGCGCACGTGCCGCGCGGCGGGCCCGACGGCGGGGACGGCGGCCGCGGCGGCGACATCGTGCTGCTCTGCGACGACTCGCTGCGCGACCTGCAGCGCTTTCGCGGCAGGACCCGCCATGCGGCCGCGCGCGGGGGCCGGGGGGAGGGCGCGCTGCGGCACGGCGCGCGGGGGGAGGACCTCGTGCTCGGCGTGCCGCCGGGCACCGAGGCGGTCGGGCTCGAGGGCGACATCGCGCAGCGGCGCTTCGACCTCGTCGCCCCCGGCCAGCGCGCCGTGATCGCGCGCGGCGGCAGCGGCGGCCACGGCAACAAGCGCTTCGCGACCGCGACGAGGCAGGCGCCGCGGTTCGCCGAGCGAGGGCTGCCGGGCGAGCAGGGCAGGGTGCAGCTGCGGCTCAAGCTGCTCGCCGACGTCGGCCTCGTCGGGCTGCCGAACGCCGGCAAGTCCTCGCTGCTCTCGCGCCTCACGCGCGCGAGCCCGAAGGTCGCCAACTATCCCTTCACGACGCTGCAGCCCGCGCTCGGGGTGCTGGAGGCCGACGAGCGTCAGCTCGTGATCGCCGACATCCCCGGCCTGATCGAGGGCGCGAGCGGCGGGGCAGGCCTCGGCCACGAGTTCCTCGCCCACGTCGAGCGCTGCATGCTGCTCGTGCACGTGCTCGACCTCGCCCCACAGCTCTCCGCGGGCGAGGGCGCCGACCCGGTCGCAAACCACGCGACGATCGAGGGCGAGCTCGCCGCCCACGACGCGCGCCTCGCGAGCCTGCCGCGCGTGCTCGCGCTCTCGAAGGCGGACCTGCTCGCGCCGGAGGAGGTGGAGCGGGCCATCGCGGCCTGGTCGCAGCGCCTCGGCGGCGAGACGCCCGTGCTCGCGACCTCCTCGGCGACGGGGCAGGGCCTCGCCGAGCTGGCCGCGGCGCTACTGCGGGCGGTGCCCGCGGCGGGCGAGGGCGAGCAGGCGCCGGGCGTCGGCGGCGCGGGGGGCGCGGTCACAAGCGCTGCGGGCCGGGTGGGCGGCACTAGCCACGGAGACGCGGAGAGGCGGACGCCCGCGCGGGAGTCGGACCTCGCCGAGCACATCGTCTACCGCCCCGCGGAGCGCAGCGGCTTCTCCGTCGAGCGGCTCGGCGATCGCTCCTTCGCGGTCAACGGGCGCGGGATCGAGCTGCTCGTGCGGCGCTTCGACGCCGAGAACGAGGAGGCGATGGCCCACCTCGAGGAGCGGCTGCGCCGCATCGGCGTGATCGCCGCGCTGCAGGACGCGGGCTTCCAGCCCGGCGACGAGGTGAGGATCGGCGAGGCGGTGTTCGAGCTCGACCCGGCGGGGTGAGTGCGACTGCCGCCGGTCTCACTACAGATCACCGGATGTGCCTCCGTCCGTGCGCCGTCGCGGACGATCGGCTGCGCGCGCCGGCATTCAACAGATCCTCGACGGCGATCAGGTGGCAGCTCGGATCCTGCTCTGCGGCCGTGCGCAGCGACTTCGCGAAGCCAGAACGCGAGAACAGGTAGAGCTCGGGACGCGGGCCGCCGGACGCGAGGTGCGCTGCGAGGCGGGCGAGCGTCGTCAGCTCGTCCCTCGACATCGATCCCGCCGTCCACTTGCAGGAGCCGACGGCGAACGGCACGCGGTCGTGGTCGACTGCGACGACGTCGATCTCGCGGCGCACGTTGCGCGGTCCGTCGGCGTCGCCCTCGGCGACGTTGCCCCACCACCAGCCGACGGCGGCCGCCGCCGTCTGCTCCTGCAGCCAAGCCTGGCAGACCAGCTCGAATGCGGGACGGGAGACGAATCGATCGAGGTTGGGCAGCACGCGACCGCGCAGATGCGCGCTCGCGTCTGCACGGCGGTGCAGGCGGCTCTCGTAGGGGTGGACGAACGTGAACCAGAAGCGCAGGAACTGGTCGTCGATCGCGAAGCGGACCATGCGCGCGCGGTCCGGATTCGAGACCGTGATCGGATGGATCCTGCGCACGAGTCCCATCTCGATCAGCCGATCGAGCAGCTGTCCCGTCGCGCTGTCGCTGCGCCCGACGCGGGCCGCGATCTCGTTGCGCCGCGTGCGGCCGGCGGCGAGCGCGCGCAGGATCGAGTAGTAGACGCTGTCGTCGCGCAGCTCCGAGTGCTGTGCGAGCAGGAACCGCGGCTCCTGGCGCAGCAGCCCGTCCGGCGCGAGGATGTGTCGCTCGATGTTCTGTGCGAGGCTCGCTTCCGGGGCGAGCGCGTCGAGGTAGTAGGGGACTCCGCCGAACACCGCGTACGCGCCGATGATCTCGGCGGCGCTCCAGCCGGGCAGGAACCCGACGATCTCCTCGAAGGAGAACGGCTGCAGATGCAGCGAGCCCGTGCGGCGGCCGTATGTCGTCGCCGTGTATCCGACGACGTCGCGGTGGAAGAACGAGACGTCGCTGCCCGACAGGATGAGGAAGAGGTTCCGGTTCGCACGGTGCTTGCGCCAGAAGCGATTGAGGAGCGAGCCGACGGTGGGAGTCTCGCGCGCAACGAACTGGAACTCGTCGAGCGCGATCAGCAGCGGCCCGGCTTCAAGCTCCTCCTCGACGGCGGCGAAGAACGCCTGCCAGCTGCTGAGAGGCTGGGCCGCGAACAGCTCCCGCCGGCTGACGTCGGCGAGCGCCGCGGTGAGATCGTCCAGGTGGTCGGCTTCGGTGCCGGAGCTCGCCTCGAAGTAGATGCAGCGCTTGCCCTGAGCGAAGCGCAGGATCAGCTCGGTCTTGCCGATGCGGCGACGCCCATAGATCACCATGTACTCGGCGCGAGGCGAGCGCCAGCGCTCTTCGAGCGCCTGAAGCTCCTCGGCGCGGTCGTGAAGGATCATCCAAGGATGTTAGCTATAACTTTGAAAGTTATGACTGCTTTTGTTCCGAAGCATGCGGCCGGGCGGGGCGGATGGGGCCTCTATTCTTCGCACGATGGCCGTCACGCTGACATCCGTCGCCGAGACCTGCGCCGCCGCGAAGCGCGCGAGCAGGCTGCTCGCGACGCTCGACTCGCGCGTGAAGGACGCCGCCCTGCACGCGATCGCGGCGGCGCTGATCGAGCGCGGCGAGGAGGTCCTGCAGGCGAACGAGCGTGACATGCAGGCGGGCAGGGAGGCGCAGATCGGCGACGCGCTGCTCGACAGGCTGCTGCTCGACCGCGCGCGGATCGAGGCGATCGCGGCGGCGGTGCGGGACGTCGCGGCGCTGCCCGACCCGGTCGGCGAGGTTATCGAGGGCAGGCGGCTGCGCAACGGGCTGCTGCTGCGCAAGGTGCGAACGCCGCTCGGCGTCGTCGCCGTCGTCTACGAGGCGCGCCCGAACGTCACGATCGACGCGACCGCGCTCTGCCTCAAGTCCGGCACCGCGATCGTGCTGCGGGGCTCCTCGACCGCGGCGCACAGCAACGCGGTGCTCGCGAGCGTCGCCGCGGAGGCGGCGCAGGACGCCGGCCTGCCGGCCGGCTGCGTCGGTCTCGTCGCCGGCGGCGGCAGGCAGGAGCTCACCGAGCTCGCCACCCAGGAGGGCAGCGTCGACCTCGTCATCCCCCGCGGCGGCGAGGCGCTGAAGGAGGCGCTCTCCGCGGTCGCGACCGTGCCCGTCATCTACGCCGCCTCCGGCAACTGCCACGTCTACGTCGATGCCGCCGCCGACCTGCAGATCGCGCAGGCGATCGCGGTGAACGCGAAGGTCCAGCGCCCCGGCGTCTGCAACGCCGCCGAGACGCTGCTCGTGCACGAGGCGATCGCGCCGGATGCGCTGCCGCCGATCGCGCGGGCGCTGCTGCAGGCGGGCGTCACCCTCAAGGTCGACGCGGCCGCGAAGGAGCTGATCGGCGCAGGTGCGGAGCGCGCCCGTGCGGAAGGCCCAGGCGCGGAAGGCAAGTTCGGCGCCACGGTGGAAGACGCCGACGAGCAGGACTGGGCGACCGAGTATCTCGACCTCACGCTCGCGATCAAGGTCGTCGCGAGCCTGCAGGAGGCGGTCGAGCACATCGCCCGCCACGGCTCCGGGCACTCGGAGGCGATCGTCACGAGCAACCTCGCCGCCGCGCGCGCCTTCCAGGCGGGCGTCGACGCCGCCTGCGTGTACGTCAACGCCTCGACGCGCTTCACCGACGGCGGCGAGCTCGGGATGGGCGCGGAGATCGGCAACTCGACCCAGAAGCTGCACGCGCGCGGCCCGATCGGGCTGCGCGAGCTCTGCACGGTCAAGTACCTGATCGAGGGCGAGGGCCACGTCCGCGCCTGAGCCCACGCGCTCCAGCGTGGATGCCTCGCCCGCCGTGCCGCACCCGGACGCCGCGCCCATCGAAGACCCTGCCGCGCCCGAGCCCCGCCGCATCGGCGTGCTCGGCGGCACGTTCAACCCTCCTCACGCTGGCCATCTTGCGCTCGCCCGGCACGCGCGCTCGCAGCTGCACCTCGACGTGGTACTGCTCGTGCCGGCCCACACGCCGCCGCACAAGCCGCCGGCGGCCGACGCGGCGACGCCTAAGCAGCGCCTCGAGATGTGCGAGCTCGCGGTCGCGGGGATGGAGGGGGTGAGCGCGTGTGCGCTCGAGGTGCGCCGCGGCGGCGCGTCCTACACGGTCGATACCCTCCAGGAACTGCACGATGCCAATCCAGAAGCCTCGCTCACGCTGATCATCGGCGCCGACATCGCGCTCACGCTCCCGAGCTGGCGCCAGCCGCGACGGCTGCTCGATCTCGCTGAGCTCGCGGTCGCGCAGCGCGGGGACGCGGCGGAGGAGCGGGTGCGCGAGGCGCTTTCCCCGTTGCATCCGGAGCTTGCACGTGTCAAGTTCCTGTCGATGGCTCCGATCGATATCTCCTCCTCCCAGGTGCGAGAGCGGATCGCGGCGGGACTGCCGCTGCACGGGAAGCTGCCGGCGGCCGTGGAGCGCTACGTCGTAGAGCACGAGCTCTACGGGGCGGCCGCTGCATGAGCGCCGCCGAGCAGAGGCTGCTTGGAGACATCGTCGGCTATGCCGCCGACCGCAAGGCGCGCGAGATCGTCGAGCTCGACATGCGCGGCGTCGTCGGCTACACCGACTGGTTCGTGATCTGCTCCGGCAACAGCGACCGCCAGGTGAAGGCGATCCACGACGCGATCCACGAGGGCTGCAAGCGCGACCACGGCCTGCTGCCGCGCCGCGTCGAGGGCGTCGCCCAGGCGCAGTGGGTGCTGATGGACTACCTCGACGTCATCGTCCACATCTTCACCCCGCAGACGCGCGACTTCTACCGGCTCGAGCAGCTCTGGGGCGAGGCGCCCTCGCGTCTCGTCGCCTCGCAGGGCGGCTGAGCGCGCGGTCGGCCGGCTGCTCGGATCCAGATCGCCGCCAGCCGCCAGCGGTGGCAGGCCGATGCCGGTGCGGCGGTTATGGCGCGTTCTGTCTGCGCTCCGCAAGGCGCGGCAGACGTATCTCGGGCCCAGTCGAGGACGCGCGAGACGAGCCTCCGACGGCGCCGGCGACGAGTCGGAAACACTCCGGACCGATGCGGCATCGACCGCCGAGTCGCGAGGCAGGGTCCAAAGCCCAGTGTTCATGCGGTTTAGGCGAATCGCGGCAGAGGTCATGGCATGAGATGCTGACTTCGTCTATTGAAGTCTCCTAACGGCCTGTGCAACGATGTGCTCGTTCGTTGAGACAGCACTCATCTGCAGTATGGATTGTCTTGGCGGACACACCTAGCCCAGGCCCTCTTGGGCGAGGCAACCGAATCAATATCGGAGGGTCGGATCGAGGACGAAAGAAGACGATATGGGAGCCGACTGCAGCGTTGCCGCACGGGTCTTGTGTGCGAAGCAACGTTCCCGCCCATCAAGTGAGAGACATTGCTTGACGGGTTGGTCGGCGACCGCATACCGTTCGGCTCAAGTCTCTCGATCCGCTCTCCGTGGATCGAAAGGAAGAAGTTCAATGCGAATCATGAAGCTGGCTTTGGCTGCGCTGTTTGCGGTCTTGGCGTTTAGCGCGATGGCGGCGTCGAGTGCGTCGGCGGCGCATCCGATATTCTTAACGGCCAATCACAGCGCAGAATTATTAGTCTTAGCGTCATACCATAAATTATCGTTACTGAGAGGCGAAAAGCTGGGGGCGCTCGGCTTAGTCGGCTGTAAGTTAGTGTTATTCCACGGATGGGTGTTAAATAATTCAACATTAATCCATAGGATCAAAATATTATTCGAGAACGATTGCTTACTGTCGATACCGGCGACGGGCACGCACAAGAAGTGCACTGAACCAATCCACATCAAAATCCTCTTAGGCGAGCTGGGCTTATTAAGCTCGACGAATCACAAGGTAGTCATCTTACTAGCGCCTTCGGACGGTACTGGCGAATTCGTCAAAATTGAATGTGAAGGCGAAAAAATTACAGTAAGCGGCACAGTAGTCGGTGAAATCCCAGAATTGAATGCAAAAGGTGAAAACCAACTCAATTCGCAACGGGCTGAAATCGAAACAAGGTTCGAAGTCATAAACGGGTCGACGCAACAGGCGATCCAGGAAATATTCTTATTAGGTACACAAATGACAGGCCAGTCGCTCGAAGTGAGCGAACTCTTTGGCGGCAAGGCTTCCGAGGAAGTAGCGGAAACGAACATCCACGGCGTAAACAGCGCCACTACGACAGAAATTTCCACTAAATAAATAGATGCGGGTTTATTGGTCCGCTTGTGTGGCCATAACCAGCATATGTTGACGTTAGTCGGACTGCCGCTGCATCGTGGGCTTCAGCTCACGACGCAGCGGCTCCGGCATCGAATATGTGTGAGCGGCGTCGTCCCGCTGATGCGAAGAGGTTCGAGTTGAGGAGGGCTTTGCGTGGGTGCCGTCAGGCGGCTGTGGATGCTGGGCATTGCGATGGGCGTAACGTTGATGTTCGATGGGGGAATGGTCGCTGAGCAGGCATTTGCCGTCGGCGACACCAACGAGGCAGCTTGTCCAGTGGCAACCGAATCTTCGCCTGGATTCCGGTCGTCGCTGCCAGACTGTCGAGCGTACGAGATCGTGAGCGAATCGAGCAGCGGCGATACGTTGAACCTGATCGGGAGCTATGGGTTCGCGGAAGGCATTCACGTCTACTACAGCAGTCTGCTGCCGACGCCAGACGAAGGCTCTCGTGACGGCTTGCATGAACGATTCCTCGCGACGCGAACGTCTTCGGGCTGGGTGCAGCAGCGCATTTCGCCGCCACAAGGCGAAGCCCTGCCTCAGCTCAGTGGTGGCCTGAAAACGAATGTCGAAGGGGTGAGCTTCACCGGCGACTTCTCGGAAGCGTTCTTGATGTCGCCGTTCCGAGATCCCCTCGAAGATCCTCGGTTGAACAAGACACTTGGGGTTGGCGTATATCGGCTGTCGATCGGCAGCGGCGGGGTGTCCTTCCAGTCGCTGCCCGACTCTGGGGAATTGACGCAGGAGATGATCGAAACCCCCCAGTATCTGGGTTTGGCGGAAACGAACGGTCTGGGCGCATTCTTGGCGGGCGGCTCCGCCGATGGTGGCAGGGCGTTCTTCGTGACGACTGCGAGTCTGGCGACCACGCCGGGCACGCCAGCGGACACGCACGAAACGAGCAACGAGATCTTCGAGCGTATGGGGGGGCACACGTATCTGGTAGGGGTGTTGCCCGATGGTAGCGCGCCGGCGTGTGGCGCTGAAGTCGGACAGGGTATGCCGAGTACACTGGTGGGCGTGGGCGGCGGATTCTACTCCTATGGTGCGGTGGCTCCGAGCGGGGACAACGTCGTGTTCGCGACGCCGGGACCGCAGGCGAGCCTACCGGAAGGCCGATCCTGCAACGAAGCTGGCCTGTTCTTGCGCGATGTCGTGGATGGCACGACGGTTCCGCTGGCCGGGTCGCTGTTCGGCGGTCGGGCGGACACCGGAGGCGGGGAAGAAGAGATTTTTACCCTCGGTGCTGAAACTGGCGATATCTATGAGTACGCCGTCGGCACCGGCCGAACGACAGAAATCGGGGCGGGCAGCGCGTCCGCTCTGCTCGCGTATTCGCCGGATGGCTCGCGCGTGTACTTCCTAGGCGCCGAAGGAGGGATCTATGTCTACCACGAAGGCAAAACGAAGCTGATACAGGGCACGCTTGGCGGCAGCTATAATGCAGGCCCAGCACAGAACACAGGCGGCCGAATAGCGATCGACGCATCGACCGATTATGGGCAGACCCGTAATATGCCGGTTGCATCGGGAGGCCGCTCGCACGGGTCGCACCTCCTGTTCATCGACCCCGCGAAGCTGACTGGCTACAACAACAAGGGCCACCAGGAGGCATACGTCTACGACGCGGAAACCGAAGAAGTGACGTGCATCTCCTGCAATCAGCTCAATCTTGATCCCGAAACCAAGCAGCCGGAACCGGAAGCGCAGGGTAACGCGCAGCTTATCACCAAATTCATGCTGGATACCGGCGAGCTGCCCTACCAATCGCCCTCGCCACCGTTCATATCGGACAACGGGTCGCGCGCGGTGTTCGAAACGACCGAAGCTCTGGTGCCGCAGGACGTCAACGGCACCGCCGATGTATATGAGTGGGAGCGAGAAGACACGCCTGGATGCAGCCCTGAAAGTCTGCGCGTTAAGAGCCTGATAGAAAGCTCGGCGTTCAGCACAGTCAACAAAGGGTGCATCTATCTGCTCTCCTCCGGCCTTGGCGAGGAAGTGCCGAACAAAGAAGGCATCACTAACGGCACGCACCTGGCCGGGGCGAGCGAAAACCTCGACGACATCTACATTCAGACCGGCGAATCGCTGCTGCCGAGCCTCGACAACACCTCCAAGCTCTACGACGTGCGCATCTACGGAGGCTTTCCCTACATGCCGCCGAGGCACGGCTGCGAAGCCGCGGGGTGCGAATTGATGACCGGCGAAGCGGCGGCGGGTGGAGAATCCACGACGGAAGCGTTCATGGGACCCGGCGATCAGAAGAGCGGCGATGCCGGTACGGGGAGCAAGAACGCGTCGGCGCGGAAGCGGAAGCTGGCGCGTGCGCTGAGAGCATGCAGAAAGCACAGATCCAGGCATAGGCGAACCACGTGTGAGCGCGCTGCACGGAGAAAGTATGGGTTCGGTGACATGACTGGTAGACGACAGCACGGTCGCGCGGGAGGCTCGAAATGATCGGCTTGAAGGCACGCGCGGATGTCGTGGGTGGGCGTGGTCGTATAGTGCGTGTCGCACTGGTAGCGTGGATGGGGGCGTGGCTAGTCGCGGCGCTTGCTCCTGCTCCGGCGTTTGCTGGTTGGGGTTCGCCCGTAGCGGTGGGCGGCGAACAGTTGGGGGCGCCGCTCGGGGTGGCGGTGGATCAGTCGACGGGTAATCTCTACGTCGGCAATCTGAACAGGAAGTTTGGGATTGATGCTTTCAATCTCGCACATGAACTGATCTCCCCGCCGTCGCCATTTGGGCTGGCGGAACATTACGCGGGTGTGGCGGTGGATCCAACGACCAGTCATCTGTACGCGATGGCGGATGCCACGCTTGAACTTGAAACGTATGAACCGGAAACCGGGAAACGCGTGTCGACGCCGTTTAACGTTCCGGGTGGGGGTCTTGGCGGGGGAACTTCGCTGGCGGCGACCGCGATTGCGAGCGATTCGGTTGGCAATGTGTATGTGCCGGAGCCTGAAAACAACAGAATCAGTGTGTTCAGCTCGACCGGTGGGCCACCGGGCGGGGGGGTTGGGGAAGCGATCGCCGGTTCAGGTGGGCACGCGCTGTTGAAACCGACCGGGGTGGCGGTAGATCCTGCTGGGAACGTGTGGGTTTCGGATACGGGCAACAGCCGGATCGAGGAGTTCAAGCCTAATGGGGAATACGCTGGCAAAGAAATTGCAAGCGAAGGCGTGCAGGCGATCGCCGTGGACACAAGTGGGGACGTGTTCGCGTCGGTGTTCGCGGCCTCGGGTCCGCAGGTGGTCGAGTACGATTCCTCGGGTGCTTTGGTCGAAGCGTTCGGTCTGGGTGTGATCGGCGAGGCGCGTTTGAATGGGGTGCCGGAGCCGAACGGGATCGCGATCGATGATGTGCACCAGATCGTGTATGTCGCGGATGGTGCAAGCAACGTCGTGTGGGCGTTCTTTAAGAAAAGTATAGTGGCAGCAACAGAAGCTGCAAGTGATGTGACGCTTTCCCAAGCGGTACTGCATGGCACCGTGAATCCGAGCGGGGAACCAGTGACCGTGTGCGAATTCGAATACTCTAGGGAATCGGAATATATACACGGCCAGCTCTACACTCATAAAGTGCCGTGCGAACAGTCTCCCGGACAGATCGGGTCGGGCAGCGAACCGGTATCGGTGAGCGCACAGGTGAGCGAACTTGAAGCAGATGAAGTTTACCATTTTCGGTTGCATGCGGAAAACGTGAGTAGCGGCACTTTCGGCGGTGATCGATTCTTCACGGCCATCGAACCGATCTTTGGCTTCCAGCTCAGCGGTCCGAACGAGTTGGAGCTGCTGGTAAGCGAATCCTCTGATGAAGCGGGGGGCGAACCGTGGTCGGCGAGCCTCGATCCCGAAAGCTTCGATAAGCGGGCCGGCTCGCACCCGTTCGATGTGACGGCGAGATTCCTTGTCAACACCGAATCCAGCGGCAACTTGCCGCCGAATCTGCAGCCGAAGGACTTTTTCGTGAACATTCCGGCCGGGTTCACAGGTAGCGTGGCGAAGATCCCGCGGTGTAGGATGGACGAACTGACCACGCTGAAAGGCCGGCAAACGCCGGCAGGATGCCCGACCGCCTCTCAGGTGGGCGTGATCCGATTGTTCCTGGGTGAACCAGGTGAAAAGGCGACGAAATTGTTCCCGGTATACAACATGGTGCCGCCGCCTGGGGTGCCGGCGGAGTTTGCGTTCGCGTACCTTGTAGTGGGCGAGCCGGTGATCTTTCAGGTGCGCTCGGATGGGGACTACGGGGTGACAGCAAAGGTGCGTGGTTTGAGCGAGGTCTCGCCTTTCAGTGGCTCGCAGATGACCTTGTGGGGTGTGCCCGCAGACCCGGAACACGACATGGAAAGGTTCCTGCCCGAGAATGGCCGTGGGCAGGGCGGCCCGCCCGGCAACAATGAAGGCGGCCCACTGCCGGCTGGCACCGCGGAAGTCCCGTTCCTGACGAACCCGACGAAGTGTGGGGAACAGAAGGCAGCGACGATCATGGCGGACTCTTGGCTGCATCCAGGCAAGCTCGCTGAAGACGGTCTGCCGGTGCCGGGCGGCGAAGGCTGGGTCACGGCGTCGACGCCGATGTTCCCAGACGGCATCACGGGTTGCGAAAAGCTCACATTTCATCCCGAACTCGAAGTGAGGCCCACTACGACGGTGACAGACTCGCTGTCGGGTCTTACGGTGGATCTGCGGGTGCCGCAGTCCGAAGGAGCGAACAACTACGCTACGCCAGCGCTCAAGAGTGCGGAAGTGACGCTGCCACGGGGACTGTTGATCGCGCCGTCGCAGGCGAGGGGTCGGCAGGGCTGTACGCCCGCGCAGATCAAGCAGGGCTCGATGGCACAGCCTGAATGCCCGAACGCCTCGCAGGTCGGCACGCTCGAGCTGACGACGCCATTGTTGCCGGAACCGCTGGCAGGCCAGATCTACTTGAGTTCAGACCGCGAAGCGAGCACGTTCCACATCTACCTGGTGATCGAAGGGCAGGGCGTCCTGGTCAAGCTCGAAGGCGGCGTGGAAGCCAACGAACAGACGGGACAGCTGACCTCGACGTTCAAGGAAAATCCGCAGCTGCCGTTCAGCGACCTGAAGCTGACCTTCTTCGGCGGCAACGAGGCTTCGCTTGCGACGCCGAACACATGCGGCTCCTATCAGACGAAGAGCCTGCTTGAACCGTGGTCGCACGAACCGGCCGAAGGCGAAGCGCACGGCACCCCGAACGCGGAACCGGCCGCGGAACCGTTCCAGATCTCCTCTGGCTGCGTCTCAGGGTTCGCTCCCAATATGCAGGCGGGAATGGACAACCCGGTCGCGGGCGCGTTCTCGCCGCTCACGCTGACGATCTCACGCAATGACGGCGAACAGGAATTGTCGCGGGTGACGGTGGCGATGCCGAGGGGTCTTGTAGGTAAGCTAGCGGGTGTGGCAGAGTGCTCGGAAGCGCAGATCGAACACGCCGAACACAACACGGGCGCGGCTGAGAAGGCGAGCCCGAGCTGTCCGGCGTCGAGCTTCGTGGGGACGGTGCAGGCGGGGGCCGGTCCTGGCGAATCGCTGTTCTACGTTCCTGGCAGGGCCTATCTGACCGGTCCCTACAAAGGCGCCCCATACGGGGTTGTGGCCATCGTGCCGGCGCTGGCGGGCCCATTCGACCTCGGCACCGTTGTCGTGCGTGCGGCGATCTACATCGACTCGCACACCGCGCAGGTGACGGTGAAGAGCGACCCGCTGCCGCGGATGCTCGACGGCGTCCCGCTCCAGGTCCGCCGGATCGAGGTGTCGGTCAACCGGCCGCGCTTCACGCTGAACCCCACCAACTGTGAACCGACGCAGGTCACGGGCAGCCTCGAAAGCGTCCAGAAGAGCGTGCATTCGGTGTCGGCGCGCTTCCAGGTCGGCGACTGCGCAAGTCTCGCGTTCAAGCCGGGCTTCAAGGTCACGACGAGGGCGCGTCACACGAAGCGGTTTGGCGCGTTCCTACACGTGAAGGTGACGTCGGGTCCGGGCCAGGCGAATATCAGGAGCGTGTTCGTGAAGCTGCCGAAGGCGCTGCCATCGCGCGTTGCGACGCTGAAAGGTGCGTGCAGCGAAAGGCAGTTCGCGGTCAACCCGGCGGGCTGCCCGGCGGCGTCGCGGGTGGGCACAGCGGTTGCGCGTACCCCGATCCTCTCGACCCTGTTGACAGGGCCGGCGATCTTCGTCTCCCACGGCGGCGCGGCGTTCCCAGATCTCGATATCGTGCTGCAGGGCTCCGGGGTCACGGTGATCCTGGAAGGCAACACGAACATCCACAAGAACGTCACGACCTCCGACTTCAAGAGCGCACCCGACGTGCCTGTGAACAGCTTCGAACTGACGCTGCCCGCAGGCCCACACTCCGCCCTAAGCGCGAACGGCAACCTCTGCTTCAAGACGATGAAGCGCGGCAAGCACAGGGTGAGGCGCCGCGTGAAGCTCGTGATGCCCACCACGATCACCGGCCAGAACGGCGCCGTCGTGAAGCGGAACACAATCGTCGCCGTCCGAGGCTGCGGGAAGCTCCGCAAAGCCAAAGGACGGTGATTGGGGCGTCGTAGACCGCGCGGGGACCTGGCGCCGCTCCTCGCTAGGTTCCCGCGAGCGCCTTGAGCGGCTGCATCCGCGTCACCCGCCAGGCGGGGTAGATGCCGCCGAGCACGCCGATCGCGACGCCGACGAGCAGGCCCCTGCCGAGCGCCCAGGCGGTGAACGAGGGGGAGATGTAGGAGCTGACGCCGAGCACGCGCACGAGCAGGTCGCCGCCGACGACGCCGAGCAGCAGCCCGAAGGCGGCGCCGAGCAGGCTGACCGCGATCCCCTCGCCGAGGATGAGGGTCGCGACGCGCCCTGGCGACCAGCCGACGGTGCTGAGCAGCGCGAGCTCGCTCTGGCGCTCGATGATCGCGAGCGCCATCGTGTTCGTGACGCCGATCGCGCCGACGATGAGGGCGATCATGACGATGACGAGGATCGCCTTCGAGATGAGCGTCGCGTTCGCGCCCGCCCTGAGCGCCTGCTCGGCGGTCGAGATCACCTGCGTGCCGGGAAATTCGCGCTGGATCGCCCTGCTCGCGGTCGCCGCCCGCACCGAGGGGGAGAGGTCGACCGCGATGCTCGTCTCCTCGCCGTGGCGGCCCGAGATCCGCTGCGCGACCTGCAGCGGCAGCACCGCGCCCGAGTCCTCGAAGAAGATCCCCGAGTGGTAGACGCCTTCGACGTGGAAGCGGTGTCCCTCGACGACGAGGCTGCCACCGGGCTCGATGTGCTGGCTGGCGGCGAGCCGTTCGCCGACGAGCACGCCTTCGCCTTCGGCTTCGCCCGAGCCGCTGGGGCGCCACGTCGAGCGCCGCCCCGAGATCAGCACGAGCCTGCGTGTGAAGAAGCCCTTCGGGTCGGCGCCGAAGACGACTGCGCTCGGCTCCGACTCGATCGCTTCGACGAGCAGCAGCAGCGGCGTCGCGCTCGCGACGTAGGGCTTGGCCTCGAGCTTGCCGACCATCGACTGCGGCAGCAGCGAGGAGGTCGGGTCGGACACGTTCGCCTGGAAGACCGCGAGCTCCGATCCGCCGAGATGGCTGATGCCCGCGGCGGTGTCGCTCATGCCCTGGGTGAAGGACAGCAGCGCGACGATCGTCGCGACGCCGACCGCGATCCCCGCGGCGGTGAAGGCGGTTCGCGTCGGGCGCCTCCTGAGGTTCGTGAGGATGATGCCGAGCACGGCCGTTCGCTCAGGCCCTCGGCTGTGGGGACGCCGACTGCGGGGAGATCGACCGCGGGGGACTCGTGAGCCGCGCATCGCCGCCGTCGATGCGCGCGGGGCCGGTGTCCTCCGCGACCGCGCCGTCGATCAGCGTGACCGTCCTGTCGGTGCGCGCGCCGAGCGCGGCGTCGTAGCTGACGACGATCAGCGTCATCCCGAGCCGGTCGCGCAGGCCGAAGAGCAGGTCGAGCACGCGCGAGGAGGTGGCGGAGTCGAGCGCGCCCGTCGGCTCGTCGGCGAGCAGCAGCCGCGGCTCGTTCGCGATCGCGCGCGCGACCGCGACCCGCTGGCGCTCGCCGCCGGAGAGCTGCGAGGGCAGGTGCTGGGCGCGGTGGGCGAGCCCGACCTCTTCGAGCAGCAGGAACGCCTTGCGGCGGCGCTCGGCGTGGCGCAGGCCGGCGCCGAGCAGCGGCACCTCGACGTTGCCGAGCGCGGTGAGCGACTCGAGCAGCAGGTGGCGCTGGAAGACGAAGCCGACGAGCTCGCGGCGCAGCTGCGCGGGGTGCCGGCGCGTCCAGAGCGGGTCGCCGTCGATGATGATCGAGCCGGAGTCTGGCCTGTCGAGGCCGCCGATCAGCGCGAGCAGCGTGCTCTTGCCCGAGCCCGAGCGCCCGGTGATGCCGACCGCTTCGCCGGCGCTGACGTGCAGGCAGACGTCGACGAGGGCGCTGACCTTGCCGAAGCGCTTGTGGACGTGCTCGACCTCGACCTGTGCTCCGGCGGGGTCGCTCATCGTCTCGGCGCGCGCGCCCTCAACGAACGACCTTCACCGGATAGTCGAGATAGAGAGTCCTGCCGCCGGCGATGACGACGGCTCTGAAGGTGAGCGGGTAGCCGACGGCCTGCGCGGGCCAGCGGAAGACGTCGGAGAAGTGGCCGGTGAAATTGAAATTGGAGCGTTTCGCGACGACGGCGCCGGCGAACAGGTACTCGTAGCTGACTTTCGCCTGCAGCGGGCGCCCGGCCTGCGCGACCGTGAAGGAGATCGGCCAGGCGGCGGCGACGCGCGGGCTGTGGGTGCCGGCGTGCAGCGTCGCGGTGACTCCGCCGGCGGAGGCGATGACGACGCCGGGCGCGGACTGCGTGCCGGTGACGGCGGCGCTCGTGGAGGCGACGCTCGTCGCGGACGTGCTCGTGGATGACGTCGCGGCGGGCGGCGAGGAGCGCGAGCTGGACGAGGAGGACGAGGACCTCGTCGTGCTCGGCTTGCTCGAGCTCCCGCAGCCGCTGAGCAGCGCTGCGACGAGCAGTACGATCGCGACTGGGGCGAGCGGAGGTCTCATCTGCCTTCAAATACCTCTCGTGCTGTGTCGAGGTTACCCGCAGGCGCGGCGGCTGCCCGTCGCGGGAGGGGCCGCCAGGCATGCGAAGGCGGGTGAGGTCCGCGAGGTGGGCGGACGCGGCGGCGCCTGCGAAGATGGGCTCGTGAGCGCAGCGACGCGCGAGCGGGAGCAGGCGAGCGGGCGCCATCCGCGCCTCAGCGCGGCGATGCGCGAAGGCGAGCGCGTGACGCCGCTCGAGCTGTTCTTCGACCTCGTGTTCGTGCTCGCGCTGACGCAGTGCACGGCGCTGATGGCGCACGAGCCCACTTGGCAGGGCGTGCTGAAGGGGATGCTCGTGCTCGGCGTGCTGTGGTGGTCGTGGTGCGGCTACGCCTGGCTTACGAGCGTGATCGATCCCGAGCAGGGCTCCGTGCGCCTCGCGATGCTGCTCGCGATGGCGGCTCTGCTCGTCGCCTCGCTGTCGGTGCGCGGCGCCTTCGGCGACGCGGCGCTGCTGTTCGCCTGCGCCTACGCGGTCGTGAGGGGCGCGCACATCCTGCTGTTCGTGATCGCGAGCCGCGAGGACCCGCAGCTGCGGCGCTCGGTGCTGAGCCTCGCCGGCAGCACCGCGATCGGGGTGGGCCTGCTCGTGATCGCGGCCTTCGCGCACGACGGCCTCCAGATCGCGCTGTGGGCGCTCGCGCTGTCACTCGACATGATCGGCCCCTACCTGTTCGGGTCGGAGGGCTGGAAGCTCGTGCCGGGCCACTTCGCCGAGCGCCACGGGCTGATCGTGATCATCGCGCTCGGCGAGTCGATCGTCGCGCTCGGCGTCGGCGCGGGCGCGCGGGTGGGGGCCGGCGAGGTCGCCGCCGCGGTGCTCGGGATCGTCGTCGCGGGCGCGCTGTGGTGGCTCTACTTCGACGTCGTCGCGCTCGTCGCGCAGCGGCGGCTGAGCAAGGCGGCGCCAGGGCGCGAGCGCAACGAGATCGCGCGCGACTCCTTCTCATACCTGCACCTCCCGATGGTCGCGGGGATCGCGCTCGTCGCGCTCGGGCTGAAGAAGGGCCTGCTGCACGTCGAGCGGCCGCTGCCTGCGGTCGTGACCGCCGCGATGCTCGGCGGCGCCTCGCTCTACCTGCTCGCACACGTCGCCTTCCGCCTGCGCAACGTGCACCGCCTCAGCCGCGCGCGCCTGACCTGCGCGGCGGTGCTGCTCGTTCTCATCCCTATAAGCCTCGCGCTGCGGCCGCCGCCGCTGCTCGACCTCGGCGCGCTCGCCCTCGCGCTCGTCGCGCTCGTCGCCTACGAAACGCCCCGCTACGCGGCGCTGCGCGAGCGGCTGCGGGCGGCGTAGGGGAGCTGGCGCAGACCTGCCGCATGGTGGGACGGCGCGAGAGTCGTCCCAGGTGTGGAGACACCCCGGAGCCGACTTCGGATACGGTTCCAGCGATGCGTACGCATTCGGTGCTTTCGGCGGGAATGCTGCTCGCCGTACTGCTCCTCGTCGCGCTTCCGGGCGCTGCGCTCGGGAGGACCAAGGTCACGAAGCAGGACCGGATTGCGACGCGCAGGTACCTCGAAGCGAAGCTGACCTACGAGCGCGCCGCGGCGGCGGGCGCGTCCGCCTCGAAGGCAGACGTCGAAGCGCTCGCGAGTCGGCTCGGAGGCGAATGTCCAGGTGTGGTGGCCGGCGCTCCAAAGCTCGAAGACCTGGTGGCGTTCGGCAGCGGGCCTCGGCACCCACCGTCCCCTCGCCAAAGGGGGGAACGGGCTCGGCAGTTCAGGCAGTGGCTCGACCTTCACATCGAGCTCTCCCTCGCGCTCTATCAGGCGCAGCGAGCGCCCTACAGCGAAGCGGCGCTGAGGTTCGCGAGCACCGTCATGTCGCTGCGGTGGAGCGACACGCGCGTTACCGCATTCGAGCATGCCGAAGCAACCGTGCGGGAGCGCGCGTTGCGTACCACACCGCTGCAAGTATGCGCCGACCTCCGGTTTTGGATGGCAAGCGGCTACACGTCGCTGTCGGCCGCGACGAGGGCGCATGCCCGCGAATGGGAAAGGGTCGCCGGTCCGCTCCTGCTCTCGTTCCTCTTTCAGCAGAAGCCGCACCTGTCCCGCTTCGAGGACGCCCGCGACAGGGCGCTCGCGCGCCAGACGGCGCGGCTCGAAGCGACGCGGGAGAAAAAGGAAGTCGGTTCGAGCGCGATCGAAAGGCGCCTGGAAGTCGAGCTCGGGTTTGCCAAGGAAGAACGAGCCGAATCGCAGGAAGAAGAGAAAGCAGCATCGCACGGACGACCTTTGAAGCGCTCGGTCGTGATCGGCAAGGGCCGAACCATCGCCGGGGGCGCTTACACGATCGAAGTCGAGCGCGCGCGTCCCGGCCACCGACGCAGCCGGGCACGTTGCGTGAGCATCAGCATCAGCGAATCGATCCGATACGCCAATGGAGGCCGGCTGAGTGACTCTGAAGACTGCGTATCGCGCGCACATCCTGAACCGCCGACCGTTGCCTGCGAGGGAGGGCTGCTGACGGTCGAAGCGCAGACGCTGCCGGCGGCGCGACGCGTTCGCCTCGAGCTCAGCGACGGCCGCCGGATCACCTCGCCGGTCGCGATCGTGCCTCCGAAGCTCGGCGGCCCGATCGGCTACTACCACCAGGCGCTGTGGGGCCCGTCGCCGATCCCGGTGAGCCTGAGCGAGCTGGGCGCGCATGGTCGGGTGCTGCGGATCGTGAGGCTGCCGCGCAGGGTGGGCTGCAAACGGCCGCCGCGGCCTCGCAACCGGCTCCTTGCCTTTCACATCATCGTGAGTGGCGACGTGCCGCAGGGCCCCCGCTTCGTGGTCGTCGGCCGCCGCGGCTCGATATTCGTCGGCGGCAACGGCGGACCGGTCTTTCGACGTCATCCCCCCTTTGCTCGCGGGATCGAGATTCACGTGTTCGTCGCGAACTTCGGCTCAGGGCCGTCCGAGGAAGGCAACACGCTCGAAATCGCCGAAGCGCGTGCCCGACATCCCCGACCATTCGCCTTCCGGGTCGCGACTGGCTGCCAGCCGCACGAATACGCGATCCTCTACGGGCTGCTGAGAGACCCGCGGGATCGCGTGCTCGCGCGCGGCCCCGACGGGCTCGTGCCGTTGCGGCGAGCCCCGATGCCGGCGAGCCTGCACGCCCACGGCGTGGTCTCCTACGCCGCGCTGCCTGCCGTGCCGAGCGAAGTGCTCGTGCGCACGCCCACGGGCAGGACGGTCCTCGTCGCGAACCTCGCCCGCCGTGCGAAGACGGCCCGGGAAGTCTGCGAAGGCGAAGCGGAACCGCCGGTCTGAGCGCAGGCTCGCTACGCCTCCTCCGGCCGCTCCTCCCCAGGCCAGGAGCCCGTCAGGCGGCTGAACGCCTTGCGCAGGGCGCGGTCGACGATCCCGCGGCTCGTCCTGAAGATCGCGCCCTGCAGCAGCAGCGCCGGTAGCACCTTGCGCCAGGCGACAGCCCTGTCGCCGGGGTCCGGCGGCTCCTCCTTGTCGAACAGCCCCCAGATCGCCTTGAAGACCTGCTTGCCGATGAGGCCCGCGAGCAGGCCGCCGAGCATGCTGAAGGGCGCGAAGAGCAGCCTGCTCATCGACCGCCTCGCGCTTGCGGCCGCCGCGCATCCAGCCGTCGCGCATCCAACTGCCGCGCATCTCGCCGCCGCGCCTCCTGCTGCCTCCCGCGTTGCCGCTCGCCGCTCATGCGCTCGCCATCTTGCGCGTGTCCTTCGCCTCGACGAACGGCTCGCGCTCGACCGGCTGCCCGAGCAGGGCGCGGCGGCTGCGCTCGAGCTCCGCGTTCACCTCCGCGCCGAGCAGCACCGCGACGTTTGCGATCCACAGCCACACGAGCATGATGATCACGCCGCCGAGCGCGCCGTAGGTCTTGTTGTAGGAGCCGAAGCTGGTGACGTAGAAGGCGAAGCCGACGGAGGCGGCGACGAGCACGAGCAGCGCGAGCGTGCCGCCGGGGGTGATCCAGCGAAAGCGCGGCTGGCGCACGTTCGGGGCGAGGTAGTAGAGCAGCGAGAGCATCAGCGAGGCGACGAGCGCCATCGCCGGCCACTTCGCGATCTGCCAGGCGGTGACGGCGCCTTCGGAGACTCCGATCACATGCCCCGCGGAGCTTGCGAGCTTGCCGCTGAAGACGTAGCCGATCGCGACGAAGGCGACGATCACGACCATCGCCGCGGCGATCACGATCTGCAGCGGGCGCAGCTTCCAGGCGGGCCGCCCCTCCTCGATCGAGTAGATGCTGTTCGACGCGCGCGTGAAGGCGCCGATGTAGCCGGAGGCAGACCACAGCGCGCCGAGCAGGCCGACGCCGAGCAGCGCGCCCGCGCCGCCCTTGTTCTGGACGACGCCTGTCAGCGTCCCGTGGATCGTGCTGACCGTCGACTGCGGCGCGACCTTGCTCACCATCTCCATGATCGCGTTCACCGTCTGCGGGTACTGGCCGAGGACGCCGACGAGCGCGACGAGCGCGAGCAGCAGCGGGAAGACGGAGAGCACCGCGTAGTAGGTGAGAGCCGCGGCGGCGTCGGTGAGGTTGCGGCGCCTGAATTCCTTCACCGCGCGCTTCAGCGTCGCGAACCAGGCGCGCGGGGACAGGTCGGTCAGTCCCTGCGGCGCCTCCCGGCCGCCGGCGTCGCCTTCGGTCGCGCCTTCTGCCTGCCTGCCTTCTGCCCGCGGCTCGGCTACAGGCGGCAAATGTTCGCGCCGCGCTCCGTCGCCCGCCCCGTCGAGATCCGCTTCCCGCGTTCGCGCTGCCTCGGCCATCGCCGCCTCCTTCGGGTCCGGATGCTCCATGCCCAAATCTCCCGCGTCTGAAACGGCGCACCTCTCGCCGGCTTGACCGCCGAGCCGGTCCTACGCCGAGCGCGCATGAATGCTCATGGCGCCTGCGGCAGCTTCTTCGCCCCGCGCCTCGTCACCGGCGCCGAGGGCGGCGGCACGACGGGCCCGATGTCGCCGTCAGGCGCCTCGTCGAGGTCGACGATCACGGGCGCGTGGTCGCTCGGGCCGCTGCCCTTGCGCGCGTGCCGGTCGACCCATGCCGCCTGCACGCGGCCCGCGACCGGGGCGCTCGCGAGCACGAGGTCGATTCGCATGCCGAGGTCCTGGTGGAACATGCCCGCGCGATAGTCCCAGTAGGTGAACACGCGCTGCGCAGGCCAGCGCTCGCGCAGCACGTCGCGCAGACCGAGCGTCCGCTGCAGCTGCGCGAGCGCCTGCCGCTCGGGCGCGGTGACGTGAGTCTGGCCGACGTACGCCTCAGGGTCGAAGACGTCGAGGTCGGCGGGGGCGATGTTCATGTCCCCGCACACGATCGCCTGCTCAGGCCCGGCGGCGAGGATCGCCGTCTCCAGAGCCGCGAGCCAGGCGAGCTTGTAGCGGTAGTGCTCGGAGTCGGGGACCCGGCCGTTCGGCACGTAGACGCAGTGCACCCTCACCCCGCCGCAGGTCGCGGCGATCGCGCGCGCCTCCGGGTGCGGGAAGCCGGGCGCGCCCTCGACGCCGGCCACGACGTCCTCGAGACCGACCTTCGAGAGGATCGCGACGCCGTTCCACTGCACCTCGCCGCAGCGCGCGACCTCGTAGCCCCGCGCGGCGAGCTCTGCGCCGAGCAGCTCGTCGAAGGCCGCGTCGGCGAGCTTCGTCTCCTGCAGGCAGAGCACGTCGGGCCTGCGCTGGTCGAGCCAGGGCAAGAGGCGCGGCAGGCGCTGCTTGATCGAGTTGACGTTCCAGGTCGCTATCCGCACGGGCGTACGGTAGCGGCGAGGGCTCGCTGGCGGGTCGCGACTGCGCCTCCCTCCACGGCGGCCGCGCCGCGGCATGCCGCAGGTCTCTCAGTCGACCCGATAACCAAGCAAGCCGAAGCCCCGCAGCGCGGCGTGGATGCGTGCCTCGGCTGCGTCGACGCGTTCGCGGGCGGCGACGAAGCCGCTGCTCTGGCCCTGTACGGCGGCGACCGCGAGCGCCGCGTAGGCGAGCTGCGCTTCACCCAAGGCCCGTTCGAGCGCCGTGCTCGCGCGCATCGCGATCGCCGGCGCGCTCGGGGTCGTCAGCTGACTGCGCGCGTGCTGCAACCCGGCCACGAGCCGCCTCGCAGCGGCGGCGATCCGCGCCGCCGTCGAACCGTCTGCCATCAGCCGCCTGGTCTGCGCGCGCAGTTGCTGCAGGGCGCCGAGCGTCGCGCTGAGGCGCCTCGCGTAGGCCGGCTGCGGCTGCAGTTCGTCGAGCGGGCCGCTCTGCGCTTCGGCGGCCGCGCTGCTTTCGACGGTCTGTTCGCAGCTGCGCCGTATCTGCGTCCCTCCGACGGGCGCGAAGCAGAGCGCGAGCGTGAAGCGGCCGCCGCCGACCGCGATCGAGTATGCGGTGAGGCGGACCTGCGTGCCTCGGAGCGAGAGGCGCGCGTAGCGGTAGGCGGGGGCGTTGACGAGCCAGATCGCTTCGCCCTGCGGCGTGCCCTCGATCGCCGCGAGCAGAGCCTGCGGCAGCGGTTCGCCCGCTTGCGGCAGCGCCGCCGCGAGCAGGCCCCCGCGTTCGGCCCGGCCCGCCGGCGCGAGCAGCAGCGGGCGATCGAGGCGAAGCCCGGCGAGCGCGGCGGGGAGCGCGCTCTGCCGCCAGGCGCCTGGGTATTCGAGCGTGACGGGGGAGCCTGGGACGTTCGCGGCGGCGGCGGTGCTGCTCGTCGCCGGCGCCGGATGGTGACCGCTCGCATAGCCGACCGCGAGCGCGAGCACTGGCGCGATCCAGACGTAGCGGAGGAGCCGCGGCTGCAGCTGGGCGCGCAGTTCCCCCATGCTCAACCTGAGCTGTCGAACGAGCCGCTCGAGGATTTCTGATTCGTCGGCGCGTTGGATGGCGCCGGGGCATCTGGCGCTGCAGGAGCGACGGGCGCGGCCGGCTTCGACGGCGCCGGCGGCGGGGGGGAGGGCGCAGGCGTGGAGGGCGCCGACGGGGCGGACCGTGAGGAGGAGACCGGCGCGGGCGAGGATGCCGCCGGCGCGGAGGCGACCGCAGGCCGTTCGCCGCTCGGCTGGGAGGCGGGAGCCGCCCGGCGAGCTCGCGCGGGCGCGATCGGCGCCTGCGCCGTCCGTACACGGCCACGCCGCGACCCCGTCACCGCCGGCCGCGCAGGCAGGCGCAGGTCCGCGATCGGGGGCGAATAGCCCTCGTTCGTCACGACCTTCGCCGCCGGCAGGGCCTGCGCGGGCGAGAAGGGCGGCGGTCCCGTCTGCACAGCCGAGCGCAGGCCCCGCCCCGCTGCGAAGCCCGCCGCGCAGAGCGCCGCGAGCGCGAGCGAGAGCAGCAGCATCCGGCGCGAGCGGGTCTGAGCCTGCAGCCGCCTCTCCGTGCTCGCGAGCGCGCGCTCGCCGGTCGCGATGAGGCGCGGCGCGACGATCATGTCGGGCAGCCGATCGCGTGACGCGTTATCGGGTCGAGACAGGTGTCCGACCGCTTCGGCGGCTTGCCGCGGCGGACGGTGAGCGACGTGAGCTTGCCGATCTCGCCGGGTGCGAAGACTTCGACCTTGAGCGTGACGCCCGCGGGCAGCCGGCGCTCGAAGCGGCGAAATGCGATCGTCGCCTCGCCGCCTTCGCGCGCATGCGCCTGCCGGCGCTGGCGACGCGCCGGGCATCCCCGCCCGCTGCAGCTGACGAGCACGGTCGCCCCCGCCGGCGCCTGCACGCTGAGCGTCTGCAGCCTGATCCCGCCGCGGGAGTAGCTGCCCGCGATGTGCACGACGGGGAAGGGCTGTATGAGCGTGACCTCGTGAGGCGGGGGCGGCGGCGTCGAGGTGGCCGTCGCGGTCGTCGTGTCGGTGGCGGTCGCGGTCTTCGTCGCTGTCTTCGTCGCGGTGGCGGTGGTCGTGGCGGTCGCCGTCTTCGTCGCGGTCGTGGTGTCGGTTGCGGTGGCCGTGTCCGTCGCCGTTTCGGTCGCGGTCGTGAAGTCCGTCAGGGTTTCGGTCGCGGTCGTGATGTCGGTCAGGGTTTCGGTCGCGGTTGTCGTGTCCGTCGCGGTTTCGGTCGTCGTATCTGTGGCGGTGCTCGTATCGGTCGCGGTCGTCGTTTCCGTCGCCGTTTCGGTCGCGGTGCTCGTGTCGGTCGCCGTGGTCGTGTCCGTCGCCGTTTCGGTGGTCGTGTCGGTGGCGGTGGTCGTGTCCGTCGCCGTTTCGGTCGTCGTGTCCGTCGCCGTCGTCGTGTCGGTGAGGGTTTCGGTCGCGGTCGTGATGTCGGTCAGGGTTTCGGTCGCGGTGCTCGTGTCCGTCACGGTTTCGGTCGCGGTGCTCGTTTCAGTCAGCGTTTCCGTCTCGGTCGCCGTTTCGGTCGTCGTGTCGGTCGCGAAGATGGTTTCGGTCACCGTCGTGATTTCCGTCACTTCCGCGGCGATCGCGGAGGCGGCCGGCAGGATCGACGCGGCAGCCGGCCACAGCGGCAACGTGCCGATCAGGCATGCGAGCAGCAGCCCGCCCGCGAAGATGATGCGGCTCTTCATCGTCCTGTGCCCCTGGTTGCCTGTTCCGTGGCCGTGCCGCGGGCGCAGCCGCGGCTGCCTCGCCCGTCGGTCGTCTCTTTCCCCGTTGCGTCGGTTTGCGTAGAGATTAGCCGCTTCGAGCGCTCATCTCCAGTCGCGGACGGGCGGAACTTCGGGCTGATTGGACCGTCCATCCGGTACAGGCTTGGACCGGCCAGGCGGTACGAGCCTACGAGTCAGCCAAGCCCCTCGCCCTGCCAGCTCGCCTCGGCGCTCAGCTGCGGCTCGATCTCGGGGTCGGTTTCGAGCGCCTGCCTCGCGAGCCGCTCGTCGGAGAAGATCTGGACGCTCGTGACGAGGCCGTCCCGCAGCTTGAAGACCCAGGTCGTCGGCGCGTCGCGCAGCGCCCCGCCGGCCCCCTCGCCGCTTACGTGCCCGAGCGCGACGACCGCGACGCCGGCCGCCCTGATCTGCACCGGCTTCACGGTCAGCTCCCGCCAGTGCTCTTCGACGTGGGCGAAGTAGCGGCGCATGCCGTCGTGGCCGCGGTAGGGCTCGCCCTCGTTCAGCACCGCGCCTGAGACGGGTTCGAAGACGATCTCAGGGTGCAGCAGCGAGAGCCCTCGCTCGACGTCCCTGCCGTTGAACGCGTCGAACAGCGTCCTCACGACCTGCACGTCGGAGGCTCGATCGCCGACGGGATCGATCATCGCCGCATTGTTGCACCGGGCGCGGGCGAGGCGGCACGCAGGGCTTGCTCCTCGCGGGTCGAAGAAGGCGGGATGGAGTCGACCCTCGCCGGCCGCCTGCGGCTCTCGCCACCCTCCCTGCTCGGCGAGCTCGCGCGGCGGACGGGGCTCGTGCGGGGCAGGCGGACGCGGCCGTCGCGGGCGAGACGGAGAGGGCGCGCGTTCGCACGGGTGCGGCCTACGCGAAGGACGGTCGCGCTCGCCGCGCTCGCCGCCGCCCTGCTCGGCGGCGGCTTCCTGCTGCTCAGGGACTCGGCGCTCGTAGCGGTCGATCGGGTCGAGATCTCAGGCGTCGCAGGACCGGAGTCGGCCGCGGTCTCGCAGGCGCTCGAATCGGCGGCGAGGC
>JBAIYK010000055.1:0-26422 GCA_037915935.1 Solirubrobacterales bacterium | reverse complement strand
CGCCCAGGCGCGGCGCACCCAGCGGCTGCCGCCGGCGCGCCCGCTCAGCGAGCTCGACAGAGCGCTGCCCTCGGGCCCGCTCGCCGACCTCGCCGCGGTTCATCGCGTCGTCGCCCAGCTGCGACGGCGGCTCGCGACGCAGGGGATGCAGGCCCGCGGGCATCGTCGCCACGCGCACGTCGACGTGCGGCGCACGATGAGGGCCTCGCTTCAGACCGGCGGGGTCCCGATCGTGCTGAAGCACCGCCCCCGCCGCCCGCGGCGCCCGGAGATCTACGTGCTCTGCGACGTCTCGACGAGCGTCACCTCCGCGTCGGTCTTCTTCCTTTCGGTGCTGCACGCGCTCCATGACGCCTTCCGCAAGATGCGCTCGTTCGTGTTCATCGAGCGGGTCTCGGAGGTGACTCACGTATTCGAGCACGAGCGCGACTTCAAGACGATCAGCGAGACGATCGGCAAAGACGCGGGCGTCGCGGACGTCTCCGGCTACACCGACTACGGCAGGGTGTTCGCGGAGATGCTCGACCTCGTCGAGGACGAGCTGCACCCGCGCGCAACGCTGATCGTGCTCGGCGACGCACGCACGAACGGTCGCGACCCGAAGGCTCAACTGTTCGGCCAGATCGCGGCGAAGGCGGGCCGCGCCTTCTGGCTCAACCCCGAGCCGCGCCTCTACTGGAACTACGGCGACTCCGTGATCGCCGCCTACGAGCGCCACTGCACCGCGTTCGAGTGCTGGACGACCGCCCAGCTCGAGGACTTCGTACGTGCGCTGACGAGGCCGGTGACGCAGGCGCGGTAGGATCGGCAGCACCGATACACAGGGGGGCTGGCGGGAAAGGCCGGCTGAGATGGCGCCCTCGAGCATCGCTCGCCTGGCGCCGACCCTTCGAACCTGTGGGGTAATGCCCGCGAAGGGAGCGAAGTGCCAGGCAGATCGCAACAGCTGACGGAGCCATCGTCTGCGGCTGCGAACGCGTCGCCTGTCGCCGCAGCGGAGTCGGCTCGCGTCGGGCCGGAGACGGTCCGCGTCGAGCACGTCAGCCGTCGCTTCGTCGACCGCGCCGGCCGTGCCGTGCAGGCGCTGGGCGACGTCTCGCTGCACGCGGACCCCGACGAGGTGCTCGTGGTCGTCGGCCCGAGCGGCTGCGGCAAGACGACGCTGCTCGAGATCGTCTGCGGCCTGCAGGCACCCGACGGCGGCGAGGTGATCGCGGCGCCGGCCGCGCTGATGCCGCAACGCGACCTGTTGCTGCCCTGGCTGAGCGCGCTCGACAACGCCGCGCTGCCGTTGCGGATCGCAGGCGTCTCGCGCGCCGCCGCCCGCGAGCGGGCGCAGCCGCTGTTCGACGAGCTCGGCCTGAGCGGCTTCGAGCGGGCACACCCAAATCAGCTCTCCGGCGGGATGCGCCAGCGGGTCGCGTTCCTGCGCACGCTGCTCTCAGGCAAGCGCGTGCTCTGTCTCGACGAGCCCTTCGGCGCGCTCGACGCGATCACGCGCATGCAGATGCAAGGCTGGCTCGCGGACGCCCTTACGCAGGAGCCGAGAACCGTCGTGTTGGTCACGCACGACGTCGAGGAGGCGGTGATGCTCGGCGACCGCGTCGCGGTGATGAGCGCGCGGCCGGGGAGGGTGCAGAGCGAGATCGAGGTGCCGCTGCCAAGGCCGCGCTCGCGAGCGGACGCGCAGGTCATTCGGCTGCGCGAGCAGGCGCTCACGGCGCTCGGGCTCGAGGGCGACGGACGAGGCGGCGGCGCTCAGCGCACGGGCGGCGCGACGGCGGTGGAGAACTCGCGATGAAACGCCGCACGCTGCACGCTTTGCCCGCGCTCGCTCTGCTGCTCGCGCTCCTCGGCGCCTGGGAGCTCTACGTCGACCTCGGCGGCGTCGATCCGCAGCTGCTGCCCGCGCCGCACTCGGTTGCGAGCTGGGCCTCAAGCAACACGGACGTGCTGTGGCAGAACACGCTCGTCACCGCGAAGGAAGTGCTGCTCGGACTCGCGCTCGCCGTCGCCGCAGGGTTCGTGCTCGCGGTCGCGATCCACCTCTTCCAGCCGGTGCGCCGCGCGGCCTACCCGCTCGCGATCGGCTCGCAGGCGGTGCCGTTTGCGGTGCTCGCGCCGACGCTCGCGTTCTGGCTCGGGTTCGGGATAGTGCCAAAGCTGATCGTGATCGCTGTGATCTGCTTCTTCCCCATCACGGTCACGACCGTCGACGGCCTGAGGGCGGTCGACCCAGACCAGGTGAAGCTGCTGAGGACGCTGAACGCATCGCGCTGGCAGGCATTCCGCTTCGGCGAGCTGCCCGCCGCGCTGCCCGCCGTGATCAGCGGCGCCCGGATCGCGCTCGTCGTCGCCTGGATCGCCGCGTTCATCGCCGAGACGACGAGCCCGACGGTTGGCCAGTACGCGGGCCTCGGGCGTCAGATCACGACCGACATCAGCTCGGTGAACGCCGAAGGAGCCGTCGCCGGCACCGCGGTGCTCTTCGTATGCGCGATCGCCTTCTTCTATGCCCTCGCCCTCGCCGAGCGCCGCGCCGCCGGCTGGGCCAAACCCTCACAAGGAGAGAGTCGTTGAAAGCACGATCGAAGCCCCTCGCCCCCCTGCTGGCCGCACTGCTCGCGCTCGTCTGTGCGCTTGCGCTCGCTGCCTGCGGCGAGAAGCAGGACGTTACAGCCGCAACGACGCAGACATCCTTCTCGGTGATGCTCGATTGGCTGCCGAACGCCGATCACGCCCCGCTCTTCGACGCGATCGACCGCGGCTACTTCAAGGCGGCGGGGCTCGACGTGAGTCCCGTCACCCCCTCCGAATCGGCCGAACCGCTGAAGCTGCTCGCCGCCGGCAAGGTCGACCTCGCGATCTCCTACCAGCCTGAGGTGATGATCGCGCGCGATCAGGGCCTGAAGGTCGTCTCGATCGCGGCGCTGATGCAGCGGCCGCTCACCTCGATCATCGCGCTGCCGAGGCACCACGTCCATTCGGTCGCCGACCTCGCCGGCAAGCGCGTCGGCACCGCCGGCATCCCATACCAGGCGGCGGAGCTGAAGACCTCGCTGCAGAGCGCGGGCGTGAGCCCGAGCAGGGTGACCGAAGTGAACGTCGGCTTCAACCTCGTGCAGTCGATGCTCTCAGGCAAGGTCGCGGCGACGCTCGGCGGCTTCTGGAACTACGAGGCGATCCAGCTCCAGCTGATGCGAAAGCATCCGCTCGTGATCCCGGTCGACAGGGCCGGCGTCCCGAGCTACGACGAGCTCGTGCTCGTCGTGCGCGAAGACGAGGCGCGCCATGACGGCACGAAGCTGCGCGCCTTCCTGCAGGCGCTGACGCGCGGCGAGAGGGACGTCCGCAGCAACCCCGCCGCCGCGGCGAAGCTGGTGCTGCGGGCGAACCCGGAACTCGAACCGAAGCTCCAGCGACTCTCGATCGAACGCACGCTTCCGGCGACGCAGCCCGAAGGCGGCAAGCCCTACGGCTGGCAGAGCCCCGCCGCGTGGGCGCGCTTCGGCGAATGGATGTACGAAAAGGGGCTGCTGAAGCGCAATCCGAACGCTTCCGGGCTCCCGCCGTTCACGAACGAGTTCCTGCCGGGGCAGGGGATCTGAGTCTCGCTGTTTGTTAGCGTATACGCTAACATTGGTTTTATGCCGATTGCCGACGAGACAGCAGGGGACCTGATCCGTGACATCCGCCGCCGCGCCGGCCTGCGACAGGCTGAGCTCGCGCGGCGCGCGGGCCTGCCGAGGTCGGTCGTGAGCGCATACGAGAGTGGCCGCCGCCAGCCGGGAGTGGATGCGCTCGCGCGGATCGCGGGGTCCGTGGGCCTCTCGCTCCGCCTCGCCCCCCGCTCGCCCGTCGATCACATACGCGCCGGGCGTATCCTCTCGCAGGTGCTCGATCTCGCCGAGTCGCTCCCGGCGCGGCGGCGCGGATCGCTCGAATATCCATCGCTGCGCGGCCTGGCCGGATGAGCCTGCTCGGGCAACGGCTGCTCGCGGTGCATGACGCGCTGTCCGAGGCCGGCCTGCCACACGCGTTTGGCGGCGCGATCGCGCTCGCCTACTGCACGGAAGATCCACGCGCGACGCGCGATCTCGACGTGAACGTGTTCGTCGATCCCGCGCAGGCGCAAAACGTGCTCGCCGCGCTGCCCAGCGACGTGACGGTATCCGAGGCGAACCGCGCAGCCATCGAACGCGACGGTCAGGTGCGCGTGTGGTGGGAGGACACTCCAATCGACCTGTTCCTCGACGTTCACCGCTTTCACGCCGAGGTCGCGGAGGGGGTGCGGCAGGTCGCATTCGAGGGACGCACGATCCCGGTGCTCGACTGCACGGCGCTTGCGGTCTTCAAGGCGCTGCTCGACCGCACTAAGGACTGGGCCGACATCGAGGAGATGGTCGCAGCCGCGACGTTGGACCTCCCACACGCGCAGTCGTGGATCGAGCGCATGCTCGGCAGCGAGAGCCTCGCCGCACGGCGCCTGCGATCGCTCTCCCAGGGTGAACGCGCGAGTCTCTGACGCGGCGGGCGCGCGCTCAGCTCTCGCCCAGCACCGCCCGCGTCTGCCGGACTATCTCGAGGTCCTCGCGCGCGGCGATCACGAACGTGCGCACCTTCGCGCCAGCGAGCGTGATCTCGCGATCGCCAGAGCGGGCGGCGATCGTCGCGGCGTTGTCGATCGCATCGATCCCCATCCCAAGGAAGCCGAGGCCAGCGATCGCGCGCGCCCGCACCTCCGCCGAGCGCTCGCCTACCCCGCCCGTGAACGCGAGCGCGTCGACGCCGCCGAGCGAGGCCGCCATCGAGGCGATCCCCGACCGCAGTTTGTGCAGATAGACGTCGAGGGCCAGCTTGCAGCGGGCGTCGCCATCGGCCGCTCCCGCCAAGACGACCCGCATGTCGGCGCTGCCGCAGAGCCCGAGCAGCCCCGATTCGTGCTCGAGCGCGAAGGCGACCTCGCCGGCGCTCGCCTCGCCGCGCTCGATCAGCCACAGCATCAGCCCCGGGTCGACGCTGCCGCTGCGCGTCGCCATCACAAGACCCTCGAGCGGCGTGAAGCCCATCGTCGTGTCGACCGAGTGTCCGTGTGCGATCGCGCACAGCGAGGCGCCAGCGCCGAGGTGGCAGCTCACGATCCGCAGCGGCGCCCTCGCGTCGCCGTCGCCTTCGCCCGTCCGACCGGCCAGCTCTTCCACTCGCCGCGCCACCCACGCATGCGAGAGGCCGTGGAAGCCGTAGCGGTGGATCGCCCAGCGGCTGCGCCACCGCAGCGGCAGCGCGTAGGTGCGCGCCGGCTCCGGCATGCTCGCGTGAAAGGCCGTGTCGAAGCAGGCAACCGCGGGCAGCTCGGGCAGCAGCACGCTCACCGCGTCGAGCGCCGCAAGCGACTTGGGCTGGTGCAGCGGCGCGAGGTCCGCCAGCTCGCGCAGCGCCGCCTCCACGCCCGCGTCGATCCTCACCGCGGCGGTGAACCGCCTGCCGCCGTGGACGATTCGGTGGCCAACCGCGTCGGCCTCCGCGAGCGGTCCCTGCAGCGCGGCCTCCAGCGCCGCGACGTCGAGCTCGCCTCCGTGCAACGCGATCTCGCGCGCTGTCAGCAACTCGAGTCCAGGGTCCTCCGCCCACCGCTCCTGCCCATCGACTTCTGTCGCCCGCCCATCGCCGCGCTCGCCGATCAGCGCCAGCTTCAGGCTGCTCGAGCCCGCGTTCACGCTCAGCACCCGCACGCCGCCGCCCGATCCTTCGCCTCGTCCGCCTCGTCCGCGTCGTCCGATCCGCCGCCCTACCCCACGGGCCAGGTCCAGTCGCGGATCTCGGGCGCGTCCTCGCCCACGGCGCGCGCATACGCCGCATGGCGCAACCGCTGCTCCTGCATCTGCTGGCGCAGGTGGGCGGCCCTCGTCGCAAGCCCGGGGACGCGGTCGATCGCGTCCGTCACGAGATGGAAGCGGTCGACGTCGTTGCGCATCGTCATGTCGAATGGAGTCGTCGTCGTGCCCTCCTCCTTGTAGCCGCGGACGTGCAGGTGATGATGGTTTTTGCGCCTGTAAGCGAGGCGGTGGATCAGCCACGGATAGCCGTGGTAGGCGAAGATCACCGGCGTGTCCGTGCCGAACAACGAGTCGAAGTCGGCATCCGGCAGGCCGTGCGGGTGCTCGCTCTCGGGCTGCAGGCGCATCAGGTCGACGACGTTCACGAACCGTACCTTCAGCTCGGGCAGCCGCTCCCTGAGGATCGCCGTCGCGGCAAGCGTCTCGAGCGTCGGCACGTCGCCGGCGCAGGCGAGCACGACGTCGGGCGCCTGCCCCTCGTCGCTGCTCGCCCACTCCCAGATGCCGACGCCCTTCGTGCAGTGGACGACCGCCTCCTCGATCGTGAGGTAGTCGAGCTGGGGCTGCTTGCCCGCGACGATCACGTTCACGTAGTCGCGGCTCCTGAGGCAGTGGTCGGTCACCGAGAGCAGGCAGTTCACGTCGGGCGGCAGGTAGACGCGCACGATCTCCGCCTTCTTGTTCACGACGTGGTCGATGAAGCCCGGGTCCTGGTGGGAGAAGCCGTTGTGGTCCTGGCGCCAGACGTGCGAGGAGAGCAGGACGTTCAGCGAGGCGATCGGCCTCCGCCAGGGAATCTCGCGGCAGAGCTTCAGCCACTTCGCATGCTGGTTGAACATCGAGTCGACGATATGGACGAACGCCTCATAGCAGTTGAAGAGGCCGTGGCGGCCGGTGAGCAGGTAGCCCTCGAGCCAGCCCTCGCACAGGTGCTCGCTGAGGACCTCCATCACGCGGCCGTCAGGCGCGAGGTGCTCGTCCGCGGGCAGCCGCCTCGCGACCCACGCCTTGTCGGTCGCCTCGAGCACCGCGTCGAGCCTGTTCGAGGCGGTCTCGTCAGGGCCGACGATCCGGAAGCGGTCGGGGTTGAGCGCGATCACGTCGCGCAGGTAGCCGCCGAGCACGCGCGTCGCCTCGCTGAAGCGGCTCGCCGGCTCGGGCACCTCGACCGCGTAGGAGGCGAAGTCCGGCAGCTCGAGCTCGCGCAGCAGGATGCCGCCGTTCGCATGCGGGTTCGCCCCGAGCCGCCGCTCTCCCTCGGGCGCGACGCCTGCGATCTCCTGGACGACGCAGCCCCGCTCGTCGAACAGCTCCTCGGGGCGATAGGAGCGCAGCCACCGCTCGAGCGTCTGCAGCTGCTCGGAGTCCGAGCGCGGGTCCGCGATCGGCACCTGGTGCGAGCGGAAGGACCCCTCGAGCGGCAGCCCGTGAAGCTCCCTCGGCCCCGTCCAGCCCTTCGGCGTCCTCAGCACGATCATCGGCCAGCGCGGCCGGGGATCGTCCGCGACCGCCTCGCTGGCACGTGCGGCACTCTGGATCGTCTCGATCTCCGCCAAGACGCTCGCGAGCGTGTCCTTCATCAGCCGGTGCATCGCCTCGGGCTCGTGCCCTGAAACGAAATATGGCTCGTATCCGTAGCCGCGCAGCAGGCTGGTCAGCTCCTGCTCCGGGATGCGCGCGAGGATCGTCGGGTTCGCGATCTTCCAGCCGTTCAGGTGCAGCACGGGCAGTACCGCGCCGTCGCTCACGGGGTCGAGGAACTTGTTCGAGTGCCAGCTCGCCGCGAGCGGCCCCGTCTCCGCCTCGCCGTCGCCGATCACGCAGACCGCGAGCAGGTCCGGGCTGTCGAGCACCGCGCCGTGGGCGTGCAGCAGGCTGTAGCCGAGCTCGCCGCCCTCGTTGATCGAGCCTGGCGTCTGCGGCGCGACGTGGCTTGGGACCCCGCCTGGGAAGGAGAACTGCCGGAACAGCCGCCGCAGCCCCTCCTCGTCGCGGCCGACGTGGGGGTAGACCTCGCTGTAGGTGCCCTCGAGATAGACGTTCGCGAGGATCCCCGGACCGCCGTGCCCCGGGCCGGTCACGAAGATCGCGTTCAGGTCGCGCAGAGCGACCGCCGCGCTCACGTGGGCGTAGACGAAGTTGAGGCCCGGCGTCGTGCCCCAATGGCCGAGCAGGCGCGGCTTGACGTGCTCGGCCTTCAGCGGCTCGCGCAGCAGCGGGTTTGCGAGCAGGTAGATCTGGCCGACGGAGAGGTAGTTCGCCGCGCGCCAGAGCGCGTCGACCGCGTGCAGGTCCGGCTCGGGCGTGCTCGACACCGCAACCATGCTTCCCCAGCGGGCTCGCGCTTCGATACGTAGAAAACCGCAGAGCCTGTGCGAGGCGCCCCGGATTCGAGAAGACGCGCGCCTGCATAGCCTGCGCCCACGATGTTCCAGAACGTTCTCGTCGGCGTCGACGGCAGGCAGGGCGGCCGCGACGCGATCGCGCTCGCGCCGCGCCTGCTCGCCGACGACGGCCGTCTCGCGCTCGTGCACGTCCACGGCGGCGCGCCACGGTCGGCGCATGCGACGATCGCCGCGCTCGCCACGACCGCCGAGCAGGACTCGCTTTCGATGCTGCAGCGCGAACGCGACGCGGCCGAGATCGACGCGGAGCTCGTCAGCTTCACCTCGAGCTCGCCTGGGCACGGCCTGCACGCGCTCGCCGAATCGCGCGGCGCCGATCTCATCGTCGTCGGCTCCTGCGCGCGCAGCGCACTCGGCAGGGCGATGCTGGGCGACGACGCGCGCGCCTCGCTCAACGGCGCTCCCTGCGCGGTCGCGACAGCGCTGCACGGCTACGCCGAGCACCCGACGCCGCTCGCGACGATCGGCGTCGGCTACGACGAATCGCCCGAGAGCGAGCAGGCGCTCGCGGTCGCGAAGGCGATCGCGGGCCGCCACCGCTCGCTCGTCAGGGCCGTGCAGGTCGTGACGCTGCCGGCCTACGCCTTCACCGGCGCCGCCTCGCCGGCGATCGGCGAGAGCATCGACGCGCTCGTCGCCGAGGCGAGCGCGAAGATGGAGAACCTCCCGGGAGTCGATGGGCGCGCTCTCTACGGCGTGCCAGGCGAGGAGCTCGCCGCCTTCGGCGAGCAGGTGGACCTGCTCGCCGTCGGCTCGCGCAGCTACGGGCCGGTCAGACGGCTCATGCTCGGCAGCACCTCCAACCGCCTCCAGCGCGAGGGCCGCTGCTCGCTGCTCGTCCTGCCGCGGGCGGCGAGCAGCGAGGCGACATCCGAGCGCACAGCACAGAGGGCATCGGCGCCCGCGACAAGAGCGGCATCCGTGCCCGCGGCGACGCAGACGGCGTCCGCTCCCGCGGCGACGCAGACGACGTTCGCGCCCGCGACGACGCAGACGGCATCCGAGCCCGGCCACGCCGAAGACCGTACTTTGCCGTAGGCAGCCATCGCCTCCGAGCGCTAACGTCTGCCGCGATGAGCACAGGGGAAGCGGAGGAGACCGCGGGCGAGAGCGCCGACGGCGCGGCCCAGGGAACGATCAGGATCGTGCTCGCCGACGACCACGCGGTCGTGCGCAGTGGCCTGCGAATGCTGCTAGACCACGAGCGCGACTTCGAGGTCGTCGCCGAGGCGGGCGATCTCGAAGCCGCTCAGCGCTACGTCAGGGGCCACCACCCTGACGTGCTCGTGCTCGACCTCAACATGCCCGGCGGCTCGAGCCTCGAGGCGATCCCCTCGATCAGGGAGCAGATGCCGCAGACCCAAATCGTCGTGCTCACGATGCAGCAGGAGCCCGCCTTCGCGCGCAGGGCGCTGGGCGCGGGCGCGATCGGCTACGTGCTCAAGGAGGCCGCCGACGACGAGCTCGTCCAGGCGGTGCGCAGAGCGGCCGCCGGCGAAAGCTACCTCAACCCGAGGCTCGGCGCGCGCCTCGCCTCCGAGCCGCCCCCCGGGCCGCCGGACGACCTCTCCGAACGCGAGGTCGACGTGCTGCGCCTCATCGCGCTCGGGCACACGAACGCCGAGATCGCGGGCAAGCTCTACCTCTCGGTGAGGACGGTCGAGACGCACAGGGCCCACATCCAGCAGAAGCTCAACCTCTCCTCGCGGGCCGAGCTCGTCGGCTACGCGTTGAAGCGCGGCCTCGTCAGCAGCGAGGACTCCGACTGAGCGTCGTCCGCGCCCGCGGCCAGTGCGCCACCGTTGCGCGGTCAGCCTGCGGAGATCGCCGTCGCACCGACCGGCGCCCCGCCCCCGGCTCGCCCCGCTCAGCGCCCTTCGCGCTCGGCCTCGCGCAGTTCGCCGTAGTGCTCGCGCCAGATCAGCCTGTAGAGCGGGATCGCGCGCGGGATGTCGCGCACGCCGGGGATGAAGGGAATCAGGATGAAGCAGGCGCTCAGCGCGAGCATGATCAGCATCACGAGCGCGTCGGCATTTTCTGAGTTCTGGAACGGTTCGATCTGGTACCAGAAGGTGTAGAGCCACAGCCACACCTGGCCTGGGAAGCTGCCCGTCTCGTTCATCATCCCCCACTGCGTGCCGAGCAGGTGTTCGCCTTCGGCGCGGACCGCAAGTTCGCCGCTGTCACCGCCGTCCGCGAGGAACAGCAGCGGCTTCGTGTAGTCGGTCTGGTAGAACTGCCTGCTCGTTAGCAGCGCGCCGTCGACGCCGCCGCTCTGGGCGAGACTCAGCAGCGAGGTCATCATCGGGCCGACGGGCCCGTAGCCGCCGGCCGGCACGCTCACCGCCTGTCCCGAGGCGCTCGCTTTTTCCACCGCCTTCGCATAGGCGTTCGTCCACTGCGCCTGCTGGGACTTCGAGGCCGACGTGTATTCGGCGATCGCCTTCGTGAGGGCCGGATCGTTCGGGATGCTCCTCAGCGGGCCGATCACGTATTCCTTCGCGGTGTCGATCGGGTGGCTCACGCCGAGCCATTTCTGCAGGTGGATGAACGCGATCTGCTGCCCTTCGCCGTTGTGGTTGTAGGGCGGCCCGTACGTCGCGGTGTCGCTTTCGCCGGCGAGCTCCGCGTTCGCGGTCGTCAGGAAGTTCGCTGGCATGTTGCGCGACCAGCTCTTGATCGTCGAGGGCTTCTCGTCGGGCGAGGAGAGGAGGATCGTCATCGCGATCGCGATCAGGGTCACGACCGCAGTCGCGATCACGACCTCCTTCACGAGGTCGTAGGGCCGGTAGGCGCCCTCCCACTTGCGGGCGAGCTCGTTCAGCCGCTTCGTCGTTCCGTGCATCACATCCCCCTTCCACGCTCGGGCGTCTGCGGCGGATCTGGCATCCCGCCGTCCGGCTCTGGCCCGCTCATCCGCGCCTGCGGCGCCTGCGACGCGGGAGGCTGCGCTGGGCCCGCATGCCCGCCGTCGGACTGCGGCCGGCCGAGGTGGCCTGGCGGCACGATCGTCGACGCCCCCCCGTCGCCCGCGCCGTCACGTGAGGCGGCCGTCTCGCGACCCAGCCCGCCCAGCGGCAGCGGCGGCACGACGCCGTGGCGCCGCACGAGCAGGATGTGACCGGCGGTCAGCGCGATCACCGCCACCGGCAGCAGCAGCACGTGGTAGGTGTACATCTGGCCGAAGTTCGTCACGTTGAAGAACGCGCCGATGCCGACCGAGTTCATCGCGTCCTTGCCCTGGGTCGAGATCCACTGCGAGTCGAAGTTCTGCTGTGAGACGTATCCCGTGAACGCGGTCCCGATCGAGACGAGGAAGATCACCGCGCCGGACATCCAGGTGCGCGCGCGGCCGCCGCGCCAGGCCGCCATGAAGAACTTGCCCCACAGGTGGACGACCATCGTGAA
The DNA here is from genome assembly GCA_037915935.1 of Solirubrobacterales bacterium. Lineage (GTDB taxonomy): Bacteria > Actinomycetota > Thermoleophilia > Solirubrobacterales > Solirubrobacteraceae > Palsa-744. The sequence goes on along the minus strand of JBAIYK010000055.1, from coordinate 14,772 downwards.
GAAGAACAGCTCGACAGCCCAGAGGTGAATGCTGTTGAAGAAGTGGCCGACGCTCGTGTCATGCCACCAGGCGGGGCCCTTCAGACCGAGGATCACCCCGCTTGCGACGATCACGATCAGAGCGCCGATCGTCGCCGCGCCGAAGACGTAGATCCAGGAGGCGACGTAGCTCGGCTGGCTGTCGGGCAGCAGCCGCTCCGGCGGCCAGGACCTCACGGCCGATTCGCGCAGGCGTCCCGTCCACGAGCCGGGAGCGACGGCCGGCGCGACGTGCTGCTCGCCTGACACCGGCTCTTGCGAGTAGACGCTCATCAGGCCGCCCTCCCGCCTGTCGCTTCTTCACCCGCCGCCCCCGCGCCTGGCGCGCTCCCGCGCTCGCGCGCCCTGCGTTCGGCGGCTCTGCGGCGCGCGCCCGGGAAGGGCAGCAGGATCGCGAGCGCGAAGACGATCAGCATCGCGATGATCACGGAGACGTTCGCGACCGACATCTGGAAGAAATGCCAGTGGACGTAGTGCGCCGGCTGATTGAGATCGAACACGGCCCCCAGCGCTGCCCACATGCTCATCTGGATCCCTTCATTCGAAGATCTCCCGGCTTCAGCTCGCTTGCGTCACGCCTTCCGAAGCCGGCGACCGCCGCAGCGTATGAGGCGGCGCCTTTCCGTTGCATCCGTACTTTGCCACCCTCAGCAGACGGAATCCCACCATTTTCCGCATACGAGTGATTCCGACGTCGGCCGTGTGGAAAACCCACAGCGCATCCGACGGTCATCTCGGGATGACGGATTACGCGCAGCGAGGATCATGCTTTTACGGCGTGGTTGGGTGGTCGATCTTCCACGGACGGGACCACCACGCCAGGCAACGTCGAGAGGCGCGCAGCCTCGCTCCCCTATGGCGCCCGCCTCTGGCCGCTGGGCCGCCGCCGCCGCTCGCTCTCTCCCGGGCGGCGGCGGGCCCCACGGCCACCGCTGCCAGACGCAGCCAAGTTGTCAGCGCCGCCATTGTCAGGCTCGCTCCCCGGTGCCTCGGGCTCGCTCCTGGTGCCTCGGCCATCGTAACCGACCAGGAATCGGGCACAATCGAGCAGCGATGCGATTCGGCGTGCTCACAGGCGGCGGCGACTGCCCCGGGCTCAACGCGGCGATCAGGGCGGTCGTGCGACGCGGGCATGCGCTCGGCCACGAGCTGCTCGGCTTCCGCTACGGCTGGGCGGGCGTGATCGAGGACGACGCGCTCCCGCTCACGCCGCAGAGCACCGCTGGGATCCTGCCGCGCGGAGGCACGATCCTCGGCACCTCGCGCACGAATCCGTTCGCCGAGCAGGCGCAGCGCGACGGCCTGCAGGCGATCGGGGACACGCTCTCGAGGCGCGGCGTAGACGCGCTCGTCGCGATCGGCGGCGAGGACACGCTCGGGGTCGCGTTGCGCCTCCACCGCGAGGCGCTGCCTGTAGTCGGCGTGCCGAAGACGATCGACAACGACCTCGAAGGCACGGACGTCACGATCGGCTTCAACACCGCTGTCCAGATCGCGACCGACGCGATCGACAGGCTGCACACGACCGCCGAGTCGCACAACCGCGTCATGGTCGTCGAGGTGATGGGCAGGCACGCTGGCTGGATCGCCACCCATGCCGGGATCGCCGGCGGCGGCGACGCGATCCTCGTCCCCGAGCGCGAGTTCGACATCGAGGAGGTCTGCGCCCACCTGCGCAGCAGGCACAGGCGCGGGCGCAGCTTCTCGATCGTCGTCGTCGCGGAGGGCGCGAAGCCGAGGGAGGGCACGATCCAGACTCGTGTGGGCGCCGCGAAGGACGCCTTCGGGCACGAGCGCCTCGGCGGCATCGGCGTCGTGCTCGAGCGCGAGATCGAGCAGCGAACCGGCTACGAGACGAGGGTCACGATCCTCGGCCACGTCCAGCGCGGGGGCGCGCCGACCGCCTTCGACCGCGTGCTCGCGACCCGCTTCGGCGTCGCCGCGCTCGACGCCGCCGCCGCGCGCCGCCTCGGCGTCATGGTCGCACTGCACGGCTCCGCGATCGCAGAGGTGCCGCTGCAGGAGGCGCTCGCGCAGCCGAAGCTAGTCGACCCGTCGCTGTACGAGACGGCGACCGTGTTCTTCGGGTAGTTACTTTCGTCGAGGCCACAATCGGTCGCCCATGAGGCGCCTAAGCAGTCGCCTGCTAGGCGCCTTGGTAGTTGCCCATGAGGCGCCTATCTGGTAGCCTGCCAGGCAACTATCCAGTAGCCTCATAGGCACCATGACTGAGCTCAACCCCTTCGTCTACTCGAGGCCGCTCGGCCCAGAGGAGATCATCGATCGCGACGCCGAGACGGACACGCTGCTCAAGCACGTCCTCGGAGGCCACTACGTCAGGCTGTTCGCGCCGCGCAAGTACGGCAAGACGAGCCTGCTGCGACGGGCGCTGCGCGACGGCGAGGAGCGCGAGGGGCTCACCCCGGTGCTCGTCGACCTCTACCGGGTCTCCTCGATCGCGGACGTCACGGTCCGCTTCGAGCGCGCCTACTCCCGCCAGCTGAAGGGTCCGCTGCGGGCGAAGGTCGAGGACTTCCTGCAGAAGACGGGCATCGGCCTCTCCCTTGGCGCCTACGGGATCAGCGCGAAGCTCCAGCTCGAAGGCAAAGTAGACCCCTTGCCCGCCCTGCACGCGCTCCTGGACCTGCCGCTGCGCCTCGACGAACGCGGCGGGTATCGCGCCTTCATCGCGATCGACGAGTTCCAGGACATCGCGCGGATCCCAGACCTCGACGGCCTCATCCGCAGCCACATCCAGTTCCACGGCGAGGTCGCCTCGTATGTGTTCGCCGGCTCGGAGCCCGGGATGATGAGGCAGCTGTTCGAGGTAAGGGAGCGCCCGCTCTACGGCTCGGCGGTGCCGCAGCGCCTGCAGCGGCTTGCAGATCAGGACATAGCCGCATACATCGGCGAGCGCTTCGCGCACACCGGACGCTCGGTCGGCGAAGCGCTCAACCCGCTGCTCGACGCCGCGAAGGGGCACCCACAGCGCGCGATGCTGCTCGCCCACAGGCTCTGGGAGGAGGTGAAGCAGGGCGAGGCCGGCACGATCGAGCGTTGGCAAGCAGCCCACGCCGCCGCGCTAGACGAGCTCTCCGCGGAGTTCGACGCGCAGTGGCGTGGCTTCGACGCCTCCCAGCAGAAGACGATGCGCGCACTGATCGCCGGCGACGGCTCCCCCTACCGATCCGACGTGCTCAGCAGGCTGGCGCTCACGAAGAGCATGGTAAGAAGGGCGCTGCCCCGCCTCGACGCGACCGCCGAGATCGAGACGATCGACGGCGCCCACCGGGTGGTCGATCCGCTCTTCGCGGAGTGGATAGCGGGCATCGACGCAGGGGCGCCGGCCTGAGCGGCCTCGCATCCCCCAAGGCCCCGCTCCGCAGCAGCCTGCCCTCACCCGCCCCGAGCAGCCTTCCCTCACCCGAGCCGCGGCACCGCCAGCACCGGGCAGTGCGAATGGCTCGCGAGCGCCCGCGAGACGCTGCGGCCCAGCAGGCGGTCGAGCGGGCCGTAGTGGTGGGCGCCGACTACGAGCAGGTCGACGCCGCGAGATGCTTCTGCGAGCTTCTCGGCGGGGTTGCCTTCGCGGACCTCCCCGGTCGCGGAGACCTCTGCCGGCATGTCCGCCATCACGGCCGCGAGCCCCTCCTCGGCGGCGACCCTCCTCTCCCGCAGGACCGCCGGATAGGAGCTAGCGCCCCCGTACTCGACCATCAAAGCGACGCGCGTGTCCGCGACCGCGACGATATGCAGGGCCGCGCCGAGCGCGCTCGCGAGCTCCACCGCGAGCCTCAGCTCCGGTCCTCGGCTCGCGGCGACATCGCAGCCGACCGCGATGCTCGCGATCCTCACGCCGCCCTGCAGCGCGTGCGCGCCGAAGCTCGCGATCGCGACCGGGCATGGCGGATCGTGCAGGGCCTCGACCGCGGCGCTGCCGAGCGCCACCCGCCCCAGCCGCCCGCGGTGCGAGGAGCCGAGCACGAGCAGGTCCGCCTCTCGCTCTCGCGCGGCGTGCTGCAGCATCGCAGCCGCGTCGACTCCTTCGAGCACCAGCGCGTCCGTCGCAAGGCGCCCGCGCAGCAGCTCGCCCGCGCGCCGCAGGCAGCGCTCGGCGCCGGGCCGGTCGAGTCGCGGCTCGGTCGGGTCGAGCCTGCCTGACACGGTCTCGGGATGGTGCACGCAGCAGGCGGTCAGGCTGCCGTTGGCGGCCGTCAGCGCGGTCGCCAGCGAGAGCGCGTCGTACGCCTGCGGAGAGCCGTCGAAGCCCACGAGGACGTTGCAGAACATCGCCTCAGCCCCCGAATCGCCGCCGCGCCAGCCGCCAGGCGCAGGTCGGGAACTCGACCGCGTCGGTGCCCCGATCGAAGACCACCTTCGCGTCGAAGCCGTCCCTGAAGACGTCGAGCATCGGCCCGTTCTCGGGCAGCACCTCCGCGACGAAGCGGCTCACCCCGCGCCGCTGCGCCTGCTCAGCGAGCCGCTCGATCATCGTCGTGCCGAGACCGAGGCCGTGCAGGCGGTCGGCGACCTCGACCGCGACCTCCGCGCGAGCGCCGTCGATCGGGACGTATGCGGCGTGCCCGACGATCTCACCGGCCTCGTCGAGCGCGACGATGCCGTAGCTGCCCTCCTCGCCGGCTGCGGCCCAGTGCGCCGCGCTGTCGACGTTCGCCGCACCCGTGAAGAAGCGGTACCGCAACGAGCGCGGGCAGAGCTGCCTCAGGAAGTCGCTCAGCGCCTGCTCGTCGGCGGCCCGCGCCGGCCGCATCCTCACCGTCGAGCCGTCGCGCAGCTTCGCGGCGGGGATCTCCGTCCTCTCGACATCGGTCGTGCCTGCCACGCTTTCAGACGATCGCGCCGCGGGGCGGCGCCGTCATCCGCCGCGGACCGCGGTCGAGGGCCGGAAAATCACGGAGCGACTCAGAGCGGCCAGTAGTGGCCGACGTGGGAGGCGGCGCGCGAGGTCAGCACAGACTCAGGCGCCGCCGAGATCGCCTCGCCCTCGCCGGCGAGCGCGGCCAGCGTCGCACACAGGCACTCGGCCGTAGCCTCCGGCTCGTAGCCGCCCTCCAGCACGCCGCCGAGCGGAGCGCCAACCGAGGCGGCGAAGTCGCGCACGTGGCAGGCCATCTGGGCGAAGGAGCCGCTCTCCAGCCTGCACTGCGCGAGCGGATCGCTGCGATGGGCGTCGAACCCCGCCGAGATCAGCACCAGCTGCGGCTCGAAGGCCCTCGCCGCCGGCAGGATCACGTGCTCCAGCAGCGAGAGCCACAGCGCCTCGTCGGAGCCCGCCGGGACCGGCAGGTTGATCGTGTAGCCCTCGCCCTCCCCGGAGCCGGCGCTGCCGAGCGCGCCAGTGCCGGGGTAGATGCCGCTCTGATGGATGCTCGCGAACAGCACGTCGGCGCGCGTCCGGAACGCCTCCGCGGTGCCGTTGCCGTGGTGGACGTCCCAGTCGAGCACGAACACGCGCGAGACGCCAAGCTCCCTAATCGCCAGCTCCGCCGCGATCGCGACGTTGTTGAAGAGGCAAAAGCCCATCGCGCGGTCGGGCTCGGCGTGATGCCCGGAGGGGCGAACGCCGCAGAACCCCAGGCGCGCCTCGCCTCTCACCAAAGCCCTCGTCATCTCGCAGGCCGCTCCCGCCGCGTGCCGCGCGGCGCGGTAGGACGCCTCGCCCACGGCAGTGTCGGGGTCGATCGCGCCGCCGCCATCGAGGCAGAGATCGCGGATGAAGCGCACCAGCGCGGGCGTGTGGACCAGCTCCAGCTCCGACTCGCTCGCGGCCGGCGCGAGGCGGCACTCGAAGCCCAGCCAGTCGCGCTCGGCGAGCGCGCGCTCGATCGTCACGATGCGCTCAGGCGTGTCGGGATGCCCCGGGATGTGCGCCCGCGGATCGTGCTCGAGCGAGCTGCGATGGTGGAAGTAGAGAGGCGCGCCCATCGATCCCTCGCGCCAGCGTAGCCGCAGGCAGATCGGCGAAGGAGTCGTCTCGATCGCCTCGCGCTAGCGTAGCCACGTACAGGTCGGCGAAGGAGGCATCTCGATCGACTCGATGAGGGCAATGGTCTTCGAGCGCGTCGGTCAGCCGCTGCGCGCAACCGAGCGCCCGCGGCCGCAGCCAGGCCCGGATCAGCTGCTGCTGCGCGTCGGCGCCTGCGGGATCTGCAGGACCGACCTGCACCTGCTCGACGGCGAGGTAGAGATCGAAAGCCCGCCGCGGATCCTCGGGCATCAGATCGTCGGCAGGACGGTGCCGGGGGACGTCCGCGTTGGCGTGCCCTGGCTCGGCTGGACGTGCGGACGCTGCCGCTTCTGCAGGACAGGGCACGAGAACCTCTGCCCCAAGGCGCGCTTCACCGGCCGCGACATAGACGGCGGCTTCGCTCAGTGGGCAGTCGCGGACAGGCGCTTCTGCTTCCCCATCCCCCAGGGCCTCCCTGACGAGCAGGCCGCGCCCCTGCTGTGCGCGGGCCTCATCGGGCACAGGGCGCTGCGGATGTGCGGCCACGCGCAACGGATCGGCCTCTACGGCTTCGGCGCCTCCGCGCACATCGTCATCCAGGTCGCGCGCCACCAGGGCAGGGAGCTCTTCGCGTTCACGCGCAAGGGAGATCAGCAGGCGCAGCGCTTCGCGATGCAGCTCGGCGCGAGCTGGGCAGGCAGCTCGGATCAGGCCCCGCCGCAGCCGCTAGACGCCGCGATCGTCTTCGCGCCGGTCGGCGAGCTCGTCCCGCTCGCGCTGCGGGCGCTCGCACCGGGCGGCACCGTCGTCGTCGCGGGCATCCACCTCAGCGACATCCCCTCCTTCCCATACGAGCTGCTGTGGCACGAGCGCACGCTGCGCTCGGTCGCGAACCTCACGCGCCGCGACGGCCAGGAGTTCCTGCGGCTCGCGCCCCAGGTGCCGGTCAGGACACACGTCACCGTCTACCCGCTCGAGCAGGCCAACGAGGCGCTCGAAGACCTGCGCGCGGGGCGCTTCACAGGCGCCGCGGTCGTCGTGCCGTAGCGGCCGCGCCGCTTCGTGCTCAGCGGACTCAGCCACCAATTTCATCTTCATCTTTGTTGTTGTTCCACCCGATTGACGGCGCGCGCCAACCGGCCCTCCGGCCCGCTGGAGACAGCCGCCGCCAGCCGGCGCCTGCCGAGGCTGCGCCTCGCGACGCCTGCGCCCATGCCACTTGCGCCCCGCCCAAGATCTGCGAACGTATGTTCGGTGGGGGTCGGGCCCTGGAGACCTGTAGACGACCTCGAACGCGCTATCAAGCGCGGCGACCTCGAGATGGCGATCGCGCACGCCAGGGACATCCGCCGCGAGAAGGGCCACGTCATCAGCACCAAGCTCGCGCTTCAGATGCTGCCGCTCGTGCTGCGCGACCGCCCCGCCGAATACGGCCGTTGGGCGGTGCGCTGGCTGCTGCAGTGGCTCACCGAGCGCGAGCGCAGCATCGATCAGGCGGCCGACGTCGCCACCGCGCTTGCAGAACTGCCCGAGGAGCCGGACGCCTTCGAGGCGCTGCGAGCCGCGGTCGGGTGACCAGCGCCCGAGGAGCCCACGCCCGCCGCCTCCCCCAGCACCGCGATCAGCGGCGCGCGCTCACCTGCTCACCACCGACTGCGCGTCGAGCGTCTCCAGATAGGGCCCGAGATACTTCGAGACGACCTTGCCCGCCGGCGACCACATCGGCGCGTCGCTCACCTCCGAGGCGAAGCCCTGGCCGCCAGTGATCCGCGCGCTCAGGTAGAGGGGGTGGCTGCCGGTCAGCAGCATCCCCTTCAGGACCGGCTTGAACTGCCTCACCTCGACCTCCGCGCCTGCCAGCGCGGCGATCGAGCGCGCGGCCACGTCGGCCTGCTGGGCGGAGATCCCGCCGTGCTTCACCGCGAAGTCGACCGCGTCGCCGGCGGCGTAGATCGGGCCCGCGTCCGGGACCTGGCCGAAGCGGTCGACCCGGATGAAGCCGTGGCTCGCGGCGGGCACGCCGCGCACCGCGGGCCCGTATAGCTCGGGCAGCGCGACGATCCGCTCCACGCGCAGGCAGCGGTCGCCGGGGTCGATCGCCACCTCGCCCGGATTGCAGACCTCCGCATAGGAAGAGGTCAGCGTCGCGATCCCGGCCTTGCGCAGCAGCCCTTCCACCTCCTCGCTCGCCCTGCCGCCGAATATCGCAAGCGGCGCGTCCTCGGGCGTCACGATCGTCAGCTGCAGATCGACGTTCATGTCGAAGGCGCGCGTCGTCAGCATCAGCGCGAGCTCGTAGATCGGCAGCGGCCAGGCCATCCGCGCCGGCACCAGGAACGCGATCCTGCTCACCGCCCCTTCCTCGACGTCCTGGATCAGGCCGTGCATCAGCTCGTCGAGGCGGCTGTCGTCGATCGTCAGAGCGTGCGCGAAGCGGGGCCGCGGGTGCGCGCCGACGGCGATCGCGAGCGCGCCATAGGGGACCGTCGCGCCGGCGGTCGTGTGCACCTCCTGCGAGTCCGGGTCGACCCAGGCGAGCTCGTCGACGATCAGGCTCGCGCTCGCGTCGCGCACGATCCGCTCGAGCGGGTAGCGCCGTGGGGGCGCGTAGGCGAACGGCTCGCGCACCGCGTAGGGCCGGTAGACGAACTCCGCGTTCGGCGCGAGCACCGTCACATCGGTCCGCGCCGCCGCGAGGTCCTTCAGGGCGAGCGCGAGCTCGAGCGCGGCGACGCCGCCGCCGGCGATCACGACGGGCAGCGGGGCGCGCCGAGGTCTCGAGCCGTTCGCCGTATGCCCGCCTCGATCCGAGGAGTTGCCGCCGATGCCAGAGGAGTCGCCGCCCATGCCCACAGGTTAGATCTCCGCCGCCCGTTCCCGCAGGCGCGTAAAGCCGCCATCGTCTACGGAGAACTACGCAGCCGAGCCAAGCCGAGCCGAGCCGAGCCGAGGATTGATATTGCGAATCCCAGGCTTCCACGATCGTCAACGCCGCGCATCCGATCGTCAACGCCGCGCACCCCTGGGCTCCGCCCGCGCGGCCGAGGCGCTTCCCTGTCGATTACGGATCTCCACTGACCCACACGGCCGCTTTCTACGTACCCTCTACGGGATCTTCCTGACATCGCCGGGGTTGATAAGTAACCTCTTAGGCAACCCGATGACCGAGCCTGACGATCAGCTCTGGATTCGGCGCCTGCTTCACGTAGGGCGCGCGCTCATGAGCGAGCTCGACCAGGAGGCGGTGCTGCGGCGGGTGCTCGAGATCGCCTGCGAAGCGACCGGCGCGCGCTACGCCGCGCTCGGGATCCTCAACTCCAAGCGCACCGGCCTCGAACGCTTCGTCACGCTCGGCGTCGACGAGCACACGCGCCGCCAGATCGGCGACCTGCCGGTCGGCCGCGGCGTGCTCGGCGTGCTCATCGACGACCCGCGCCCGCTGCGCCTCGACGACGTCAGCCGCCACCGCCACAGCTACGGCTTTCCCGCCGGACATCCCGTCATGCGCTCCTTCCTCGGGGTGCCCGTGCTCATCAGGGGCGAGGCGTGGGGCAATCTCTACCTCACCGAGAAGCAGGGCGATCGCCGCTTCACCGAGGAGGACGAGCAGGCGGCGGTCGTGCTCGCCGACTGGGCGGCGATCGCGATCGAGAACGCGCGCCTCTACGAGACGAGCGAGAAGCGGCGCAGGGAGCTCGAGCAGGCCGTGCTCGGCCTGCAGGCGACGCGGGACGTCGCGATCGCGATCGGCAGCGACCTCAGCCTCCAGCATGCGCTCGAGCTCATCGTCAAGCGCGGACGCGCGCTCGTCGGCGCGCGCAGCGTCGTCATCATGCTCAGCGACGGCCCCGACCTCGTCGTCTCCGCGGGAGCCGGCGACGTCGAGGACATGCGCGGCACGCGCCTGCCGATCGCCGACTCGACGTCGGGACGGATCTTCGAGTCGATGCGGCCGCAACGGATAACGAACGTCTCCGAGCTGCGGATCGCGCCTGAGACGGTGTTCGGCGTGCCGGACCCGCACACCGCGCTGCTCGTGCCGCTCATCTACCGCAACGAGCCGGTCGGCCTGCTCGCCGCCTTCGACCGCGGCGGCGAGAGCGAGGGGTTCACCGAGGAGGACGAGCACCTGCTCGAGACGTTCGCCGCGAGCGCCGCGACCGCCGTCGCGATGGCCCAGAGCGCGCAGTCGGACCGGCTGCGCAGCGCGCTCGCCGCCGCCGACGCCGAACGCCGCCGCTGGGGACGAGAGCTGCACGACGAGACCCTCCAGGGACTCGGCGGTCTGCGGCTGCTGCTCTCCTCGGCGCTGCGGCGCGGAGAGCCCGACCACCTGCAGCAGGCGGCGAGCGAGGCGATCGTCCACATCGAGCGCGAGATCAAGAACCTGCGCTCGATCATCTCCGAGCTGCGGCCGGCGGCGCTCGACGAGCTCGGCCTGCGCGCCGCCGTCGAGACGCTCGTCGAGCACCATCGCGACCTCCACGACCTCGAGATCGCCTGCGAGCTGCTGCTGCCGGACCCGGACGCCGGCGAGGCGCGCCTGCACCCTGAGCTCGAGGTCGGCGTCTACCGGCTCGTCCAGGAGGCGCTCACGAACGTCGTCAAGCACGCCCAGGCGAGCACGGTCAAGATCGCGATCAAGCTGCTCGGCGAAGAGGTCAGCGTCGAGGTCAGCGACGACGGCGTCGGATTCTCGACCGACTCCCGCAGCGACGGCTTCGGACTCGTCGGCATGCGCGAGCGCGTGCGGCTCGCCGAGGGCGCGCTCAGCATCCAGTCTCGCCCGGGCGCGGGAACGGTCGTGCGCGCGCGCCTGTCCGCAGTGTCCAGCGAACCGGACCTGCAGGCGATCGTCACCGAAGGCATGCGCAGGCAGCCGGTGCAGAGCGCCAAGGCGCCTGCGGCGCCACCGCCACCCTCGGACCCGGATCAGACGCCGAGCAGCCCGCGTCGCAGCGCGTAGCGGACGAGGTCGGCGCGTTTGCTCATGCCGAGCTTGCGGTTGATGCGAGCGCGGTGCGTCTCGACGGTGCGCGGGGAGAGCTGCAGCTGACGCGCGACCTCCGCGGAGGTGTGGCCGAGCGCGATCAGCCGCAGCACCTCGACCTCGCGCGCGCTCAACCCGTCCTCGCCGCCCTTGCCTGCCCGCTTCCCCTCGAAGCCGCCCCGGCCTGCCCGCTTCGCCGCGAAGCCGTTCCCGACTGCCCGCGTCGCCGCGAGACCGCTCCCGCCTGCCTGCGCCCCTCCGAGCGTTGCAGCAGATGTGTCCATAGCGCAGACGCTAGCCCCGCGCGCATTCACGTCTACCGTGCAAACACACCGGATCGGCGTGGCAAAGCACTGATCCGGACCAGCAGGCGGTCGAGCGCGGCCGCGACCTCCTGAGCCTGCCGAGACAGTGGCATGCTCGCGTCCAGCCTCAGCACGTGCCGCGGCTCGATCTCGCTCAGCGGCTCAAAGCCGCCGCGCAGCGCCGCCGCGACCTCCGGCGTCGCGTCGGATGTCCGGCCCGCGTCGGACATCCGCTCCGCCGCACGGCGCGCCGCGAGTCCGCCCTCCACCTCGCAGCAGACGAACAGCACCGTCGCCTGCGCCTGGGCGAGCCGGTGCACGATCGGCGCCCGCCGCGAGCGCGTCAGGCAGGTCGCGTCGATGATCGCGCCGCCGTCGCGGCGCACGCGTTCGAGCGCCTGCCGGCTCAGCGCGTCATAGGTTTCGTGCGTCACCTCGCCGCCGTAGCCGGCGGGCGTCGCGGTCGCGGTCGCGGCGATGCCGAGGATGCGCTTGCGGACGCGGTCGGATGCGATCACGGGCAGCCCCGAGCGGTGGCGCAGGGCGGCGGCGAGCGTCGACTTGCCCGACGCCGGCGGCCCGCAGACCACGATCGCGAGCGGCCGCCGCGCGCGCCAGCAAAGCCGCTCCGCGAGGTCGAAGAGCCGCCGTGCGCGCATCTCCTCGGCGGCCAGTAGCGCCACCTTCGCGCGCACGAGCGCCCGGTAGGCGGCGTAGAAGCAGCGCAGCTGCTCGGAGCCGGGGCTGCCGCCGTGACGGCGATACACCGCGACCAGCTCCTGCGCGGCCGAGCGGCGGCGGCGCAGCTCGAGGTCCATCGTCAGGAAGGCCAGGTCGAGCGCGACGTCGCCGCGGCGTAGCGAGGCGTCGAACTCGATCCGGTCGACCACGCTCACCGTCGGCCGCAGCAGCACGTGATCGCAGCGCAGGTCTCCGTGGCCGTCGCGGACGCGCCCCTCGCGCGCGCGCCGCTGCAGCTCGGCGCCGTGGGCGGACAGGAACGCCTCCCCGAAGCGCTCCATCGCATCCATCGCATCCATCGCGGGCAGGGCGGGCGTGGCCGGCGAGTGGTCCAGGGCGCGCGCGGGCGGCGGGGCGGCCGCGGCGGACGAGCTCCAGTCTCGGGCGCCCGGCAGCCGCGCCAGCTCGGCCAGGTTCGCAAGCCACAGCGCGCGCACCTCCTCGACCCCGCCGCCCCTGCGCACGCGGCGCGCGGCCGCGTGGAAGCGCGCGAGCGCCTCCCCCACGCGATCGAGGTCGGATTTCGTCAGCGTCCGCGCCGCGATCGCGCCCGCGAGCGTGTCGGCCTCGTCGAAGCGCCTCATCTCGACCGCGTACTCGACCGCCATCGGATCGTCGGCGTCCGCGAAGCCGTACCCCTGCCCACGCGGCACGATCGCCCTCACGCCGAGATAGACGTCGGGCGCGAGCGCGGCGTTCACCTTCACCTCCTCCAAGCACACCCGCCGCCGCCGCGTCAGCGTCGAGTAGTCGAGGAAGTCGAAGCGGACCTGCTTCTTCACCTTGTAGGCGCGCCGCCCGGCGAGGAACACGAGCGAGGCGTGCGTCTCCCGCACGCTCACTCGCGGCCGGCCAGGGTAGGTCGCGGGCGAGCTCAGCGCCGCGATCAGCGCGGCCTGGGGCGATGGCGACCCTGCACGCCCCGACCCCGCGGCCCCACGCATCGAGGACGCTCCCGCCCGCGGCGATGACGCTCCCGCAGCCACACCGCCGAATCTAGAGGCACGCGGCCTCATCGGGATGTGGCGATGCCGTGTCTGCTGTGGTGAGAATCCCGGATGCCCCAGCCCGCGTTCGACCTCATCCTCCATGCGGTGAGCGCGCTTTCCAGGAGACGCTGAGCGATGCTGCAACAGGTCGCCGTCGGGCGCTGGTCGCTCGATGCCTATGAGGGCATCGTCCCCGACGCGATCCTCTCAGAGCTGCGCTCGCTCGCCGCGGAGCTGCGCGGCGCGAGGATCCTCGCGGTCAACGCCACCCCCTACGGCGGCGGCGTCTCGGAGCTGCTGCGCTCCTCCGTGCCGCTGCTGCGCGACCTCGGCCTGCAGGTCGACTGGAAGGTCATGCCTGGCGACCAGGACTTCTTCAGGGCGACGAAGGCGCTGCACAACGCGCTCCAGGGCTCGCCGCGGCCGCTCACGAACGCCGAGCAGGCCGCCTACCTCGACTGCGCGCGTCAGAACGCGAGCAGCATCGACGGCGGCTACGACTTCGTCATCGTGCACGACCCGCAGCCGGCCGCCCTGCTCGCGATGCACGGCAAGCACCGCGGCGAGCGCTGGATCTGGCGCTGCCACATCGACACCAGCGAGCCGAACGCGGACGCCTGGCGCTTCCTCTCGCCGCTGCTCGCCGACTTCGACGCCGCCGTCTTCACGATGCCGCAGTTCGTGCCCCCATCGTTCCCGGTCGCGCGCGTCGAGACGATCGCGCCCGCGATCGACCCGCTCAGCCCGAAGAACTTCGAGCTCTCACAGCAGACCGCCGACCAGATCCTCGACTGGATCGGCATCGACCTGCCGGGCAGGCTCGTCACGCAGGTATCGCGCTTCGACCTCTGGAAGGACCCGCTCGGCGTCATCGCCGCCTACCGGCTCGTCAGGGAGGAGGTCCCTGGGCTGCAGCTCGCGCTCGTCGGCTCGATGGCGCTCGACGACCCCGAGGGCTGGGACGTCTACCGCCAGGTCAGCGACTACGCGCAGCACGACCCGCTCATCCACATCTACACGAACCTCACCGGCGCGAGCAACGTCGAGGTCAACGCCTTCCAGCGCCTCTCTGAGGTCGTCGTGCAGAAGTCGATCAGGGAGGGCTTCGGCCTCGTCGTCTCGGAGTCGCTGTGGAAGGGCACGCCGGTCGTCGCCGGCCACGCCGGCGGCATCCCGATCCAGATGCCGGACGGCAGGGGCGGCGCGCTCGTCGAGAGCGTCGAGGAATGCGCGCAGGCGCTGCTCACGCTGCTCGGCGACCGCGAGCTCGCGCGCCAGCGCGGCCAGGAAGGCCGTGCCTGGGTGCGCGAGCGCTTCCTGCTCCCCCGCCTGCTGCTCGACGAACTGCGGCTCATAGCGAGCCTCTCCGCACCCGCGCGCTCTCCAGGCAAGCGGCCCACCGCTCGAGCCGGTCGGTGAGCGCCCCAGGCGGCGAGTCGTCGTGGACCCCGTCGCGCAGATAGAGCAGCCCCCGCCTGAGGGCGCTGAGCCCCGCCCGCCGCTCGACGCGCGCGAGCGCATCGACCTGCTGCTGCGCGACCTGCGCACCTCGCGCACGGGCCTCTCCTCCCGCGAGGCGGCGCGCCGGCTGCTTCAGTACGGGCCCAACGAACTGCGCCGCCAGGCAGGCGTGCGCTGGCCGCGCGAGCTCGCGCGCCAGTTCAAGCACCCGCTCGCGCTGCTGCAGTGGGCGGCCGCGCTGCACGCCAGGCACGCGGGCAACGCCGCGGTCGCGGTCGC
>JBAIYK010000140.1:0-18091 GCA_037915935.1 Solirubrobacterales bacterium | reverse complement strand
GGCGAGGGTGTGAGCGTGGAGCGGGTGTTCCGCTATGACGCCACCCGCTCGCTTGGCCACGTGCGCCTGGATTCGGCCCGCGGTCGGCGGCTCGACGTGACGCCCGAGGCGCTCGCCGACGCCTGGTACCTGGCCCAGGCGCTCATCGCCGCCGAGTCGCTCGGCGCGGTGCAGAGCTGCCTGGAGATGGCGGTGGCCTACGCCAAGGAGCGCTTCACCTTCGGGCGCCCGATCGGGTCCTATCAGGCGATCAAGCACGAGCTCACCGAGGTGCTGCGCCGCCAGGAGAATGCGCGCGGCCTGCAGTACTACGCGGGCTGGGCGCGTGCGGCCAAGCCGGAGGAGTTCGCCCTGGCGGCGAGCGCGGCCCGCTCGGTCGCCGGCCGCGCGCTCGACACCGCCGCCCGCGCGATGATCTCCGTGCACGGCGGCATCGGCGCGACCTGGGAGCACGACGCGCCGCTGTACTTCCGCCGCGGCCAGCTGAGCCGCAGGCTGCTCGGCGGCACGAGCGGCGCGAGCGACAGGGTCGCCGGCGAGCTGATGGCGCAGTTCTCCGCAGCCTGAGGCGCGCATCGGCGGCCCCGCGCGCGCCGGCAGCTCAACGACGCGTCGTCCGCGCGGCCCGTGCGTTCGGCCTCCGCGGGTGGACGCGCCGAGCACGCGTCCTCGCGGCGCGACGCGCGGCAGCCGCCGCTTCGGCTTCTTCGGCTTCGGCTTCGAGCGTCGCGGCGACGGGCGCGCCGTAGGCGGCGTGGACGGCGGTGGTCAGCGCGGCGCTCACGCCGCAGTCCGCGCAGAAGCCGTGCTGCGACCAGCCGATCGCGCGAGCGAGCACCTGGTCGGCGTACGCGACGCCGTTCAGGTCGTGTCCGTAGTAGTCGTAGGCGGACGACCAGGCGGAGTAGTCGAGCGCGTACCCGGCGCCGTCGAGCGAGAGCAGGTGCGCCGCCGCCATGATCGAGTCGAAGTCGTCGTAGATCGAGGGGTGGCGGGCGGTGCGATGGTCGTAGCTCGCGGGCCGCGGCGCGTAGCGGTAGGAGTAGGCGACCTGCGCCCATGTAGATAGAGCGCCCGGCCGCCCCGCGCCCGGCGGGCGGGTACGGGGCGGGCGGGCGCGGGGCGGGGGGGCACTTCCATTGGTCACGTTGAACTGCATCGGGCCACCGCAGCAGCGGGCGAAGTTCAGGCCGTGGTAGGTGCTCGGCGCGGTGGAGAACGCCGTCTCCTGGGCGTGGATCGAGGCGATCAGCAGCCAGTTGACCCCGAATGCGTGCTGCGCCGTTTCGTAGATCGGGTAGAAGCCTTCCAGCCAGGTCCTCGGCACAGCGGTCGACAGGACGTCCTCGAAGCCCTGCGCGCGAGGCGGCGAGCCGCCTTCGCCGGCGCCGCGACGGGCGTGTGCGGCGGACCCGCCGCCTTCGGGGTCGGGCGAGACGATCGCCGGCCGGCGGCCGGCGGCGGTCACGTCGCTGGCGTAGATGCGCCTGCCGGTCGCCGGATCGAGCCTGCTCTGCGCAGCCGTCGGCACGGCCGCCCGCACGGGCAGCGCAGGCGGCGCGATCCGCGTCGACCCGACCGCGCCGCTCAGCACCGCGGCGAGCGTGCCCGCGCCGAGCGCCGCGAGGGCGAGGGCGAGCGCCCAGCTGCCGCGGTCGGACGGCGGCGCAGGGACCCCCTCGATCCCGCCGCCTCGATCAGGCCGGCGCGAGCGCACCGAGCTTCTCTTGCAGGCCCTCCAGCAGCTGCTCGAAGGAGTCGGAGAACTTCTCCACGCCCTCGCGCTCGAGCGTGTCCGTCACGTCCTCGTAGTCGACGCCGGCCTTCGCGAGCTCGTCGAACAGCGCGTGCGCGTCGGCGAGCCCCTCGCGCAGCGTCGGCTGCGGCTCGCCGTGGTCCTGGTAGGCCTCGATCGTCTCCTGCGGCATCGTGTCCACCGTGTCCGGGCCGATCAGCTGCTCGACGTACAGCGTGTCCGGGTACTCGGGGTTCTTCGTCGAGGTCGAGGCCCACAGCAGCCGCTGCGGTCTCGCGCCCTTCGAGGCGAGGTACTCCCAGCGCTCGCCCCCGAAGACCTGCTCGTAGTGCTCGTAGGCGAGGCGGGCGTTCGCGATCGCGAGCTTGCCGCGTAGGCGCGCGTCCGCGCCGAGCTCCTGCAGCCGCCGATCCGCCTCCGTGTCGATCCGCGACACGAAGAAGCTCGCGACCGACGCGACGGGCGCGGGGTCGCCGCCCTCCGCGATCAGGCGCTCGATCCCGCGCAGGTAGGACTCGGCGACCTCCGCGTAGCGTGCGAGCGAGAAGGTCAGCGTCACGTTGATCGAGCGGCCCTTCGCGATCGCATCCTCGATCGCGCCGAGTCCCGGTCTCGTCGCCGGGATCTTCACCATCAGGTTCGGGCGGTCGATCGTCTCGTGCAGCCTGATTGCCTCGCGGTAGCTCGCGAGCGTGTCGTAGGCGAGCGTCGGGTCGACCTCGATCGAGACGTATCCGTCGCGACCGTGGCCGGCCTCCCAGACCGGCCGAAAGACGTCGCAGGCGTCGGCGATGTCGCGCTCGGCCATCCGCCAGAAGCACTCCCGCGGCGTAAGGCCGGCGGCGGCGAGCTCGCGCATCTGGGCGTCGTAGGCCTCGCCGGAGGTCATCGCCTTCTGCAGGATCGTCGGGTTCGACGTCGCGCCTACGACCGCGTCGTCGTCGATCAGCTGCTGCAGCCCGCCGCCGTGGATCAGCTCGCGGGAGAGGAAGTCGACCCACACGCTCTGCCCGAGCGCGGAGAGCCGGTGCAGCGGTGAAAGCTGTGGTGTGGTCATCGCGTCGCTCCTCCGATATCAGACATCGTAGTTCTCGACAGCAGCGCCCGCGCCCGCTCGGCGATCGCCTCGGCGCCGAAGCCGAGCTTCTCGAGCACGGTCTGCCCTGGCGCAGAGGCGCCGAAGCGCTCTATGCTCAGCACGTCGCCGCCGTCCCCGACCCACTTCCACCAGCTTAGGCCCACCGCCGCCTCGACCGCGAGCCGGCTTGGCACGCTGCGCGGGATCACCTGCTCGCGGTACTCCTCGGACTGCTGCTCGAAGAGCTCGACGCACGGCATCGAGACGACGCGCACCGCCACGCCCTCCGCGGCGATCGTCTGCGCCGCCACGAGGCTTGGCGAGACCTCGGAGCCGGTCGCGATCAGCAACAGCTCGGGCTCGGCCTGCGCGCGCGAGTCCCAGAGCACGTAGCCGCCGCACGCGACGCTCTCCGCGGGGCCGAGCCCTGCGGCGCGATCGAGGACGGGCAGGTTCTGGCGCGAGAGCATCAGCGCGACGGGCCCGTCCTCGCGTTCGAGCGCGACCCGCCAGGCCTCGGTGGTCTCGTTCGCGTCAGCCGGCCTCATCACCCACAGCTTCGGGATCGCGCGCAGGGCGGCGAGGTGCTCGACCGGCTGGTGGGTGGGGCCGTCCTCGCCGAGGCCGACGGAGTCGTGCGTCCAGACCCACAGCACGGGCAGCTCCATCAGCGCCGAGAGCCGCACGGCCGGGCGCATGTAGTCGGAGAACATCAGGAACGTCGAGCCGTAGGGCTTCACGATCCCGCCGTGGGCCGCGGCGCCGTTCACGATCGCGCCCATCGCGTGCTCGCGGATGCCGAAGGGGACGTTGCGCCCCGAGTGCGCACGCGAGAAGACGCCTGCGCCCTCGAACAGCGTCTTCGTCGACTCGACGAGGTCGGCGGCGCCGCCGATCATCGTCGGCGCGTGCTGCGAGAAGGCCGCCATCACCTTCTGCCCCGCGGAGCGCGTCGCGATCTCCTGCCCCGCCTCGAAGCGCGGCAGCGCGTCCTGCCAGCCCTCGCGCAGGCGCCCGGCCCACGCGCGGTCCCAGTCCTCGGCGACCTCAGGCAGCGCCTGCCGCCAGCGCGCGAAGCGCTGCTCCCACTCGCGCCGGGCGTCGGCGCCGGCGTCGCGCAGGCTCATGTGCTCGTAGACGGCGGGCTCGACGGCGAAGCTCTGCTCCGGGTCGAAGCCGAGCACCGCCTTCGTCAGCCTCACCTCCTGCTCCCCGAGCGGCGCGCCGTGAGCCTTCGCGGTGTCGGAGGCGTTCGGCGCCGGGTGGGCGATGTGCGAGCGGATCGCGATGAACGACGGGCGCTCGCGCTCCTGCCGCGCCTGCCGCAGCGCGGCGCGGATCGCGTCGAGGTCCTCCGCGTCGGCGACGCGCTGCACGTGCCAGCCGTTCGCGGCGAAGCGCGCGACGTGGTCCTCGCCGTCGAAGGAGATCGCCGTCGAGCCGTCGATCGTGATGTGGTTCTCGTCGTAGCAGACGATCAGCTTGTGCAGGCCGAAGTGGCCGGCGATCGAGGCCGCCTCCTGGGAGACGCCCTCCATCATGTCGCCGTCGGAGCAGATCACGTAGGTGCGGTGGTCGACGACCTCCATCCCCGGCCGGTTGAACCGGTCGGCGAGGAACCGCTCCGCGATCGCCATTCCGACGGCGTTGCCGAAGCCCTGGCCGAGCGGTCCCGTCGTCGTCTCGACCCCCGGCGTGTGCCCCCGCTCGGGGTGACCCGGAGTGCGGGAGCCCCACTGCCGGAACTGCCTCAGGTCCTCGAGCGAGAGGTCGAAGCCCGTCAGGTGCAGCAGCGCGTACTGCAGCACGCAGGCGTGCCCTGCACTCAGCACGAAGCGGTCGCGGCCCGGCCAGGCGGGGTGCGCGGGATCGAGTCGCATCTCCTCCCTGAAGAGCACGTAGGCGAGCGGCGCGAGCGCCATCGCGGTGCCTGGATGTCCCGCTTTCGCCTTCTGGACGGCGTCCATCGCAAGGGCCCTGATCGTGTCGATCGAGAGGCGCCGAAGCTCCTCCTCGCGCCGCTGTCCGCGCTCTTGCTCTTGCATCGATCGCTCCTCTGCCCTGAGGCGTCGCTTTCATGCCACTGCGGTGCTCGCCCGCCCGCGCCCGGCACGGTCCCCGCTCGATCCTAGTCTCTGGCGGTCGACTCCGCCGAACGGGCAGCTGCGCCTACGTTCGGCTCGCTCGGAGGCGCGACGTCATGTCGGCCGCTCCTGCTCGCCAGCCACGCCGCACTCAGCGGCGCAGCTTCACGACCGTCTGCAGCAGCGTCAGCTTCGGTTTGCTGCGCGACGCGTTCCTCACGACGAGGCGCAGCGTCAGCGTCACCTCGTGCAGATGCCCAAGCCGCGAGTTCGCCGGCTGCGGGATCTCGATCCTCAGAGTCCCGTGCGCCTTGTGCATCGTCACGAGCAGGGCGTAGGCAATCACCGTCTGCGGCGGCGTGCCCGCCGCGAGGCCGCTCGCGGTCCGGCCCTTGATGTGCAGGCGCTTTGCGAGGCTGCTTGGCAGCAGCACTTCGAAGTGCCCGGCGACCTGCTGGTTGACGGAGTAGCGCACCGGCAGCCCGCGGTGCAGCGCTTCGGTCAGCGAGCCCGTCGTCACGATCGCGGTCGCGACCGGCCTCGGCAGCGGCGGTTTCGAGGTCGAGGCGGAGGTCGAAGAGGTCGTCGAGGTCGAGCCCGATTTCGTCCCGGTGCCGCCGCTCGTCACGGTCGAGGAAGACGGGCCTGATGGCGGAGGCGGCGGTGGACCGACAACGTTGATTCGCTGTGTGAGGCTCGAGACGTGGCCGCCGGTGTCGGTGATCTTCAGGGTGACGTCGTAGGTGCCGCCGTAGGCGTAGGAGTGGAAGGCGCTCGCCGCGCACGGCGCAAGCCACGGTTCTTCGCAGGGCGATGAGGAGGAGCCGGCAATCGCCGCGCCGGGCGCGAAGCCCGTCACGGTCGTGCCGTCGCCGAAGCTCCATTCGTAGACGGCGTAGGTCGGAGTCGCTTTGCCTTCCTTCAAGGCGACGCCCCCGTTCAGCGTCACGTCGGACTCCATCCCGTCGAAGCCGGCGACTTCGCCTGCGTTCACCGTGTTCGGCGCGGTGAAGCTTGGGACGAGGAGGACGCCGTTCACGCATGGCGTAACCGATGGATAGGGGAGCATGCCGTCGGCGAAGTTGAAGGTGTCGTTCAGGTAGTAGTGGCCTTCGCCGAGCGCCTGGTTCGCAAGCGTGCCCGCTTCGGTGTGCGACTGCGCCGCGCTCGTGCCGCCGAGAGAGGGCGCGAAGTAGTCGCGGCACTCGTCGGTCACCTCACCGCCGCCTTCGTCGTGCCAGGCGTTCAGCAGCGGGTCGGTGACGACGTTCTGCTGCTCGGTCGCGATCTGGTTGACGATCAGGTCCGCGAGGCCGGTGTCGTAGTAGCCGTCCGGGCCGAGGCCGATCTGATTCGGCTCCTGCTGCGTCGGTTTGGCTTCCTGCTTCTCAGGCGGAGATTCGGCGACCGGTTCCCAGCCGCCCGCCTGGCAGTCGTAGGCGGGAGTGCGGTTTCCTTCGGCGAGGTGGCCGTCGCCAAGTCCGCCGGCGGTCCAGGGCACCATCGCGTAGAGGATCGTTTCGGGGGTGCCCTGTTCGCCTGGCCCAGGTTCGATGTCCGAGTGGTAGCTGCAGAAGCTGTTCGCGTAGCTTTCTTTTTCACTTTCGGGCAGCCGCGAATAGTCGGAGCAGCTCGTCGCGGTCGCATCGAGGCACGTCGTCACGCCGGGAGGAGTGAGCACGTAGTAGATCGTGCTCATGCCCTTCGGCAACGAGTGCGCGGCGATGAACCGCTGCAGCTCCGCGCGGACCTGGGCGTCGGTCAGGCAGGTGACGGCGTCGCCTTCGACGAGCGGGCTGGGATCTGCGCACCCGGCGGTCGGGTAAGCGACGGTGTCGGTGTAGGAGCCCTTGAGGCTCGCTGCCTGAGCGGCGTGCTTGCCAGCGGCGTCGGTGTACTGGGTGTCGGCCGCGAAGACGCTGTTCAGCGCGCCGCTCGCGTTGCCCATGTTGCGCAGGAAGCCGTTGATCAGATGCTGCCAGTCGCCGTGGTACAGATCCCGAGGATCCCAGTAGATCGCATAGACCGAGCTCGAGGAGACGATCGGGTTGCCCGTCGCGTTGAACGGCACCTCGATCGTTTTGTGGTTGAGCAGTTCGGTGCTGCGTTCCTGCAGGCCGACGCTCACGCCTTCGACCGTCGTCACCTTCGCGACGGCAGCAGGCACAGCGCAAAGGATCGCGAGCAGCGTTGCTGCGATCGAGAGCGCGCAGGTGCTCAGGCGTCGCCGCCGGAGACGGCCGCCTTTCCGGGTGTCGTCACCCTCATGGATGCTGTCACCTCGCCGCGGGCTGGTGGACGGTCGATCGCGGAATGCCACGTCGCACTCATCGGCACCCGCCCCCGTTGAGCTTTAGGAGCTCTTCGAGATGGGTGCAAGGCCGGTCGTCGATGCGAGGGATGAGGCCGGCGAGCACGGAGCGCCTCAGGACCGCCCCTGCACGCCCCGCAGGCCATCCGCGCCGGGGCCAGGCCGCCGCCCGCCGCCCGCCAGGTTGCTCGCGCGCAGCGTCCGTTCGACGTCGGTGACCGAGAGCAGCCCGACCGGGCGCCGCCGCTCGTCGATCACGACCGCACGTCCGACGCGCGCGAACGCGCTGCGGGTGAGCAGCGTCGCGACGTCCTCCTCGGGGCGCACGAACAGCTCGGGATCGCTGATCGCTATCTCGGCGACCGACGTGCGTCCGCGCTCCCGATCGGGCAGCCGCTCGACGGCCGGGACGGTGAGCAGGCCGATCGCGCGACCGTCGTCGTCGATCACCGGGAACGCGGTATAGCGGTAGGGCAGGAAGTACCCGCTCGCCGCCTGCGCGACCGACAGCGTCGCCTCCACGCTCACGACGGGGGTCGAGGCGAGCTCGCCTGCGCTCACGCCCGAGAGCGCCGCCTCGATCTTCGAGCTCATCGCCTGGGCGCCCGCGGCGAAGACGATGAAGACGCCGACGAGCGAGAGCCACAGGCCCTGCGCGCCGCCCGCGAGCAGCTCGAGCACGCCGAGCCCGATCAACAGGTAGCCGAAGAAGCGGCCGACCGACGCCGCGGTGCTCGTCGCGCGGTCGAGGCTGCCCCAGCGGCGCCAGAGCGCGGAGCGCAGCACGCGCCCGCCGTCGAGCGGAAACGCCGGGATCAGGTTGAAGCCGAGGATCAATGCGTTCACGATCAGCTGGTAGTCGACGAGCGCCTTCACGACCTGCGGCGTCGAGGCCGGCAGCAGCAGCGCGGCGATCCCGAAGCAGACGACGATCACCGCGGTCACCGCCGGTCCCGCGATCGCGTAGCGAAGCTCGTCGCGAGCCTCGTGGGCCTCTCCGCGCATCTTCGAGACGCCTCCGAGCAGCCAGAGATCGATCTCCTCGATCTCGATCCCGTGGCGGCGGGCGACGATCGCGTGGCCGAGCTCATGAGCGAGGATGCTCGCGAACAGCAGCAGCGCGCTCGCGAATCCGAGCAGGTAGCCGAGCGCCGGCGCGAGGCCGTCGATCTCTTCCGGGAAGTAGGAGGCGCCGAGCGACCAGGTGATCAGCGCGACGACGAGCAGCCACCAGGGGCTGATCCCTACCGGGATGCCCGCGATGCGCCCTATGCGGAGGCTGCGTCCTGGCATCGCTTCCAGCCTATGAGCCACTGCCCTGCGGGGCATCGGTGTCAAGCCCACCGTGATTATGCGGAAACTACGCAGCGGGGCGCACACCGGGGCCACGCGCGCCCAGTATCGTGCTGAGCACTGTGTCTGCCGCCAGCAGTGATCGCCCTGGTAGCGCATGATGACTTCGCTCGATCCGCTTGGACTGCGATCGGGATCGGCTGACCTCGTACATGCCGTGCAGGCGTTGCCAGCGCTCGTCGAGCGACTGGATCAGGTGGCCGCGCACACGAGCAGCCTCGAGGAGATCCGTGGCGTCGTCGCCGACATCGGCAGATCGATGGAGCTGCTGCGAGCGCTTGCGGGACAGCTCGAGCAGGTCGCAGGCGCGGCCGAGCCGCTGCCCGAATTCAAGAAGCTGCTCGATGCGATCGCGCGCAAGACCGCCCTGTTGGACGCCGTGAAGGACAACACCGCAGCGATCGGTCGCGACACCGCCGCTTTGCCAGAAGTCAACGAGCATCTGGCCAAGCTGGAGCGGTCGACGCGGCTGCTTCCCATCATCGAGCAGCGAATGGCGACGATCGAGGCGGCGATGCCGGTGCTCGTGGAAGTCCAGCAGCACCTCGCCCGCCTGCCTGACACGATCGAAACGCTGGGAGGCGACATCAACAAGCTGGCCGAGCTGCTCGCCCGCATGCTCGACTCACTCGATCGCCTGGACACGAGCGTCAACGCTCTGCAGGTGTCCGTCCAGCCGCTCGGACGGATCGCGAATCGGCTGCCTGGGCGGGGCTCGAAGCAATAGCCGGCACGCGCGGTCTGCGCACCTGCCGAGCAGTGGGCGAAACTTTTCGGTGCGCAACCAAACCCTGCTCGCAGCCCCGGCCGTTGGCGTGGCTGTCGGACGGCCGGAGGCCGCTTGACGCAAGCGCGTAGCCGCGTCGCGTCAGAACGAACGAAACCCCGGCGGTGTGGCCTGCCCGAAGGCTGCACAGGGACCGTTCCGGGGTCTTCGTCTCTTATGGTAGCGCAGGCGATCCCCGATGACCAGCCCTCGCGCATATCTCTCGCCGTCGGATCTCGAGCGGCTGTTCAGCGCTGAGCGGCTAAGCACCTACATAGCGTATTGCGACGGCGATTTCGCGGCTGCCGTCGAGATGTATCGCTGGAATTCGGCGATCACGGCCGCGTTCTGGGAGCCGGTGGGTCACCTGGAGGTGGCGTTGCGGAACACCCTCGATGACCGGCTCGCCGCGCGCCATCGCCGACTTGGGCGATCAGGGTCCTGGCTTGACGATCCGGCAGCAGAGCTGACGGACAGGGCGCATCTGGACATCGGGGGTGCCCGCGAGCGCGTAAAGCAGAAGGGCAAGCGTGCGAGCGACGGACAGACGATCAGCGAGCTGAGCTTCGGCTTCTGGCGCTTCTTGATCACCAAGAAGCTGACTAGGCTCTGGCCTGATCTCGCTACTGGCTTTCCGCACGCGCCCGACCGGCGGCGCGAGACTGTTGAGGCTCCGCTTTCACGCCTGCACGTCTTCCGCAACCGGCTCGCCCACCACCAGCGCGTCTGGAGCCATGCTCCCGCTGAACGCTACGAAGACCTGCTCACTCTCGCGGGCTACATCGACCCGGCCCTGCCCGACTGGATCGAGGTCACGAGCAAGGTCCGAGGGGCGCTCGCGGCAAAATCGTGAAGTCCAGGAGCGTGACAAAGCCCTGCCCGACGGCGAACGGCTCCCGAAGGGACAAGCTGGAGACCGCGATCGTCGACCAGCTCGCCTCTCTACCGCGATGGCAGTCTCATCCCTGACGCGATCCAAGCAGCAGCCACGAGCAGCAGGACGACCATGCGCAGCTTGCATCGCCCACGGCGACCCCGACCAAGCCAAGGCGCTGCTGCGCATCCCCATCGCCGAGTTGCGAGTCAACAGCCGTAGCGAAATCCTGCCCACCTACAGGCTCAGCGCGCCCATGGTTTGCGCGCAGCGAAGTTCAGTGGGCGATCCTGGACTCGAACCAGGGACCTCTTCCTTATCAGAGAAGCGCTCTAACCAGCTGAGCTAATCGCCCGCCATGAGTGTCCGTCGTGCACTTCTGCGCCGGTGAAGCGCCATCCTGGCCTCTGCCGGGCAGTCGCGCTCGGCGGCGCACTCGCATCGGTCCGTCATCGTATCGCGTGCAGAGCGGCCGGAGCGCCAGCCACCGGACTTCGTCAACCGGCGCAGCTGGAGGCCAGCGCCTCCACGCGGCTGCCCACCAACTCGACGAGGGCGTCGGGCAGTCCAGGTGTCTCCTGGGCGGCGGCCTCGATCGCCGCAGGGAGCTGGTCGATCACATCACCAGCGACCTCTTCGACCCCTGATCGCGGCATGCCCCAGGCGACCGCCTCTTTCACGAGGCGCTCGCGGGTGACCCGATCCGCCCTCTGCACCCCGTCGACGTACATCGCGAGCTTGTCGTCGACGTCCGGATAGAAGCGCGTAGCTATCAGGTCGTAGAGAGGGGCGAGCCGCAACGCGCCGGCGTCGGTGTGCAGGAGCGAGAAGTTCTTCGCGTGCGCGTCGCAGTTTCCGAGAGCGACGTTGAGCGTGAGCGCGCGGAGAAAGACCTGAGGCGCGTCGCTGCTCGCGACGCCTTGGAGGAGCTCCGCCGTGCTCGCGAGCGAGGGGCCTCCCTCCTGCTCGTACTTGCGGGCGGGTGGAAGGCCGAGCGCCTGGCAGAGGTCCTCCTGGTGGATGCGACGGACAGAGCCGTCGGGCGCGGTCGCACGGTCGTAGCGCTCCACTACGAGCACGGGCCGTCCGTCGACCGCGATCGTCTCGACCTTCGCGACGTCGAGCCCGAGGTGAGCTGCGATGCGCATGCAGAAGGCCTCGTTCTCGACGGTGTTCTGGTACCGGCTGATCTGAGGCTTGAGGATGTGCGTGGACGGCGCACCGTCGACAGGACGGCCCCAACGTCCGTCGGGCATGCGCGTGAGCAAGAGCTTTTCCTGGACGCCGGCGAGAGAGAGCCGAACCGTCCGACCGGCGCCGAGGGGGGCGCTTCGGAGGTTGGCGACGAGCCGAGCGAGGTCGTCGTCACCGAGCGGCTCGGCCGACGCGATCGAGGGTGGTTGGGGGTGAGGATCGTCGGCGGGTTGGATCACGAGGGCGCCGGCACAGTCGCGACCGAGGATCGCGAGCAAGCCGAAGACGTCGCTGGCGGGAAGGTCGAGCTCTTCGGCGATCACCCGCCGGGGCTCACCCTCGGGAAGCAGCCCATCGAGGAACGCGCGCGCGCGCGCGTTGGGGTAGCTCCGAGCCGTGAGCGGAAGATCGAGGGAGAGAACCGGCGTCCCACCTTCGAACGTCTCTTGGGCCTCGTCTGTGTAGTGGAGCCGCAGCCGCCCCTTGCGCTCCCGCTCGACGACCGCGACGTGGAGGCCGTTGAGCCAGATCGCAAGCGCGTCGGCCACTTACCAGTCGGCCTTCTGCAGCGTTGCCCGCACGCCGAGCAGCTTGAGCAGACGCAGGACGCGCCGCAGCTGCTGGGTCTGCTTGCCCTGCTCGAGCGCGGAGACGTAGGTCCTGTGCAAGCCGGCGATATCGGCCAGCTGCTGCTGTGTCAGGCCGGCCTCTTCACGGTAGGCGCGGATCGCCGGTCCTATCGATGCCGCCGTGTAGAGACGGAATGGCTTGCTCGAAATCGAGGCCCTGCCAGGAGGTTCGTCTGATGGGACGGTCGTCCTCATATCAAGACATTAGCATGCAGATGACTGAAGTCCATATTTACGGACATCATGGGGCCTCGGATAGATGTCTTGAATTCCGGACATCGCCCAGAACAGCGCGCTGAACAGCTCAGCGGTATCGTCACAGGCGCGTGAGCATCGACACGAGCACGCGCAAAGAGCACGCGCGGCGGCTGTTCGCGCCGCTGCCTCGCAGCTACGACCTCGTCGGGGCGACGCTGAGCTTCGGCCAGGATCCACGCTGGCGGCGGCGGATGGTCGCAGCGATCGAGGCGGAGCCTCGACAGCGGGTGCTAGACGTCGCGACCGGCACGGGCCTCGTCGCCGCGGAGCTCGTGCGGCGGTGGGGCTGCGAGGTGGTCGGGCTCGATCAGAGCCCGGAGATGCTCGCGGGCGCGGCCAGGCGCGCCGCGCGAGACGACGGGCTTGCGAGGCGTCTGAAGCTCGTGCAGGGCGAAGCCGAGCGGCTGCCGTTCGCCGATGAGGAGTTCGACCACCTCACGTTCACCTATCTGCTGCGCTACGTCGAGGACCCGGGCGCGACGATGCGGGAGCTCGCGCGCGTCGTGAAGCCCGGCGGCAGGATCGCCTCGCTCGAGTTCGCGGTGCCAGGCGGGCAGCCCTGGCACGCGCTCTGGCGGTTGTACGTGAACGTCGGGCTGCCGACGCTTGGCAGGGTCGTCTCGCGCGAGTGGGCGACGACGGGCAGGTTCCTCGCCCACAGCATCCCCGACTTCTATGCGCGTCATCCGCTGCCGACGATCGTCGATCTCTGGCGGAAGGCGGGTATCGAAAACGTGCACGTGCAGACGATGAGCCTTGGCGGAGGCGTCGTGATGTGGGGCGCGAAGCGGACGATGGGAAGCTGATCGGATGGCGGCCGGCGGATCGCTGCGACGACCGGCGTTCTATGCGCTGCGCCCTGGCGGCTGGCGCGACTTCGTCACGCTGCTGCATCCGCCCTACACCGCCTGGCACCTGAGCTACGTCGCGATCGGCGCGGCCGTCGCGCCGCGGCTGCACCTCGACCGGCTCGCCTGGACGATCGCGGCGTTCTTCCTCGGCGTCGGCGTCTGCGCGCACGCGCTCGACGAGCTGTACGACCGCCCGCTTCAGACGAGGCTCTCCGACCGGACGCTGACGCTGCTCGCGGGCGTCGCGCTCGCCGGCGCGGTCGCGATCGGCGCCCTCGGCGCGATCACCGTCTCCGCGACGATCGTGCCGCTCGTGCTCGCTGGGGCGTTCATAGTGCTCGCCTACAACCTCGAGTCGTTCGGCGGCAGGTTCCACTCGGACGTCTGGTTCGCGGCGTCCTGGGGCGCGTTCCCCGCCTTCGTCGGATACTGGGCGAGCTCGCAGCGGCTGCGCCCTGAGATCCTGCTCGCTGCCGGCGCCTGCTTCATGCTGAGCGTCGCGCAACGGCGCCTGAGCACTCCAGTTCGCGAATTGCGGCGCCGCACCGTCGCGCTCGAGGGAGAGCAGCGACTCGCCGGCGGCGAGATCGTGAGGCTCGACGCGGCCCGGCTCGCGGCGCCGATGGACGCGGCGCTGAAGGCGGCCTCGGCCGCGCTCGTGCTGCTCGCCGTCGCGCTCGTGCTAGCGCGCGCGTAGCCGCGCGGCGAGCTGCTGCGCCTCCTCGACGCCGGCAAGGACGATCTCGGCTCGATAGCGGCCGTGGGGATCGCAGCGGACTCTTACCTCCGCCCCCGTCGCGCCCTCGAGCAGCTCTGCGATCTGCGCGCAGGCCGCTTCCTGGTCTGGATGACGGGGAGCGGGCTTGCTGCGGCGACCGCGGGCCGGCGGACCGGCTTCGCGGCCGTTCCTGCTCCGCGCCTGGGCTTCGAGCGTGCGCACCGACCATTCGTCTGCGGCCGCCTGCCGCGCGAGCTGCCGCCTCGCCGCGTGGTCATCGGCGAGCAGCAGCGCCCTGCCGTGCCCCTCGCTGAGCGCGCCCTGCTCGATCAGCGCGAGCGCCTCGTCGGGCAGCTCGAGCAGGCGGATGAGGTTCGACACGGCGACGCGGCTGCGACCGATCCTGCTGCCGACCTGCTCGCGTGTGAGGCCGAGCTCCTCGACGAGCGCCGCGCAGGCGCGCGCCTCCTCGACGGGGTTCAGGTCCTCTCGCACCATGTTCTCGACGAGCGCTATCTCGAGCGAGGCCGCGTCGTCATGGCGCCTGACGATCGCCGGTATCTGCGTCAGCCCGGCCATCTTCGCCGCCCGCCAGCGCCGCTCGCCGGCGATCAGCTCGTAGCGGCCGTCGACCTGGGGGCGCACGAGCACCGGCTGCAGCACGCCGCGCTCCTTCAGCGAGCCGGCGAGCGCGGCGAGCGGCTGCTCGTCGAAGCGCCGCCGAGGCTGGCTCGAGTTCGGGGAGATCAGCTCGACGGGGACGTTGCGCAGCTCCTCGTGGTGGCCCTCGGATGCTGCGACCGAGAGGATCGCGTCGAGGCCGCGCCCCATCCCGCGCCTCGGCGGCGTCACCGCGCACCCCCGACGAGCAGCTCCTTCGCGAGCTCGAAGTACGCCTCCGCGCCGGCGCTGTGGGGGTCGTGGTGGGTGACCGGCAGCCCATAGCTCGGCGCCTCGCCGACGCGCACGTTGCGCGGTATCACGGTGTCGTAGACGAGGTGGGGAAAGTGCCTGCGCACCTCCTGCTCGACGTCCCTGCCAAGCCGCGTGCGCGCGTCGTGCATCGTCAGCAGCATGCCCGCGATCGCGAGCTGGGGGTTGATCTCGCGCCGCACGCGCTGAAGCGTGTCGAGCAGGCCGGCGAGGCCCTCGAGCGCGAAGTACTCCGTCTGCACGGGCACGATGACCGAGTCGGCGGCGGCGAGCGCGCTGACGGTCAGCGGCCCGAGCGAAGGCGGACAGTCGATCAGGATGTGCTCGAAGTCATCTCTCAGCGGCGAAAGCGCCTCGCGCAGGCGCAGCTCGAAGCGCTCGATCCGCGGCAGCTCGACGTTCGCCCCCGCGAGCCCCGGGCCGGCAGGGATCAGCCGCAGGCCCGTCACCGGGGTCTCGACGACCGTCTCCGCCGCCTCGATATCGCCGGAGAGCAGGTCGTAGAGCCCCGGCTCGGTCGCCCTCGGCAGGCCGAGGCCGACGGTCGCGTTCGCCTGTGGATCTGCGTCGACGACGAGCGTCGAGCGGCCGGCCTCGGCGATGCAGGCGCCGACGTTGACGGCCGTCGTCGTCTTGCCGACGCCGCCCTTCTGGTTTGCGATCGCGTATATGCGGCCCATGCGCCTGGGAAGCTAGCGCCCGCCGCGGTCGGTTGCCGCGCGGGTGCAGTCGTCCTCGACAGAGCCGAGCGGGCGCTTGCGCGCGATCCCAGGACGGCGGGGGAAGCGCGAAGGGGTCTCGCTCACCTTCACGTAGACGTAGAGATGCCGCTCCTTGGCCTGAGGGAAAGGATGAACCTTGCGGACTTGGTCGAGGCGCAGCCCGAGCTCGGCCGCGGCCGCGACGGCGGCCCGCTCGGCGCGATCGTCGCGCCCACCGCGCCAGTCGACGAGCGCGCCGCCGAGGCGCAGCAAGGGCGCGGCGTACTCGGCTACGACCGGTGCGGGCGCGAGAGCGCGCGCGACCACCGCGTCCTGGCTCTGAAGGCCCTCCGTCCACTCCTCGGCCCGGGCGCCGACGACCGCGGCGTTCTCGATCTCGCTCGCGGCGATCTCTGCGACGAGGAAGTCGCGCTTGCGTCTCTGACTCTCGATCAGACTGATCTTGGTGTTCGGCAGCGCTATTGCGAGCGGCAGGCCGGGGAAGCCGGCGCCGCTGCCGAGGTCGGCGATGCTTGTGGCGGATCGGACCTGCTCGACCTCGAGGCCGACGAGCGAGTCGGCGAGGTGCAGGTCGACGATCTCGCGCGGCTCGCGGATCGTGGTGGGCGCGCGAGGGTTGCCCGCGAGCGCCTGCAGCAGCCGCAGCAGCCGTGTGCGCTGGTCTAGGGCGAGCGCATAACGGTCGCAGAGGCCGTCGAGCACCGCGCAGGCGATCTCGTCCACCGCCACAGATGCTTTCAGGTGCGCGACCGGAAGAAACCCGTTTCCCGTGAAACGTCGCCCGCCACGTTTCCCGTGAAACGCTTCCTGCCGAGCCCTATTCCTCGCCCGCGAGCGGCGAGATCACGAGGAACCGCTCCGGCTCCTCCCCCTCGCTGTGTGTCGCGACGTCGCCGCGCAGGCGCAGGTGCTCGTGCACGACCCGTCGCTCCGAGGCGGGCATCGCGTCGAGCTCGATCGCCTCGCCGAGCTCCAGCGCTTCCACCGCCGCCTCGTCCGCCTCTCGGCGCAGGGCCTCCTCCCGCCGCTCGCGATAGCCGTCCGCGTCCACCACGGCGCGGGCGGCCGGGGGCGATTCTTTGAAGACGATCCGCTGCGCGAGATGCTGGATCGCGTCGATCGTCTGTCCGCGACGGCCGATCAGGGGCCCCACGCCCTCGCCCTCGAACCGGCCGACGACCGCGTCGTCGAGCTGCTCGACTGCGACAGCGACCTCGAGCCCGCTGCTGTCGGCGATCGCCGTGAGCAGCTCCGTCATCGCGGCGCGCGGATCCTCTCCTCGAGTGCTCACCTGCGCCGCCCCGAGCGCTTCTTGCGCTTGCGCGGGGGCGGGGGCGGCGTCGGCGTCGGGCCGCTCGCGACCATCGCCGGCTCGAGCGTCGCCTTCCCCGCCTTCCCGTTCGCCTGCGGTCCGCCGGCGGTCGGCGGGGGGCCGATCCGGCGCCTGATCAGGTACTGCTGGGCGACCGTCCACAGGTTCGTCGTGATCCAGTACACGAGCAGCCCGGCCGGGAACCTGAAGATGAAGACCACGAACACGAGCGGCAGCAGCAGCATCATCCGCCGCTGGTTCTTGTCGACGGTCGCGCTCATCAACAGCGTCGACCCCAGCTGCGAGCCGACGTAGAGCAGCAGCAGCACGATCAGCACGACGCCGGTCGCGTGGTTCGTGACGTCGGGGATGAAGAGGAACTTTGCCGAGTGCGGCGCGACCTGTTCGCAGCTCGTGTTCGTGAGGTATTTCGAGGGCAGGTGGGCCGCGCTCGCGACCGCTTTCGCCGGGTGGTGGAGGTTGAAGTGTTCGACGAGGCTGTGGCCGCAGATGTGCTTCTTCAGGTCGGTGCGCAGCATGTAGAACAGCGAGATGAAGACGGGCAGCTGCAGCAGCAACGGCAGGCAAGAGGCGAATGGATTGATTTTGTTCTCCTGGTAGAACTTCATCAGCTCCTGCTGCTGGCGCTGCTTGTCGTCCTTGTACTTCTGCTGGATCTCCTTCATCTCCGGCATGTGCTGCTGGAGGCGCTGCATCGAGTGGAACTGCTTCACGGTGAGCGGCACCATCACGGCGCGCACGACGGCCGTCAACCCGACGATCGCGAGCCCCCAGCTGCCGCCGACGATGTTGTCGTGGATGAACACCATGATCGATTCGAACAGTTTGATCAGCGGTCCGAATGCGGATTCGATGACGTTCGCGAGGATCACGATGTGCTCAGGTCGTTTCGGTGATGGTGTTCACGGCGTGTTTCCAGTTGCCACAGCTGCAGGTCGCCGCCGTTGCACCCCGGTCGCGGAGCAGTGGAGATCTCAGGAGGCATCCCGTCCGGTCCTGAAGAGCTTCTGCGCCTCGACCGGATCGTACCCGCCATAGCTCCACGGGTTGCACCTGAGCAGGCGCCAGGCCGCGAGGACGATCCCGCGGAGCACCCCGTAGGCGCCCACGGCTTCCACCGCGTAGCGCGAGCAGGTGGGCTCGTACTTGCAGCGCCGCGGCAGCGCGGGCGAGATCACACGCTGGTAGACGACGATCGGGAACGTCACCGCCGTGCGCAGGGCGCGCGCGA
>JBAIYK010000097.1:0-22970 GCA_037915935.1 Solirubrobacterales bacterium | reverse complement strand
CATGCCGTGCTCGTCCATCGCTTCGAATTGATTCGGCGCCTCGGATGGACGGCTTTAGCTCCTTCAGTTCAGCGCCCAAATGTTCGATGAGAAGAACGATGCCGGAGCCCGGTGACTCCAGCCCTGCCCGCTCGCCCTCGAAGCGCCAGCTCACTCGCTTGCGTACATCGCTGCTGCCCGCGGGGGTGCTGCTCCTCTCAGGGCTCGCCGTCTCGCTCGGCGCCGGGCTGCTGTGGCGCTCGAGCGTGCGCGACCACGAACGCGCGAGCTTCAGGGCGACCTTCTCCGACGTGACCGCGACGCTCGGGACCGAGCTCAGACGCAACGACGACTACATCGCGACGATCAGGGCGCTCGTCGAGATGCAGCCGCATCTGACGACGACGGGGCTTGGCGAGTGGTATACGGCGCTGGAAGGACGCGCGCGGCAGAGCGGCGACGCCGCGACGGGCGTCGTCTCGCGCGTGCCTGCGCGCGAACTGGCCGCGTTCCAGCGTCGCAGGTCGTCCGACCCGGCCTTCATGCGCTTCTCCGGTGGCACCGTGAGCATCTATCCCCCCGGCCGCCGATCCCACTACTGCCTGCTCTCCGCGGGCGTGTCCCCGATCGCCTCGCAGATCGGCGCGAACCCGCTGATCGAGGCGGCGACGCACGCGGACTGGTGCACCTCGGCGCTGCGCGGAGCGGTGCGCGAGCTGCAGCAGGAGACGGACACGGGCAGGCTGCTCGCGGCGCCGCCGGCGCTTGGCAGCGTGTTCCTCGGCGCGGCCGTCTACCGCCGGGGCGCGCACGTCGCGACGGTCGCGCAGCGCCGCGCGGCCGTGATCGCCTGGGTGTGGACCTCATTCGACGCGCCGACGGCGCTGCAGACGGCGCTGAGGGCGCATCCCGACCTCAGGCTCACGCTCTACTACCGCAACCCAGGCGGCGGCGTCCAGCTCGTCGGACGCGCCGGCGTCGCCAGGCAGGGGCCGTTCCGAGAACGACGCAGCATCCCTGGCGAGAGCGATTGGGCCCTCGCGGCCGCGGGCAGCGGCCTGCCGACCGGCACCTCCGCCGACGTGCAGGGCATCGTCGCCTTCCTCATCGGCGCGACGATCACCGGCCTCGTCTGCGCGCTCGCGCTCGTGCTGCTGCGCGCGCGGCGTCGCGCGCTCGTACTGGTCGCGCGCAGGACCGGAGAGCTGCGCCACCAGGCGCTGCACGACGCGCTCACCGGCCTGCCGAACCGGGTGCTCGCGCTCGACCGCGCGCAGCAGATGCTCGCGCGCGGCACGCGCGAAAGCGCGCCGATCGCGGCCGTCTGCATCGCTCTCGACCGCTTCAAGCACGTGAACGACAGCTTCGGGCACGCCGCCGGCGACGCCGTGCTGCGGACCGTCGCGCAGCGCCTGCAGAGCGCGATCCGCGCAACCGACTCCTGCGCGCGGCTCGGCGCCGACGAGTTCGTCGTGCTCGTCGAGTCGGCGCACCTCGACGCCGGTCCTGAGCTCGTCGCCGAGCGACTGCTCGAGCTGCTGCGCGTGCCCTACGAGATCGCAGCCGCGCCGGGGCGCCAACTCGCGGTGACCGCGAGCGTCGGCGTCGCCGTCGGGCCACGCGAGAGCGCCTCGGAGCTGCTGCGCGACGCCGAGCTCGCGGCGAACGAGGCGAAGGCCGCCGGCGGCGACCGCTACGCGCTGTTCGAGTCGCGGATGCACACCGCGGTCCAGGATCGGATGACGCTCGAGATGGACCTCGGCGAGGCGCTCGACGGCGACCAGCTCGAGATCGTCTACCAGCCGATCTTCGACCTGCTCAGCGGGCGCACCGTGAGCGTCGAGGCGCTGCTGCGCTGGCGTCACCCCCGGCGCGGCCTCGTGATGCCGGGCGAGTTCGTGCCCGTCGCCGAGCAGAGCGGCCTGATCGTGCCGATCGGTCGTCGCGTGCTCGAGCGCGCCTGCGGGCACGCCGCGAGCTGGCGCCGGCACGGGCACGACGTCGGCGTCGCGGTGAACGTCTCCGCCCGCCAGATCGAAAGGGAGAACGTCGTCGCGGAGGTGCGCGACGCGCTGGAGGGCAGCGGCCTGCAGCCGGCGGCGCTCACGCTCGAGGTGACCGAGACGGCGATCATGAAGGACGCCCCGCTGATCGCGGGCCGGCTGCGAGCGCTGAAGGAGATCGGCGTGCGGATCGCGGTCGACGACTTCGGCACCGGCTACAGCTCGCTCGCCTACCTGCGCCAGTTCCCCGTCGACGCGCTGAAGATCGACCGCTCCTTCATCGCGGGGCTCGCCAGCTCGAAGGAGGCCGCCGCCCTCATCCACACGCTCGTGCGCCTCGGCAAGATGCTCGAGCTCGAAACGATCGCGGAGGGGATCGAGGACCCCGCGCAGCTCGAGCTGCTGCGGCGCGAGCGCTGCGACCGCGGCCAGGG
Organism: Solirubrobacterales bacterium; assembly: GCA_037915935.1. Lineage (GTDB taxonomy): Bacteria > Actinomycetota > Thermoleophilia > Solirubrobacterales > Solirubrobacteraceae > Palsa-744. The sequence continues at coordinate 20,554 of JBAIYK010000097.1, read as the reverse complement.
CTTCCTCTACGCGAGGCCGTTGCCGGCGGAGGAGATCGAGGACTTCCTGCAGGGGGACCTCGCGGTGGGCCGCGCGCCGCGGGCGGTGGGCGGACGGCCGATCGGCTGACGCTTCTCCCTCAGCGTCAGGTGACTGCAGCGCCAGGCGATCGCGCGTGCACGCGTCGGGGCGCCCCCGCGGCGCCAGGCGATCGCGCACACGCGTGCGCGCAGCGCGCCCCCCTCAGCGCCAGGCGATCGCGCTTGCACGCGCGCGCAGCGCGGCCTCCAATCGCTGCAGAGCGTCAGAGATCACGGCCAGGTCGGCATCTGCCGTGCTCGCGTCCGCGGCGAATGCGGGCAGCAGCCACTCGGCGACCTGCCGCACGCCGGCGTGAAGCTCGCGCAGCTCGGCGAGGCGACGTGGCATGTCGAGGCCGGGCTCGCCCTCCAGCTCGACGAGCGCCGTCGCGAGCGCCCGCTCGAGCTCGCTCGCGGCGTGGGCGGGGCGCCCGCCGTCGAGATCGAGCCGCGCGCGCAGCGCGAGCTCCTCGCAGAGCAGCGCGCTCTGCTCGGACGCGAGCAGGCGCGCGAGCCGCTCCTGCGAGCCGAGGATCGCCGCCCTGCGGCGACGTCCCCGGCTTGGTGTACGCGGCAGCGTCAGCTCGCGCGCCTGCAGCCAGCGTCCCTGCGCGACCTGCTCGCCGCCGCCGAAGCCAGCTCTGATCGCAAGCGCCTGGGCGGGAGCCACCTCGCGGGCGTAGGGGTCGGCGGCCGCGAGCCTGTGCGCGGCGAGCAGCCTGTTCAGCGCCGCGAACGCGATCTCCGCCTCCTGCTCGGCGTCGAGGCGGTGAAGCCAGGCGCGCGCGGCCTCCTCCTGCTCGATCGGCTGCGAGTGGACGACGGTGACGCGCGCGACGGGCACCGCCGGCGGCTCGGCCAGCTCCCCCGCCGGAGTGGCGGCTGCTCGGGGCCGCGCGGCGCTAACCCTGCCCGCACGGTGCAAGCGCCGCCGAAGCGGCCGCCGTCGCGCTGAGGGGACGCGGTCGGCTCGCCGCGCCTGCACGGTCTCGAGCACGATCACGCGCTGCACGCGGCCGGCGCCCGGCTCGCGCACCATCCAACGCCCGTCGGGCGGCCCCAGCTCGAAGGGAATCTCGAGCTGCACGAAGGGGTAGAAGCGGGATGGCACATGCGCACCGTATCCTGCTCTGCACGCCCTGAGGATGAGGACGCGGACCGTCCCGAGCGGACGCAGCCCGTTCCCAGCCCATCCCCGCCTTGGCTTGAAGCGACACGAGGAGCAACTGAGATGAGCGAAGACCAACCCAGCCTCGCGGGCCTCCGCGACCGGATCGCAAACGGGGCCGAGGACAGGCTCGGGAAGGCGCTCACGGACCTGCTCGACAACCCCGTGATCAGCGGCGCGATCGGCAAGGCGTTCGACGCGCGCGAGAAGGCCGCCCAGGCGCAGGAGCTCGCGATGGGAGCGCTCAACCTGCCCTCGGCGGCCGACATCGAACGGCTCACGCGTCGCCTGCGCTCGCTCTCGCAGCGGATCGAGGGGATCGAGGACGGCGTCGCGCGCCTCGACCGCGGCACCGCTCAGCGCCTCGGCGCGATCGAGGGCCAGCTGCAGGCGATCGTCGCAAAGGTCGACGACCTCGCCTCGCGCCCCACGACTGCGCCCGCCTCTGGTACGACGCGCACCTCGGGAATGCCCCCCGACTCGGGAGAGCAGGCATCGAAGACGGTGTCGAGCGCGGCGCGCAGGTCGAAGTCGGCGGCCTCAACCGGCGCGACGTCGAGATCGAGGTCCGCGCGCAGGCCGACGGACGGAACGCCGCCGCGGGCGAAAGGCACGGACGTATGACGCCGCGTAGGCTCAGCTGAGCCTGGCTCGCGGAAAGCGCTGTTCAAGCGCGCTGGTGTTGCTGGGGATGATGGTCAACTGGTTGCGCTGTCTGCACGTCGGCATTCGTCGCGTTGTGCTCGGGTGACTCAGAGGCTGCGGCTCCGCACTCCGGACAGAATCCCCATCCAGGACGCAGCGACCTACCGCACTGTTTGCATTGCCGCTCGAATGCGTTACCGCATGATGGGCAATACTTAAAATCTCTAATTCGCCCCTGCACTTCGTGAACTTCCTGACAATGCGGGCATATCCGCTCGGGACGAGCGGGGATAACATGAACGCCGTCTCGCGTCTCGAGGATGCGCCCTACGTTCTGCCTTTGGATTACCTCGTCGTACCAGTCTCGTTGCTGTTGTAGCTTCATCCATACTTGAGGTGGACAGTCGGTCACCGGTATACCGATTCGGCGGGCCTCTGTCCGCTGGATGCCTGTCTCATGCGATGCGTAATGGTCGAGCAAGCTGTGTGTGATCTCGTCGGCAAGCTTCCCCCGCTCCAAAGGCGACAAGTCACTTCGCTGCACACGTAGAAGGTGGTTCACAAGCGCATCTCGTGTATAGAGGCGCGAAACCTTATCTGCACGCTCGTACCACCCGAGAATCCAGGGATTTAGTGGCTCAAACAAGCCCTCCAAGCGCTCTGGGTGGATCTTCTGTCGTGGGTATGCTCCGTCAGCGGCGTCCATAACACCGGTTAGCTCGAGGAAGTCCCTAATGACATGTGCCGGAATGTGGACAGGCTCTCCGGCCGGTGTAGCTTCCTCGGTCTGTTTGGGCGCCGCAGTTGGCACGAGCATGCGTGGATCGATTGGGACCTGTGGATCAACGGGGCTCAGCTCGGAGCCGGGTCCCATCCAGATCTTGTTAGCAGCGAGTGTCAATATCGTTGCGGCGCTCGCCGCGTAGCTCACAATGTAAATATGAAGCTCACGAATGTAGTCGTTCAGAAGTGATGAGAGCGCGTGAGCTGCATCAGCGCTTCCGCCAGGACTTTGGATGATGAGCGCGGCCCTATTCTGCTTTCCCATTGCCTCAAGGAGGCTATGCAGGGGACGGAGATCCCAGGTGTCCAGCGACGCGCTCGCGCTGTGGTAGACAATTACTCGGCAGCCGACTGCGTTCTCCACTGCCTGAATGACCTCCGCACCAGGGACAGGCTTCGTCGCTCCCTGGTTTGCTTCATTAATCGATGAGTCAGCGGCGGCGTCGAGAGCAGCGGCTGGCGCATCGCCACTCGTGTCTCCTTCTGCCGTTTGCTGCGGTGATTCGTCAGCTGTCACGCCTTACGCCTTGACGCACTACGGGGCGACTGACCGGGTAGAGCGGCGGAGTCGGGCGCGAAGCGATAGATTCGTACGACCGTGCCGGAGGATGGGCCACGGGCGTAGGTGCCGTCGAAGGACTTGCTGACGGCGTGTTTGCCGGTACGCCACGGCTGGTGTAGGCGGTCTTGGCCATTGTTCTCCTTGGATAGAGACCCGGATTGCTCCGTGTAGAACTTTAAGGCACGTAACGCTGTTCGTCTAGCTTAGGCGGCGACGGGGATGGCTGAGAGGGCCAAGCCGCATCTTAGCAAGACCATTAGTGCTTGTTAAGAGGGGCCGACGAGGTTATGCACGCTACAGCAACCATGCCGCCGAGATTAGCTGGCGAGCGCCGCGACCGCGGCCGCGCCCATCCGCTCGGCGGCCGCGAGCAGCGCGTCGTCGGCGATCCGCCGCCGCACCCCCGGCTCGGGAAAGACGTCGGAGACCGCAAGCAGGCATCCGACCGCGACCTCGTAACGGACGCCAAGCGCGAACAGGGTCGCGGACTCCATCTCGATTGCGACCGCGCCGTCAACGACCGTGCCGTCGGCGCGCGAGCTTGCTGCTCCGCGCGATGCGGGGTCGTAGAAGAGGTCGGTGCTCAGCACCGCCCCGCTGCGTGCAGGGCGCGCGGCGCCTGCGAGCGCGCTCACGAGGCGCGGGTCGGCGCTCACGCGCTCGCCGGCGCCTAGCGCCCTGCTCGCGCCGTCGCCTGCGATCGCCTCGGTGGCGAGCACGAGGTCTCCCAGCGTGAGGTCGGGGGCGAGCGCGCCGCAGGTGCCGACGCGGATCGCCCGCCTCGCGCCGAGCGCGATCAGCTCCTCGAACACGATCGCTGCGGAGGGCCCGCCCATGCCCGTGCTCTGGATCGTGAGCTCCTGTCCGTCGGCGACGGCAGGCCCGCTGTAGCCCCAGAGCCCGCGATGGTGGTTGAACATCCGCGGCTGCTCGATCAGCACCTGGGCGAGCGCGAGCGCCCTGCCAGGGTCGCCCGGGAGCAGCACGCGCTCGGCGAGCGGCGCGGTCGGCCGCAGGTGGATGGCGGTCGTTGCGGTGGCGATCATGCCGGCGGGCGACTCTAGACTGCGAGCGATGGCTACGCCCTTCAGGTCGGCGGCCGAGTTGCGCGAGGTGATGGACGCGATCTTCACGATGATGAGCGAGGACCCCGAGATGGGACCGCGGCTGCGCGACGCCGACGTCCCGCAGCGGTTCGAGTTCGAGGACCTCGACCTCGTCGTCAACATCAGGGCCCGACGCGGCGAGGAGCGCACGAACCTCCATTGGCGGTGGACGGACGAAGTCGACTGGCAGCCGAAGGTGAGGATGAAGATGACCTCGGAGGTCGCAAACCGCTACTTCCAGGGCCGCGAGAACGTGCCGCTCGCGATCGCGCGGCGGCGGATCAAGGCGGGCGGCGACGTGAGGGCGGCGCTTGCGCTGCTGCCGATCACGAGGCCCGTGTTTCCGCGCTACAGGGCGCTCGTCGCGGCCAAGTACCCACACCTGGCGGTCTGAGATGGCGACGCGCGGCCAGCCGGTCGCAGCGGCGGGCGCCGAAGGCGAGCTGACGCTCGCGCAGGTCGCCGAGCGCGCGGGTGTCTCGGCCGCGACCGTGAGGCGGTGGGTGAGGGACGGGCTCGTGCCCCAGTACGACGGCGCCTGGACGCCGGCCGCCGCCTCGCACGTGCGGATCGTCGCGCGCCTGCGCGAGCGCGGCTACACGACCGCCCAGATCAGGGACGCGAGCCAGAGCGGCAGGCTCGTGTTCGGCTACCTCGACGAACTGCTGCCAAGCTCGCCAAGCACGCACTCGCTGTCGGAGGTCGCGCGCGTCAGCGGCCTCAGCGCGGAGCTGATCGAACGCATCTACGCGGCGATGGGCACGAGCACGCTCTCGGTCGACTCCTTCTCCGATCAGGACCTGCAGATGCTGAAGTACGTCGCGGAGATCCTCGCCGCCGGGCTGCCGCTGCCGGTGCTGCTGCAGCTCGCGCGCGTCTATGCCCAGCAGATCGCCCAGATCGCGGACGCCGAGGTGCGCCTCTTCCACATCTACGTCCACGAGCCGCTGATGCGCGCGGGGGTCCCAGGAGTCGAGGTCGCCGAGGAGATGGAGGCGCTTACGCGCGACCTGCTCCCCTTCGTCGTGCCGTTGATGAACTACTTCCACGCGCGGATGCTCTCCCACTTCGTCGAGCAGGACGTGATCGGCCACATCGAGGCCGACCTCGACGGCGAGGTGCCGGAGGAGGGCCGGATGCGCGTCGCGATCGCCTTCGCCGACCTCGCCGGCTATACGCGCCTCACCGAGGAGCACGGCGACGAGCAGGCCGTGCACGCGGTCGAACGCTTCGTCGAGGCGGTCTCGCTCAGCCTGCCCGCGGACGCACGCGTGATCAAGACGCTCGGCGACGAGGTGATGATCGTGGGCGCGGACCCGGTCGCGCTGCTCGACTGGGCGGTCGGCTTCGCGCGCCGCCGGGGCGAGCTCGCCGGCGACGTGCCGCCGCCGCGGATCGGCCTCCACCACGGCGACGCGCTCTACAGGGACGGCGACTACTACGGCCGCGAGGTGAACCAGGCCGCGCGCGTCGTCGCGCGCGCCGCAGGCGGAGAGGTGCTCGTCACGAGGGCGGTCGTCGACGCCGCGGGCGGCGCGGACGGGATCGCCTTCGAGCGGATCGGGGAGGTCGGCCTGAAGGGCTTCTCGGAGCCGACCGAGCTCTTCCAGGCGGCGCACAGAGATGAGTGAGCAAGCCGCCGGTGGCGAGGCCGAGCGGACGCGGGGGCACGAGTCCGCCCTGGCGCGAGCGCACGAAGCAGAGGCGTCGGGCGAGGGCATCGCCGAGCGCGTGCTCGAGCGGGTCCGCGCACGCGGACTGCTGACGCGCGAGCGCCCGGTCGTCGCGATGCTCTCCGGCGGCCGGGACTCGGTCTGCCTGCTCGATCTCGCCGTGCGTCTCTGCGGGCAGGGCGCCGTGACGGCGCTGCATGTGAACTACGGCCTGCGAGCGGAGGCGAAGCAGGACGAGCGCCACTGCGCCGCCCTCTGCGAGCGGTTGGGTGTGAGGCTCGAGGTCGTCGACGCCCAGGAGGACGGTGGCGCGCCGGCCAGCGGCAACCTGCAGGCGTGGGCGCGCGAGCTTCGCTACGAGGCGGCGGAGCGGATCGCCGAGCGCCTCGATGCGACGATCGACCGCGAGCGCCCCATCACCGCCATCGACCGTGTGCACCCCGCCACCGCCATCGACCGTGTGCGCCCCGCCCTGATCGCGGTCGGCCACACCGCCTCCGACCAGGTCGAGACGATCCTCTACCGCCTCGCTGCCTCGCCCGGGCGGCGGGCGCTGCTCGGCATGAGCGAGAGCGACGGCAGGATCGTGCGCCCGCTGCTCAACCTCACCCGCGAGCAGACCGCGGAGTACTGCCGCGCGCGAGACCTGCCCTGGCGCGAGGACGAGAGCAACCTCAGCGATCGCTACGCCCGCAACCGCGTGCGCCACCGACTCCTGCCGGCGCTGCGCGAGGTGCATCCGGCCGCGGAGGCGAACGTGCTGCGCACCGCGGAGCTGCTGCGCGAGGAGACGCAGCTGCTCGACGGCCTCGTCGAGGCCGAGCTGGATGGCGAGGAGGGGATCGCGATCGAGCGCCTCGCCGCGCTGCCGCCGGCGCTCGCGCGTCTCGTCGTCGTGCGCCTCGCCGAGCGCGCCGCCGGCGTGCTCGTACCGAAGGCGGGCGAGCGGGTCGCCGAGCTGCTGCAGCTCGCGCGGCGGGGCGGCAGAGCCGAGCTGCACGTCGGCGGCCTCGCCGGCGCGGTGATCGAGGACGGCAGGCTGAGGATGGTGAAGCTGCCGCCGCGGACCGCGCGCGCTTCCTGACAGGCCGGTCCCGTCGATCCTGCGGGCCGCCATCGCAGCGATCCGCAGTCCCCGTCCCGTCGATCCGCGGCCGCCGTCACCAGATCAACGGCCGCCCATCACCGCCGGACACCGACCCCCTATAGACTGGTCGAGGTGGCGGTCCAGCAGAGCACCGTGCCGGCGCGCACGGATCGCAGGCCAAAGGAGGGCGAGCCGGGAGTCGGGGAGGTGATCGTCCCCGAGCACGACCTGCGCCGGCGCGTCGCCGAGCTCGGGGCGGAGATCTCGCGCGACTATGCCGGCTGCGCGCCGCTGCTCGTCGGCGTGCTGAAGGGGGCGGTGTTCTTCATCTCCGACCTGATGCGCGCGATCGAGGTGCCCGTCCAGGTCGACTTCATGGCCGTCGCCTCCTACGGCTCGGCGACCGACTCCTCGGGGGTCGTGCGGATCCTCAAGGACCTCGACGCCGCGATCGAAGACAGAGACGTCCTGATCGTCGAGGACATCGTCGACTCGGGCCTCACGCTGCAGTACCTGATGCGCAACCTCGGCTCTCGCGGACCCCGCTCGCTCGAGGTCTGCGCGCTGTTGAACAAGCCCGAACGCCGCAAGGTGCAGCTGCCGATGCGCTACGTCGGCTTCGAGATCCCCGATCGATTCGTCGTCGGCTACGGCCTCGACCACGGCGAGCGCTTCCGCAACCTGCCCTTCGTCGCGGTCCTGGAGGGGCACTGAAGGGCCTATCCTGGTAGGCCCTAGCCTCGGGGCCTCGACAGGGCCCGTGGTAGGCTGAACCACTGGCGTGCTTGCGCCCAAGCGCCTGCCGGAACCTGGACAGACACCGCCATGAGCCGTTTCTTCAAGAGCGCTGCGTTCCCGATCCTGATCGTCGTCGTGCTCGCGTTCTTCGCCTCGAAGCTGATCGCTCCGAGCCATCCAACCGAACCGCAGCACACCTATCAGACGCTCGTATCGGAAGACATCCCGAACGGCAACGTGAAGTACGCGGAGCTCAAACAGAAAGGCAACGCGGTCGAAGTCACGCTGAAGAACAACCAGAAATACGAAGTCGGATACGTGCCATCCGCAGCGCCGAAGCTGATCGAACAGCTGACCAAGAGCGGCGTGCACTTCGACGTCGAAACCGACAAAAGCAGCATCTGGCTCTCGCTGCTGGGATATATCCTCCCGGTCGCGCTGTTCCTCGGCTTCTGGCTGTTCATCATGAACCAGGTCCAGGGCGGCGGCTCGCGCGTCATGAGCTTCGGCAAGTCGCGCGCGAAGCGGCTCTCGGCGGACTCGCCGAAGATCACCTTCAGGGATGTCGCGGGCGTCGACGAGGCGGTCGAGGAGCTGCACGAGATCAAGGAGTTCCTCGAGAACCCGAAGAAGTTCCAGGCGCTCGGCGCGCGCATTCCCACCGGCGTCTTGCTCTACGGCCCGCCGGGAACCGGCAAGACGCTGCTCGCGCGCGCGGTCGCAGGCGAGGCGGGCGTGCCGTTCTTCTCGATCTCAGGCTCAGACTTCGTCGAGATGTTCGTCGGCGTCGGCGCCTCGCGCGTGCGGGACCTGTTCGAGCAGGCGAAGCAGAACAGCCCCTGCATCATCTTCAGGGACGAGATCGACGCGGTCGGCCGACACCGTGGCGCGGGGCTCGGCGGCGGCCACGACGAGCGCGAGCAGACGCTCAACCAGCTGCTGGTCGAGATGGACGGCTTCGAGGCGAAGGACAACATCATCATGATCGCCGCGACGAACCGCCCGGACATCCTCGACCCGGCGCTGCTGCGCCCAGGGCGCTTCGACCGCCAGATCGCCGTCGACCGGCCTGACCGCAAGGGCAGGGCGAAGATCCTCGAGGTCCACACGCGCGGCAAGCCGCTCGCGAAGGACATCGACGTCGACGCGCTCGCGGGCCAGACGCCGGGCTTCACCGGCGCGGACCTCTCGAACCTCATCAACGAGGCGGCGCTGCTCTCCGCGCGCACCGGCCGCCGCGAGATCGGCCAGGAAGAGCTCGAGGAGGGGATCATGAGGGTGATCGCCGGCCCCGAGAAGAAGACGAGGGTGATGAGCGAGAAGGAGCGCCTGATCACCGCCTACCACGAGATGGGCCACGCGATCGTCGGGCACTACCTCGAGTACGCCGACCCGGTCCACAAGATCTCCGTGATCTCGCGCGGCCAGGCGCTCGGCTACACGATCTCGCTGCCTCAGGAAGACCGCTTCCTCACGACGAGGGCGGAGCTGAACGACACGATGGCGATGACGCTCGGCGGCAGGGCGGCGGAGGAGATCGTCTTCGGCGAGATCACGACCGGCGCCTCGAACGACCTCGAGAAGGTCACCCAGACCGCGAAGCAGATGGTGATGCGCTTCGGCATGAGCGAGAAGCTCGGCCCGCGCGTGTTCGGCCACGACCACAGTCAGCCGTTCCTCGGCCGCGAGTTCTCGACCGAGCCGGACTACTCGGACGAGATCGCGCGGGAGATAGACGACGAGGTGCTGAGGATCGTCGAATCGGCGCACCAACGCGCGCGCGAGATCCTGTCCGACCACCGCGACTCGCTCGACACGATCTCGCAGATCCTCGTGAAGCGGGAGACGATCGAGAAGTCCGAGTTCGAGGCGCTGCTGTCGGGCAAGAGCGAGGAGGAGGTCTTCGGCCCGGAGGAGCAGCCGCTGCCCGAACTGCCCGCGCCGCCGCCCTCTCCCGCGGGCAGGCCCGGCCGCGAAGTGCCACGTCCGATTCCGCGCCCAGGGCTTGCCGGCGGCACCGCGGACATGCGCGGAATCGCTCCCGAACGTCCTCGCCTGAGCTGAACGTCTCGCCCGGCTCGTCCTCGCCCAAGCTGGGCCTCCCGCCCGGCTCCCGCCTCATGGGCTCCTACCGCCTGATGGGGATCCTCAACGTGACGCCCGACTCGTTCTCGGACGGCGGGCGCTATCTCGACGCGGGTGCGGCGGTCGAGCGCGGGCTGCAGCTCGCCGCCGAGGGCGCGGCGATCGTCGACGTCGGGGGCGAATCGACGCGTCCGGGCGCGGAGCCGGTCAGCCTCGATCAGGAGCTGGGGCGGGTGCTGCCCGTCGTCGCGGGCCTGCGCGAGAAGCTGCCTCAGGGAGTCGAGATCTCGATCGACACCTCGAAGGCGGCCGTCGCGAGCAAGGCGCTCGCCGCCGGGGCGAGCCTCGTCAACGACGTCACCGCCCTGCGCGGAGATCCGGAGATGGCCGCTCTCGTCGCGGGCTCCGGAGCGTGCTGCTGCCTCATGCACATGCTCGGCGAGCCGCGCACGATGCAGCAGGGCGCAGACGGGAAAGGCGGAGCAGGTGGGGTGGGCGGGCCTCGATATCAAGACGTCGTAAGCGAGGTGAAGACCTTCCTCGAGGAGCGGCTGCGCTTCGCCGTGAAGGAGGGCATCGCCGAGGAGCGGCTGCTGCTCGATCCGGGGATCGGCTTCGGCAAGACCGCTGACCACAACCTCACGCTGCTGCGCAGGCTGGACGAGCTCGCTGCGCTCGGACGGCCGATCGTCGTCGGCACCTCGCGCAAGAGCTTCCTCGGCCGGATCGCCGCCGACGCCGCCGGCAGCGAGCAGCCGGTCGACGCCTCGCATCGGCTGCCTGGCACGATCGCGACGAACGTGCTTGCGCTCGAGCGCGGCGCGAGCGTCTTCCGGGTCCACGACGTCGCGCCGCTGCGCGATGCGCTCGCGGCCGCGGCTGCTACGTTGGGCCTTCAATGGACGAGCACGAGCGGGAGCGCGAGCCCGGTCAGGACGCTCTGAGCGAGGAGGAGGAGGCCGAGGAGGCGTCCGCCGGCGCGGGCGCTGAGGCCGGTTTCGGCGGCAGCAGGGCCGACGGCGATGCCCACGGCGAGGCCGAAGGCCGTGGCGGCGCCGAGCCTAAAGGCCGTGGCGGCGCCGAGCCCGAAGGCCCTCACGGCGAGGCCGATGGTCCCGACGACGACGCCGAAGGCGGCGAGCAGCTCGACCGCGAGCGCGAAGCCCAGCTCGAGCAGGAGCAGGAGGTCGAGCACGAATTCGAGGAGGAAGAGGAGGACGACGGCACGCTCGAATCGGTGACGATCGAGATCAGCGGCCTCTCGATCTACACCCACCACGGCGTCAGCTCCGCCGAGCGCGAGGTCGGCCAGCGGCTCGTGCTCGACCTGCGGCTCGAGCTCGGCGAGAGCGACGCGACCGCGACCGACCGGATCGAGGACACGGTCGACTACGCCGAGGTCTGTCAGCTCGTCACGCTCGTCGCCCAGCAGCGCTCGCACCGCACGCTCGAGCGGCTGTGCAGCAGCATCGCCGACCGCCTGATCGTCGACTACGAGCTCGAGGGCGTGTGGGTGAAGGCCGCGAAGCCGGAGCCGCCGATCCCGCTGCCGGTCGAGGAGGTCTCGGTCGAGGTCTGGCGCGAGCCGGGCGAGTGACGCGGACGGGGCTGCTCGGGCTCGGCTCGAACGTCGGCGAGCGGCGCGCCAACCTCCAGGCCGCAGTCGAGGCGCTGCCCGGCGCCGGCGTGGAGGCGATCGCCGGCTCGAGCGTCTACGACACGGACCCGGTCGGGGAGATCCTCGGCCAGCGCAGCTTTCTCAACGCCTGCCTGCTGGTCAGGACCGCGCACGAGCCGCTCGCGCTGCTCGACGCGATGAAGCGGCTCGAGCGCGAGCTCGGCCGCGCCGGCGTCGCGCCGAGGCACTCCCCGCGCGTGATCGACGTCGACATCCTGATGCTCGGCGATCTCGAGCTGCACCACGAGCGGATCGTCCTGCCGCACGAGCAGCTGCTGCGCCGCCGCTTCGTGCTCGTGCCCGCGATCGAGCTCGACGCGAGCCTCAGCACCCCGGACGGGCAGCGGCTCGCCGATGCGCTCGCGCGGCTCGACGTGCGCGAGGAAGGCGTGCGCTGGGCGGGCCCGCCGCTGAGCATGTAGCTTCTGCCACGGAGGAGGGTAAGCATCGGCGCGCGGAGGCGTCATAGAGCATGAGGACGATCGTGGGCGGGTGGTCCCAGTCATCAACGAAGTCGGAGGCCTCATGAGAAGAGCAAGCGCAGGCGCGATCGGCATGCTCGCCGTGACGATCGCGATCGCAGGCTGCGGCGGCGTCAAATACGGCTCGTCGGCGAAATCCTCGGAAGGCGGCGGCAAAGGCGGCGCAGGAGCGGGCGGCGCGTACGGCGGCGGCGAAAGCTCGTCGTCCTCGACCGGCGCGGCGGCGGCGGGCGGACCGACGGCTCTGACGACGAAGTCGAACGCGACGCTCGGCACGATCCTCGCCGCAGGCCCGAAGAAGCTCACGGTCTACATGTTCATGGCGGACCACGGCGGCAAGTCGAGCTGCTACGGCGCCTGCGCCTCCGTCTGGCCGCCGGTGACGGTGAGCGGCGCGCCGAAGCTCGAAGGCGGCGCGATGAAGTCGAAGGTCGGCACGACGAAGCGCTCCGACGGCTCGATGCAGCTCACCTACGCCGGACGTCCGCTCTACTACTACACGCCTGACACGAGCGAATCGAGCGTGACCGGCCAGGGCGTGAGGTCCTTCGGCGCCCTCTGGTACGTGATGTCGCCGAGCGGGACGGTGATCACGAAGCCGTAGGCGGGACGCCGGGGAGAGGCGCCGCTCAGCTGTCGGGAGCTGGAGCGGCGCCGCTCGCGTCTCGCAGCCACTCCTGCGGCAGCGTGCCGGCGGGGACCTCGCCAGGCTGCGGCCCCAGGAAGTGGCGCGTCAGCGCGGTCGCCGCCGGATGCGCGTCGATGATCGGCCGCACGTCGCAGACCGTCTGCAGCAGCCGGATCGAGGAGCCGATCTGGAGGTCGGCGGCGTTCGGCGGATCGCCGCCGAGCACGCCGTCGGCGACCCACTGCTCGATCTTCTGGAGCTGCGAGGGCAGCGCGGCGAGGTCGGCGCGCACCGCGGAGTCGCGGGCGCTGTTCCTGATCGCCATCAGGCGGGCGGTGAGCGGCATCAGCGCTCTCAGCCTGCGCGCTTCGATCGGCAGGTGCGAGCCGGTCGCATAGCCCTCGAGCGAGCGCGGGCAGCGCATCCAGCCGGCGTCGAGGATCCGGCGCACCGCGCTCTGCAGCACCTCGTCGCCCCAGCGCTCGGCCTCGAGCACGGCCGCGCGCTGCGCGGCGTCGTCTGGCAGCAGCGGCGGCTGCGCCTGCAGCTCGTCGAGCCTGCGCATGATCGCCCGCGAGCCGACGATCCTCGTGCCGTCGATCTTCATGCCTGGCACCGTGATCCCGCGATAGAGCACCGGGCCCGCGACGAGCTGGGCGAGCGGCAGCATGTCGATGCGCCTGTAGGGGACGCCCTTCAGTCGCAGCGCCGTCTCGACCGCGGCGCAGGGATGCGAGGCGGGCAGCGCGTAGAGCGTGACGGATCCGGACCCTCGACCCATGCGAAGAGCATAATGCGACGCCGTGCTGCTCGCAGTCGACGTCGGAAACACCCAGACCCACTTCGGGGTCTTCGAAGGCGCGAAGCTGCTCGAGCACTGGCGCTTCGCGACCGTCAGGCAGTCGACCGCCGACCAGCTCGGCGCCGCGCTGCGCAACCTGCTCGACCTGCGCGGCTGCTCCTTCGCGGACATCGACCGCTCGATCGTCTCCTCGACCGTGCCCCAGCTCGAGCCGGAGTGGACCGCGATGGCGGCCCGCTACCTCGGCCACGAGATGATCGCGGTCGGCCCAGGGCTGCGCACCGGGCTTGCGATCCGCTACGACACCCCGCGCGAGGTCGGCGCCGACCGGCTCGTGAACGCGGTCGCCCTGCGGGAGCGCTTCGGCGGCCCCGCGGTGTGCGTCGACTTCGGCACCGCGACGACCTTCGACGTGCTCTCGCGCGAGGGCGACTACGTCGGCGGCTCCCTGATGACGGGGATCGAGATCTCGCTCGACGCGCTCTCGGAGCGGGGCGCGCGCCTGCCGAAGGTCGAGCTCGCCCCGCCGAAGGCGGCGCTCGCGAAGAACACGATCGACGCGATCCGCTCCGGCGTCGTCTTCGGCTACGCGGGCGCGGTCGACGCGATCCTGCGCCGCCTCTTCGACGAGCTGGGCGGCAGGGCGCCCGTCGTCGCGACAGGCGGCCTCGCAAGCCTCGTCGTTCCCTACACCGAGGAGATCGAGGAGGTCGACGACCTGCTGACGCTGACTGGCCTGCGTCTGCTGTACGAGCTCAACCAGCGCCCACCCGCCGACCGCTGAGCGGCGGGATCTACGTCACGCATAATGGCGTGATGGAGCCTGATGTAACGGAGCGTCGACTGACCGACAGCTGGAGCCTCGGACCGCTCACGGTCCCGAACCGCGTGCTGCTCGCGCCGCTCGCGGGCATCGGCAACTGGTTCGTGCGCCTGCAGGCGAAGCGCTACGGCGCGGGGATGGCGGTCTCGGAGATGGTCTCGAGCCACGCGATCCACCACAACAACAGGCGCACCTGCGAGGAGATGCTGAGGATCGACCCCGTCGAGCGTGAAGCGGGGCTCGGCGGGCCGGTGTCGATCCAGCTCTTCGGCGCCGACCCGGAGATCATGCGCTCGGCGGCCGAGCGGGTCGCCGAGGCGGGCGCGGACGCGATCGACATCAACATGGGCTGCCCCGTGCCGAAGGTCTGCAAGACCGGCGCCGGCGCGGCGCTGCTCGACGATCCGGACAGAGCGGTCGAGGTCGCGAAGGCCGCGATCGCAGGCAGCGGCCTGCCGGTGACGGTGAAGCTGCGCAGCGGCGTGAGGCCGGGCGAGACCTCCGGCCTGCGCCTCGCGAAGCGCCTCGTCGCGGAGGCGGGCGTCGCCGCGATCACGCTGCACCCGCGCTCGGCGGCGGTCCACCACAAGGGCGTCCCCGACTACGAGCTCGTCGGCGGGCTGACGGCGCAGCTCGACGCGCCGGTGATCCTCACCGGCGGACTGAAAGAGCCGCAGGAGATCCTGCGGGCGTTCAGGCGCTCGGGCGCGAGCGCGGTGATGCTCGCGCGCGGGGCGCTCGGCAACCCGTGGCTGTTCGGCGAGCTGCTGAGGCCGGGAGCGGACGCGGGCGCGCCGACCCCGACGCAGGTCGTCGAGGAGCTGCGCTGGACGATCGATCGCGCCGTCGAGCACTTCGGGCAGACGCGGGGCACCCGCTGGATGCGGAAGACGTACCCGTGGTATGTCGCGAGACTCGGGCTTGGGCGGCATGAGGAGAAGGAGCTGCAACAGGCCCTGCAACGCGCGCCGACGCTCGCCGAGGTGGACGCGCTGCTCGACGCGGTCGTCGCGGAGGCGGCTGCGGCCTCGGAGGCGCCCGTGGCACACGCGTTCGTCACCTGAGCGGACGCAGCCGACCGTCCCTCAGCCGCCTTCGTTTGGACGTCCCGTCAGCCGCCTTCGTGGCCGGTCTCGGCGCTCTTCATGCGTGCCCGCCCACGCCCCTTGAGACCGTCGCGGCCGCCGCTATACTCCTGCGCTCGCTGCAGCCCGTACGCGGCGCGCCCCCGCTTCCAAGGCGGGGGTTTCTATGGGGGCCCGCCCGCCCGCCGCCTCTCCAACTCCCGTGATCGAGGGTCGAATGCCGAAGGACGTCATCCTCACCCCTGAAGGACTCGAGAAGCTGAAGGTCGAGCTCGAGACGCTCTCCACCGACCGCCGCCGCGAGGTCGCCGAGCGGATCAAGGAGGCGCGCGAGTTCGGGGACATCTCGGAGAACTCCGAGTACGACGACGCGAAGAACGAACAGGCGATGCTCGAGAGCCGCATCGCGCAGCTGCAGGAGAAGCTGCGGCTCGCGACGGTGATCGAGCCGAAGGACCTCTCGACGGACGTCGTCCAGATCGGGTCCGTCGTGCACGTCAAGGACGAGAAGACGGGCAAGTCCGTGAAGTACACGATCGTCGGCTCCGCGGAGGCGCGGCCGGAGGAAAGCAAGCTCTCGAACGAGTCGCCCGTCGGCAGGGCGCTGATCGGGCGCAGGCGCGGCGAGACCGTCGCCGTCCAGGTCCCGCGCGGCCCCGCGCGCAAGCTGAAGATCACGAAGATCGACGTCGGCTTGAAATAGGTCCCACCCGCCCCCGCCCGGCTCCGACGCGCCGTCTGCGGCTGTCCTCCACGGCAGGCGGCCCCGAGGCCGAAGGCCGGCGTCGAATACGCTCCCGCCGATGAGCGGGACCGAGCGGCAAGCGCCTGACGCGGGTGAGGACGGGCGCAGGCACGGCCTGCCCCAGCTGATCGCCGAGCGGCGCGTCAAGGCGCAGCGGCTGCGCGACGCCGGCCACGAGACCTCGCCCTATTCCTATCCGGGCGTCACGCCGATCGCGGAGGCGCGCGCCGCCTGCGAGCAGCTGCACGTCGGGCAGGAAACCGACGAGCTGCGGCGGGTCGCCGGCCGCGTCACGGCGCGGCGGGGGGCGGGCAAGGCGGCCTTCCTCGACCTCGCCGACCGCAGCGGCAGGATCCAGCTGCACGCGCGCTACGACGTGCTCGGCGAGCGGGCGTTCTCGCAGCTCGATCAGATCGACCTCGGCGACGTGATCGGCGTCGACGGGGCGCTGATGCGGGCGAAGAAGGCGGGCGAGCCGACGCTGCGGGTGCAGGGCTTCCAGCTGCTGAGCAAGGCGCTGCGGCCGCCGCCGGACAAGCACGCCGGCCTGATAGACGTCGAGACGCGCCACCGCCGCCGCGAGCTCGACCTGATCGCCAACGAGGACGTGAGAGAGGCGTTCCTCGCGCGCGCGAAGATCGTCGCCGCCGTGCGGGCTCACCTCGACGGCGAGGGCTTCGTCGAGGTCGAGACGCCGATCCTGCAGCCGCTCTACGGCGGCGCGCTCGCGCGCCCGTTCACCACCCGCCACAACGCGCTGCAGCGCGACCTCTACCTGCGGATCGCGCCTGAGCTCTACCTGAAGCGCCTGATCGTCGGCGGCCTCGAGCGCGTCTACGAGCTCGGCAAGGACTTCCGCAACGAGGGCGTCTCGACGAAGCACAACCCCGAGTTCACGATGGTCGAGTGGTACGAGGCCTACGCGGACTACCTCGTCGAGGCGGAGCGGCTCGAAGCGACGGTGAGGGCCGCCGCGGAGAGCGTCGGCTACGACGGCGAGCTCGACTTCTCCGCGCCCTGGCGGCGGATCACCTTCGTCGAGGCGGTGCAGGAGGCGACGGGCATCGACCTGCTCGCCCACGAGGACTCCGCCTCGCTCGCGGCGGCGATCGATCAGGCCGACCTCGGCGTGCAGACCGCCGGCCTCTCCTGGCCCCAGCTCGCGGACGAGCTTTTGAGCAAGCACGTCGAGCCGACCCTGACGAGGCCGACGTTCGTGCTCGACTACCCGGTCGAGCTCTCGCCGTTCGCGCGCAGGCACCGCAGCAAGCCGCGCCTCGCCGAGCGCTGGGAGGCGTTCGCCGGCGGGATGGAGATCGCGAACGCCTTCAGCGAGCTGACCGATCCGGACGAGCAGCGCAAGCGCTTCGAGGCGCAGCGAGCGCTCGCGGCGGCGGGCGACGAGGAGACCCAGCCGCACGACGAGCTGTTCCTCGAGGCCCTGGAGCACGGGATGCCGCCGACCGGCGGCGTCGGGCTCGGCATCGACCGGCTCGTGATGGTCCTGACGGGGCGGCCCTCGATCCGCGAGGTCGTCCTCTTCCCGGCGATGCGGAGCTGAGCGCGCGCCTCAACCTTCAGGGGCTAAATACCGACGAAATCGGGGAAGCACCCGAGAAGCGCGGGCCGGGCTGTTGGTAGACTGGCCTGCAGGCGCCAAGGAGCCGCGGGGAGCGGTCACCGAGGCGTCCCCGCACACAGGGACGCGTCGCAGGAAGGAAGCCGCACATGTTCGAGCGATTCACAGAACGGGCCCGGCAGGTCGTCGTTCTCGCGCAGGAGGAGGCGCGCACGCTCAAGCACAACTACATCGGCACAGAGCACATCCTCCTCGGCCTGCTGCGCGAGGAGGAGGGCCTCGCCGCGCGCGTGCTCGAGAGCCTCGACATCACGGTCGAGCGCGTCCGCGCCCAGGTCGTCAGGATCGTCGGCTCCGGCGAGGAGGTCACCTCCGGCCAGATCCCGTTCACCCCGCGCGCGAAGAAGGTGCTCGAGCTCGCGCTGCGCGAGGCGCTGTCGCTCGGGCACAACTACATCGGCACCGAGCACATCCTGCTCGGGCTCGTGCGCGAGAACGAGGGCGTCGCGGCGCGGATCCTGCTCGACTTCGACGCCGACTCCGAGAAGATCCGCAACGAGGTGATCCGGATGCTCTCCGGTCCCGGCGGCCGCCGTCAGGGCGGCCCCGCCGGCGCGGGCACGGGCGCGGCGGGCGGCGAGGGCAAGAAGTCCTCGAAGCTGCTCGACCAGTTCGGGCGCAACCTGACGAAGCTCGCCGCCGAAGGCAAGCTCGACCCGGTCGTCGGGCGCGAGACGGAGATCGAGCGGATCATGCAGATCCTCTCGCGGCGCACGAAGAACAACCCGGTGCTCGTCGGCGAGCCCGGCGTCGGCAAGACCGCCGTCGTCGAGGGCCTCGCGCAGCGGATCACGAACGGCGAGGTCCCCGAGCTGCTGCGCAACAAGCAGATCTACACGCTCGACCTCGCCGCGCTCGTCGCGGGCTCGAAGTACCGCGGCGAGTTCGAGGAGCGCTTGAAGAAGGTGATGAAGGAGATCACCCAGCGCGGCGACATCATCCTGTTCATAGACGAGCTCCACAACCTCGTCGGCGCGGGCGCCGCCGAGGGCGCGATCGACGCCGCCTCGATCCTGAAGCCCGCGCTCGCGCGCGGCGAACTGCAGACGATCGGCGCGACGACGCTCGACGAGTACCGCAAGTACCTCGAGCGCGACTCCGCGCTCGAGCGCCGCTTCCAGCAGATCAGGGTCGAGGAGCCGAGCATCGAGCAGAGCGTCGAGATCCTGAAGGGCCTGCGCGACCGCTACGAGCAGCACCACAAGGTGAAGATCACCGACGAGGCGCTGCAGGCCGCGGGCGAACTCGCCTACCGCTACATCTCCGACCGCTTCCTGCCCGACAAGGCGATCGACGTGATCGACGAGGCCGCCTCGCGGATGCGGATCAAGTCGATGACCTCCCCGCCCGCGAACCGCGAGCTCGAAGAGGAGATCGAGAAGACGCGCCGCGAAAAGGAGGCCGCGATCGAGGCCCAGGAGTTCGAGAAGGCCGCGGCGCTGCGCGACTCCGAGCGGAAGCTCACCCACAAGAAGCGCGAGCTCGAGGAAGAGTGGGAGTCCGGCGAGAGCGTCGAGCGTCCCGCGATCGGCGAGGAGGAGATCGCGGACATCGTCTCGATGTGGACAGGCATCCCGGTCTTCAAGCTGACCGAGGCCGAAACCCAGAAGCTGATGCGGATGGAGGACGAGCTGCACAAGCGCGTGATCGGCCAGCACCCGGCGATCGAGGTGATCAGCAAGGCGATCAGGCGCTCGCGCGCGGGCCTGAAGGACCCGAAGCGCCCGACCGGCTCGTTCATCTTCCTCGGCCCCTCCGGCGTCGGCAAGACCGAGCTGGCCAGAACGCTTGCGGAGTTCCTCTTCGGCGACGAGGAGGCGATGGTCAGGATCGACATGTCCGAGTACATGGAGAAGCACGCGGTCTCACGCCTCGTCGGCTCGCCTCCCGGCTACATCGGCTACGACGAGGGCGGCCAGCTGACCGAGGCGGTGCGGCGCAAGCCGTACTGCGTGCTGCTGCTCGACGAGATCGAGAAGGCGCACCCCGACGTCTTCAACATCCTGCTGCAGATCCTCGACGACGGCCGCCTCACCGACGCCCAGGGGCGGACGGTCGACTTCAGGCACGCGATCGTGATCATGACCTCGAACATCGGCGCCCAGGAGATCTCGCGCAACACGCCGCTCGGCTTCGCGGTCTCAGACGACGAGACGGGCATCACCTACGAGGAGATGAAGAGCAGGATCACGGGCGAGCTGAAGAAGGTCTTCCGGCCCGAGTTCCTCAACCGGATCGACGACGTGATCGTCTTCCACAAGCTCGCGAAGGACGAGATCAAGCAGATCGTCGAGCTGCTGCTGCTGCGCATCAGGGAGTCGATGGCCGAGCGCGAGCTGCAGCTCGAGCTGACCGACCCCGCGAAGGAACTGCTCGTCGAGAAGGGCTGGGACCCGGCGATGGGCGCGCGGCCGCTGCGGCGCGCGATCCAGCGCTACGTCGAGGACCCGCTCGCGGACTTCGTGCTGCGCGAGAAGATCACGCCCGGCAGCACGGTCGTCGTCGACCCCTCGCCCGAGAGCGGGGACGGCGACATGCGCCTGCAGATCGTCGCCGCGAAGAAGCAGAAGACGCCGGTCGGCGTCGGCGCCGAGAGCGGCGGCGGCGGATCGCTGCCGGCGGGCGACGAGCTCTCCTCTGGCGACGGCGACGGTGACGAGCAGGGCGAGGACGGCGAGACCCGATCCGACGACGGCGGCGAGCCCGAGGTTCGGCTGACCGTAATCGAGCCTGTGCCAAAGCCGACCCCCGTCGGTGTCGGCGCC
>JBAIYK010000034.1:0-25263 GCA_037915935.1 Solirubrobacterales bacterium | reverse complement strand
GTGCGGGGCCGCCTGAAAGGCGCCCGCGAGCCCGGCGATCAGCTCGTCGTTCATCGCGTTGCGCTTCTGCGGGCGGTTGAGCACGACGTGCCTCACGGCGCCCCGATCCTCGGTTATCACGATGGTCATTCGGCGCTCCCCGCTCGCCCAGCCTCGTCGCGTATGTCACGCATGTTCAAACCGTACTCGGTCGTGTAGCGTCTGCGAGGTGGACGAGATCGAGCTTGCCTTCGCCGGGATCGCCGAGCAGGCGAGGCTGATCGCGGCGGGCGAGGTCTCCTCGCGCGAGCTCGTGCAGCTGTGCCTGCAGCGGATCGAGCGCCACGACTCGACGCTCAACTCGTTCAGGGTGCTCTTCGCCGAACGCGCGCTGCTCGAAGCCGACCAGGCGGACGCGCGCCGCAGCGCCGGCGGGCAGCGGCCGCTGCTCGGCGTGCCGATCGCGGTGAAGGACGAGTTCGACGTCGCGGGGGAGATCACCGCGCTCGGCAGCAACGCCTACGGCGACCCCGCGACCGCCGACGCCGAGTTCGTCAGGCGCATGCGGGAGGCGGGAGCGATCGTGATCGGCAAGACGAACGTGCCGGAGCTGTGCATCTGGCCGTTCACGGAGACGACGACCTGGGGCAGCACGCGCAACCCGTGGGACCTGCAGCGCGCGCCGGGGGGCTCCAGCGGCGGCAGCGGCACGGCGGTCGCGGCGGGCCTGATCGGCGGCGCGCTCGGCGGCGACGGCGCCGGCTCGATCAGGATCCCCGCCTCCTGGTGCGGCCTGTTCGGTCTGAAGCCGCAGCGCGGACGCGTGCCGACGGCGCCCGCGGTCACGCCCTGGCATGGCCTCACGGTCAACGGCTTCCTCGGCAGGACGGTCGCAGACACAGCGCTGTTCCTCGACGTCGCGGCAGGCGCCGGCGGCGCTCCCGGCGGCCCGCAGCCGCCCCCGACGCCCTACGTCGAGCTGGCCGCACAGCGCCCGCCCAAGCTGCGGATCGCGGTCTCGACGCGGATACCGACCGGGATCGTCTCGAGCCTCGAGCACGACTGCAGGCGCGCGCTCGAGGAGACCGTCGAGCTGCTGCGCTCGCTCGGGCATCAGACCGAGGAGCTGCATCCCGACTACGGCCTCGACACGGTGCCCGCCGTGCTCGTGCGGATGCTGCGCGGCATCAAGGACCAGGCGAGCGAGATGGCGCACCCGGAGCGGCTCGAGCGGCGCACGAAGTCGCTCGCCCGGCTCGGCGCGCTGCTGCCTCAGGGCGCGCTCAGATGGTCCTACGAGCGCGAGCCGGCGCTGCGCGAGCGGCTCGGCCACGTGTTCGCCGAGCACGACGCGCTGCTCACGCCCGCGACCGCGAAGCCGCCGCCGCGGATCGGGCAGTTCGAGGGCAGGGGCGGGGTCTGGACGCTCAACGCGGTCGCGGGCATCGTCCCCTACAACGCGCCCTGGAATCTGACGGGGCAGCCGGCCTGCTCGGTGCCGGTCGGCCTCGGCGCCGACGGGCTGCCGCGGGCGGTCCAGCTCGTCGGCCGCGTCGCGGACGAGGCGACGCTGCTCTCGCTCGCCGCCGAGATCGAGGCCGAGCGGCCGTGGGCGCAGCGGCGCCCGCCGCTGTTCTCGTGAGCGTCGAGGAGCGGCTGCTCGAGGTCGCGGTTGGGCTCTGTCAGACGGCGGGCGCGCTGCTGATCGAGCGCTTCGAGGGCGATCGGCGAGCGGGAGTGAGGACGAAGACGACGCCGACGGACCTCGTCAGCGAGGCCGACCTCGCCTCCGAGCGCGCGATCGCCGCGCAACTCGCGGAGCTGCGGCCGCAGGACGGCATCCTCGCCGAGGAGGGCAACGACCACGTCAGCCGCAGCGGCCTGCGCTGGGTCGTCGACCCGCTCGACGGGACCGTCAACTTCCTGTTCGGGATACCGCAGTGGTGCGTCAGCGTCGCCGTCCAGGACGAGGCGGGCAGGACGCTCGCGGGCGCGATCCTCGACCCCTGCCGGCGGGAGCTGTGGACCGCGACCGCCGACGGCCCCGCGAGCCTCGACGGCGCGCCGATCGAAGGCTCGGCGAGGGACGACCTGCCGACCGCGATGGTCGCGACCGGGTTCACCTACGACGCGAAGGTGCGCGCCGCGCAGGCGGAGGTGCTCGCGAACCTCATCCCGAAGGTGCGCGACATCCGCCGCTTCGGCAGCGCCGCGCTCGACCTCGCCTGGACGGCGGCCGGCCGCTACGACGCCTACTACGAGCGCGGGGTGAACCTGTGGGACGTCGCCGCGGGCGCCCTCATCTGCGAGCGCGCCGGCCTCAGCGTCGCGGAGCTTCCCGCGAGGGGAACGCTGCCTTGGGGCATGTTCGCGGCGGCGCCTGGGCTGGCGGGGGCGTTGCTGGAGATCGTGGGTTAGCGCTTGCAGTAGGGCCACTGCCGGTGACGTGCTCGGCAAACCACGTTATAAGCAGATGAGGACGGCGCTTCGTCGTCAAGCGCCTGGTCGCCCCATGAATATCGCGAGCGGCGCTCTGCGCGCGCCAGCCCGGCAACCGCCGGCCGTAGCTATTGCGGTTGCAAATCCACTCGATCCGATAGTAAGAAACATTGCTGGCGGCGGTCGACCATTAGCTACTATCTTGTCGTCCTCGAGAAGCAATCAACGGAGCGACGATATGAGTCCGAACATTTACGTAGACGACGATGTCTTTTCAGGACTGGGGGCCCGAGCCAGGCCTTTCATCGACACGGAGCCGAACCAGGTGCTGCGCCGGCTGCTCGGGCTCGATGATGCGGCCCCGATCCGGGAGCAGACTGAGACGTCACATGAACCGTCCGGCGCTCCGGCGAGGCTTGGCGACGGTCGTCGGTCGCGCAGCCGAAATATTGGCAAGCAGAGCCAGAAGAAGGCGTGGACACGGGCGAAGAAGGGCACGCTGCTCGACGAGACGGCTTACCGGATGCCAATCCTTCAAGCACTCGACGAGCGAGGCGGCAGTGCCGCCGTAAAAGTCGTCGTCGACCGTGTAGGCGAGCTAATCGACGACAAGCTCCTGCCTGCCGACCGCGAGATGCTTGAGACAGGTGGCATTCGCTGGCAGGCTCGTACTCAGTTCGTACGCCTTCGCATGAAGAAGGAGGGGCTTCTTGCGTCGAACTCGCCGCGCGGCGTCTGGGAGGTGACGGATAAGGGAAGGCGGCGCCTGCTTGCCGGACGTACGACCCCAGCGTAGCACGAGAGAGGAGACGACTGGATGAGCATCACGCTTCAGAGCGGGAGCAGAAAGGTCACTTTGCTGGCGGGCAAGGGGGCGACCAATATCTTGCGGCTGGCGGAGGGCGCATACCTGCCGTCGCACTTCGAGAACATTGTCGTCCAGATCGAGAAGCTGCTCGGCAAGCGCCTCGAATGGTTGCCCTTGGGCGGCGCCGGCCGCGTGGCGCACAGTGCGCTCGGCTCATCGGGAGAGGCGACGCATCTGCTGACCGAGCCAATCATCAACTCCCAAGACGCGGCTCTAGAGATGATGCACCGGCTGGAATGCCGCAAGGGCGACGCATACGAACCGCAGAGCATCTCCGACGCGGCAAGGCACTGGTTCGAGATTCCGGAGGGCGGTCTCCCCGTTTGGGATACCGCGCTCGGTGGAAGAGATCGTGCGGCTTTCGAGCATCTGGCCCGCCAGTCGCAGGTCATCGTTCGTCAGGGCTCGAAAGGTACGACGCCGACGATCGTCTTTCGCGACATCTGGCTGGGACAGCATCCTGCCGACCACGAGGACACGATTCTGAGCATCCATAAGGGCCTGAAGGCCGATGTGCCTTACCTGGCAGGACAATACGGGCACGGCGCAGCCTTCACCTTCGCTTTTAGCAACGGTGGCCAGATTCTGGTCAGCCGCCGGCACCCGGACCTCCTCGCGCCCGGATACGATGACCTGGTTGGTTTGTCTCTCGTGCGTCGCCGTATGCCCTCAGAGACCGGTAGTCCGAATCCAAGCTATTGGTACGCAGTTTGCCCGGACGCGAAATCGCCGCTGGGGTTCTCGCCGGAAGCGCTGAGTGATCCTCGATGGCACGGCTTGCACCGGGTGTGCATCGACTACGAGATGCAGAAGACACATCACCGCGACATTTACTACGCGCTCGAGTACAATATCAGCAATCCGACGCTGCCCTACGCCTTCAAGGACGATCGTCCTGGGGCACCGGCGCAGAACTACTTCATGAGCGGCATCGACACGCGTCTCCAGCGTGCCTACGACGGCCGCCGCAATCCCGCAGGTCAGAAGGAGCTGCGGGTGCCCTACCGCCAGACGACCGTAGTGGATCTCGACGCCTTCATCGGCGATGGTAACCACTATGGCAGTATCGAGGTCACGACTAGCTTTGTCGAGCAAGAAGACAACAGCAAGCCAAGTGAGCGCTTCGTGCCCGCCAAGGAGGCCGAGCTCTGGACTCTGAACGGCCAGCGTCATCACGCACGGCCGCGGGCCCATTTTGGTCGGGCCGCGATCGGCCTGGAAGCGATTCGCGACAACCTCGTTGTCGAGGTCAAGCTCGACAAGCTGGCGCCGGACGCAAAGGCGATGCTCTTGACGACCGATCGGCAGGGGGCGGCCGAGCGTGGGATCCGCTTTCAGGTCGAGGAAGCGATCGACGAACAGCTGCGCATCGATACCGAACTCAAAAGGTTGAACGAGTCGGCGCTGGCTGCCGCGCTCTCCAAGGCCGCCGGATCGAGCTTCGCTGATCTGGACCGCGAACTTGTCCAGTTCGAAAATCTGGTCCGCAAGGAAACTCAGAAGTTCAAAGTCAAGAAACAGGAAATGAAGTCCGAAGGAAAGAATCCGCCTCCAAGGACATCTCCGCTGAAGCCCATCGCGCCGCTTCATCCTCATCCCACTTATCTGAGCTTTCGCAAGCAGTTCCGCGAGGTCATCCGTGTCGCACCCGGCAAAACGGCGTCGCTGTTGCTCGAGGCAGATGCGGTGGACGGCTACTTCGGAGTCGCCAATCACCCTTCCTATCAGTTCACGCCCGCGACGGGCAGCGCGCTCGTGGTGTACAGCCACACTGAGTTGCAGGGCGGCCGCATGCGCGTGCGTATGAAGGCCGCGCCGAACGCTGCTCATGGTAAGACCAAGCTGACGGCGTCGTGTCTGCCACCTACCGCGTCGCTGCCGCTAACAACCAGCATCGACGTGGAAATTGCGACGCCGAAGCCTCGGACCGGCCGCTCTGGCCGGATTGCGCCTATGACCGTTGAAGTCGACGAGGACCGCGAGATCGCCGTACCGCCGCGCTATAAGGTCGTCTATAGGGATGGGAAGGAGACCTGGGCGAGCCTCGGACTGGACCACTGGACGACTGATACTGTTGCAGAGTACAAGAGCGGCATCGTCTACATCAACGGCGATTACGACCCGTTGATCACTCTGCTCAAGGACGGCGCTACTGCTCAGGCGAAGGAGTACCTGAGACTCTACATAGCGCCAGTCGTAATGAGTGTTGTTGGCTTGAGCAACGAGGAGACCAATCCACCAAAGGACGAGGATGGCAACGAACAACTTCTGCCAGCGCCGTACCGGGACGCTGCTTACCGTGCGGCGGCCCTTGGTGCAATCTTCACGATTCGGAAGCTGAAGAAGCTCGGGCTCGGTGGAATGGACGAGGCCGAGGCATAGACTAAACTAGGCGTCGAGCCCGCGAGCGCCGATACGGCCTTCGTCTGGGTAGGTTATTGTCGTTGAGTCCTGTAGGTGTCCATCGGCAAATCGCCCGCGCGAGCCAGCGATGTAGTCGCACTCCGGCTCGACAGTCAACCACTGCCTGCGCAGCATCTCGGCCGTGGCGCCTGTGGTGTTGCTGCCTCCGAAGGGGTCCACGACCAAGTCGTCTTCGTCCGTCAAGAATCGGATGAAGAACTCCGCCAGCTCCGGAGGCATCCGTGCCGGATGAATGGGCAGGTCCCGCTTCTTGCAGTAGCGTCGGTAGGCATCGGTTGACGTTGTGTTGCTCACAGTCAGAAGGCTCTCGATCGTCTCCGATGCAGGGAAGCGTAGAACGTTCGGTGGAATCGCTCCGCCGTGGTCCGTCAGGAAAGATGTCTGGCCAATGTCGTGCTCACTGGGGCGCTTGCCAGCGTTATATTTCTGCGTCCTTAGGAGCTTCTTCATCGCGGGACTGTAGTCAACGAGAATGCGCCTGTTGTCGGCCTTTGGGCGCTCGCTCCTGCTCATCCACCAGACATGGGTGTAGGCGTCCTTGACCCGGATACGCTCGATGTTGACCCACTGGGCAGGCGAAGGTAGCCGCGCCGGGTTATGGACGACGAACTGCTGGCAGAGTTGGAATTCGCCAGCACGCTTGAGGGCTAGCAAGGCCTCGAGCGCGAGCGTCGACATCACTGGTTTTCCCGCCTCCCAGGCGTTACCAAGCTCTACGACGAGCGAGCCGTCGTCTGCAAGGAGGTCTCCCAGCGGCTTAGCCAAACCCGCCAGCCACTCCACGTAGGCCGTGCCGGTTAGATTGCCATACTTCTTCTTCTCGTTGAGAGGGAATGGCGGCGAGGTGAAAATCAGCTGGACTTTGCCACGGACGGAGTCCGCCAGCTCGGAGGCGAGGAACGTCTCGACCGATGCGTCGTATATGGTTCCGAGTCCGGTCCAGTAGATCGGCTCAGAGAGATCTGGCGGGGGCGTGGTGGTAGGCTCGACTGAAATCTGGGCGTCTCCGGTTGATGTCGGCGGACCACTGTACCGTGCCTCCCGGACTGGTGTCTCGATCTCTCGGACGCACTCCTCCTTGAGCACTCCCCTGCCGAGTCTGTTTCGGCTCGCGGTACGAGGTCCCATTTGGGCAGGCGGCCGAGCCTCGCAATGCCGTCCACGCCAAACAGGAGGACCAGAAAGAACCACGACCTCCTGCCGTAGGCCGTGGTTTGCACAACGATCAATAATTGGTGCGGCGGGCGGGATTCGAACCCGCACGCCCTTACGGACAATGCCTTTTGAGGGCATCGCGTCTGCCGTTCCGCCACCGCCGCTCGGTGTGAGCACAGCTTAGAGCCGCGCGCCCCCTAATGGCGACTGGGGTCAGGCCGATGGTCGGCTGAGGCTCATGCGGCCGAGTGCTCGACCGAGGGCCCCGGATGCCGAGGCGCGGGCAACGGCCGTTCGAGCTCGACGTTCCAGCCCTGCGAGAAGCCGCGCATCGCGAACACGATCAGCAGGATCTGGACGGGCACGATCGCGAACGTGATCACGCCCAGCAGGCTCGGGTTCAGCGTCGAGGCGGCGAAGTAGCCGTGGTCGCGTTCGAACCAGGTCGCGCCGCCGACGAGCGCGAAGATCGCGAGCAGCACCGCGAGCGCGGAGCCGACCGGAAGCGCGCCCCGTCGCCAGCGCAGCGCGAGGTAGGCGATCACGAGGTAGACGGCGATGAACAGGTACTGGATCGGCAGGACGGTCGTCTCCATCGCGCCCGAGCCGCCGATGCTCACGATCAGCAGCATCGCGATGCTGACGAGCAGCAGCACGATCACGATCGCGCGCGTGCCCCTCACGACCGCCTTCTCGCGGTTCGGATGCGTGATCTCGACGCCTGGCTGCTGGACCCCGTTCGACATCCCCGCCTGACCTTATCGGCTAGGGAGGCAGCATGGGAACGCAGGATCGAGGCTCGCCGCGCGAGCTGGCGGTCGCTACCTTACGTCGAGGAACTGCCGCGCGGGCGTGGTGGAACTGGCAGACACGCCGGCCTTAGGAGCCGGTGGGCGCAAGCCCTTGGGGGTTCGAATCCCTCCGCCCGCATCGGCCGGTCGCGCCGGTCCGATCGCCTCGCCGCCTTCAGGCGGCTGCCAAGCGCGGGCGCACTCAACCCCGCTCGACGATCGACCCCCGCGGCGGCCGCCCTTTGATCGCCGCTCCTTCGCAGCGCAGCCGGCAGGTGCGGTAGACGGTCCTGAAGCCGAGCAGCTGCGGGATCGTCACGAACCGGTAGCCGCGCGCCCGCAGCGCGCGGATGATGTCGGGATAGGCCGCGAGCGTCTGCCAGCGCGGGCCGCCGCCGTCGTGGGAGAGCACGATCGACCCGCGCTGCGCCTGCGCGAGCACGCGCTGCTCGATCGCGCCCACGCCTGGCAGCGCCCAGTCGACAGGGTCGACGTCCCAGAGGACCGTCGCGAGCCGCAGCCTCCGCGCCGCGCTCACGACCTGCGCGTCGTAGGCGCCGTAGGGAGGCCGGAAGACGCAGGGCGTGTAGCCGGTCTCCCTGCGGATCGCTTCGCGCGTGCCCTTCAGCTGGCTCAGGACTTCGCGGCTGAACACGAGGTCGGGATGGCTCCAGGAGTGATCGCCGAGCGCGTCGCCGTCGCGCAGCTCTTCGCGCAGCGTCGCGCGGTAGCGGGGACTCAGGTGCTCCCCCACGAGGAAGAACGTCGCGACCGCGCCGTTCGCCCTCAGCATCTGGACGAAGCTCCGCGTCAGCGTCGAGGGGCCGTCGTCGAAGCTGAGCGCGACCTCACGGCGCGAGGGGCCGTGGCCATAGACGGCGTTCAGACCCCTCGCCCTGCAGCCGATCGGCCGGTAGCGAAGCGGCGGCTGACGGCCGGGAGCAGGTCGCTTCGGAAGCGGCGGCAGCACGGCGGCGCCGGCGCTGCCAGGAGGCAGTGGCGGATGCCCCGCTCTCGCAGCGAGGTTGCCCGTTCGCCGGATGCCCACGGCGCCGTGGGCCGCATCGTCGTGCGCCGCGGCGACAACGAGGATCGCAACCGCCAGCAGCGCTCCAAAGAGCACCGCGGGCATACCGAGCACCGCGGGCATGCTGAGCGCCGCAGCCGGTGGACCCCGTCGACCAGCCGCGACCGCGCTGCGCAAGCCCGCTCTGCTGCTCCTCACATCAACAGCATGCCGCCGTCCGCGACGACCTGCGAGCCCGTCATGTAGCTCGACAGCTCGGAGGCGAGGAACAGCGCGACGCGCCCCATCTCGTCGGGGTCTGCCATCCGGTGCATCGGGATGCCCGCGGCGACCTCTGAAGCCGCCTCCTGCACCGACGCGACGCCGGTGCCGGGCGTCGCGACCGGCCCGGGGGCGAGCGCGTTCACGGCGATCCCGTGCTCCGCGAGCTCGCGCGCGACG
Source organism: Solirubrobacterales bacterium (assembly GCA_037915935.1). Taxonomy (GTDB): domain Bacteria; phylum Actinomycetota; class Thermoleophilia; order Solirubrobacterales; family Solirubrobacteraceae; genus Palsa-744. Next base: position 16,139 of record JBAIYK010000034.1, on the reverse strand, counting down.
TTCTTCGTCAGGCCCCAGGCGCCGTGCTTCGAGGCGTCGTAGTGGGCGAGGCCGACCATCGACGGATGCAGGGCGTCGATCGAGGTCACGTTGATGATCTTGCCGCCGCGGCCCTGGGCGATCATCTGCTCGGCGGCCGCCTTCATGCAGAGGAAGGTGCCGAGGAGGTTCACGTTCAGCACGCGTGCGAACGTCGCAGCGTCGATCTCCCTGAAGCTGATCAGCGGATAGATGCCCGCGTTGTTCACGAGGATGTCGAGGCCGCCGAAGCGCTCGACGGTCGCGCTCACCATCGCCGCGACGCTCGCGGCGTCGCTCACGTCCGTCTGCGCGCTGAGCGCGCTGCGCTCGCGCCGCTCGTTCAGGTCGGCGGCGGCGCTCTGCGCGGCCTCAGGATCGAGGTCGGCGATCACGATCGCGGCGCCCGCCTCGTGCAGGCGGCCCGCGATGCCGGCGCCGATCCCCATCGCGCCGCCCGTCACGATCGCGGTCTTGCCGCTGAGGTCGAGCAGCTCGGCGAGGGGCGTGCTCGAGGGGGAGAGGGTGAAGGTGCTCATGTGCCAACCATGCTCCTTCGCCTCCCGGCGCGTATCCGGGAAAACCCCGCGGGCCGGTGCGTGGGTTGCGCGGAGGGGCGAGCGGCCAGAGCGGAGGAGGGCGGGCCAGGGGGCGCGCGGGCCAGAGGCGCGCCGCTGACGCTCACTGGCCGGCCGGAAGTATGCGGAAGCTGTTGCGGGTTGCGGCCGCACCGGCGGAGATCGTCAGATCGTTGAACGCCAGCGAGTCGAACACGAGGTTTGCCGGGTTCCCGCCCTGCCCGCTGGAGCCGAATTCGATCCCGCCCGCGCCGTCGACGATGATGCCGCCGACGACGACCGTGCCGCCCTGGAGCTTGACGATCGCTTCTTTGTTCTCCGGCGAAGGGTTGAGGTTGGCGGCATAGATCACGCCGCAGTAGGTGCTGTTGCCGCTCAGTTCGAGCGTGCCGTTGGCGAGCACGAGGAATCCGGGCGATTCAGGGCGCGGGGGCGATTCGGCGGGCGTGGGCGGTTCGCAGTTCGCCATTTCGTTGGCTTTGATGCTCAGTTCGTAGCTCGGCGACGTGCCGCAGTTTTCGATGTACACCGGCGCTCTCTGGCCTGAGGAAAGCCTCACCCCTTCGAGTTCAGACACCTTTTTCGGGCAGTGTGTCGAAGAGTAGAAAGTGCCATAGGTCTGCGCTTCGGACCTGAGCGTTTCACGTTCGCTCGTCGTCAGGGTCGTGGGCGAGCTTGTAGGGTTTTCCGTGCCGATCGGCGGCGAGACCTGTTCCTTGGGTTCTTCATATTGCTCACATTCTTTCAGCGACGTCTTTTCTTCGCAGCGCATGCTCACCGGCGCGGGTTCACCGTCGCCCCCGTTCCGGCGGTTGACGATCGACTTGTTGCCTTTGTTGGTCACCTTGAACCAGTTGCCGGCGATCGCGTCCTTGGGGACCCGGAGGGCGACGCGTTGGCGGGCGACGAGCGAGACGACCGCGACCGCATGGCACTGGACGACGCCGACGGCGCGCACCCACAACGATCCGGTTTCCTTGTGTTCGGGGTAGGCAAGCTGGCCTTCCTCTTTTGTCGAGTTGAAGATCGAGCTTTCGCGCAAGCTCGATCCCGAGCCTTCGGTCACGTCTCGCCGCACGTACGTGGTCCACTGGTTGCTGAGCGATGAGCCCCAGGCGTCTGTGCCCGAGCACGAGGTCGAGCCCGTGTTGGGATCGAGTTTGAGATCTGTGGGGCTGGGGCAGTCGTTCGTTTCGGTGCTCACGCTGGCCGTGCAGATCCTCGGCATTTCCGTTTCCGGATGCAGGGCTTCCGATTCGGGATTGGGCCATTTGCGCGAGAGCTGGCCGACCTGCGCGTTCAGCGCCGCCTCGGCGACGTTGAAGGCCGCCTCGCTCGCCTGCTCGCGGCCGGAGGCGGTCTGCTGGGCATCGCTGAACAGGAGCAGTCCGAGGCCGAGGCCGAAGATCACCGTCAGCATCACGATCGCGGCCACCATCACGAACCCGTCCTCGTTGCCTGCGCGTCTCATTTGATCGGCACTTCCTTTTCGATGCTTTCGGAGAGTCCGCCCGGGTTGGTGACCTCCAGCTTGAACTTCTGCGTGGTTTCCGTTTTGAACGCTTCTTTGGTGACGAACTGCTGGGAGGTGGTCGACAGTTCTTCCGTTCCGTGCCACCATTTGTAGGTGAGCGAGAGGCCGTCGGGATCGTAGGACGCAGACGCGTTCAGGTTCACGTACCGTTCTCCCACTTTGGCGGTGTTTTCCAGGATGGCGGTGAATTCGGCGACCGGGCGACGGTTGGCGTTGCGCAGCGATACTCCGCTCGTGAGCTCGGTCTCCCCGGGCCGCGTCTGTTTGGGGTTGACGTTGACGAACATGTCGGTGTTGACGGCAAGGATCTCAGGCGTTTCGGTGGCCGAGTAGGTGAACAGCGGGCGTTCCTGCCCGCCGTTGCGATTGGTGACGTTCTGCACCACCTGGGCTGTCGTGTTCCAATCCGGTTTCGAGGTGCCTTCGTTGGCCCGGTCCGGGCAGGTCGATTCTTTTTTTGGTTCTTCCGAGGTCGGCAGTGGCGGCGCTTCTTCCGTTTCCCAGCGGCGCACCTGTTCCCACAGGATCTCGTCTTCGGGGTTCGAGTCGTTCAGGCAGTAGCGCACCCGCATCGCATCGAGCTTGTTCGAGCCGCTGGAGCTTTTGGTCGTGTCGACCGTCTCGAACGTGATTTCGTATTGCGCCGCCTGCTCGAGGGCCCCGGGCACTGTCCCTTCGGAGGTTGTGCGCGCGACCACGTTGCGAAGCTGGCGCGCCAGGCGATCGAGAGTCGTGCGGGCCGTGTCCTGGTTTTCGTTTCGCAGCAGGACGAAGCGGGCGTTGCTCTGGAAGACTTCGAACACGAACAGGACCGCCCCGAGCACGACGATCGCGATCGTCATCGTCACGAGCATCTCGATCAGCGTGAACCCCGATTCATCGCGAACGCGCATCATCCGCTCGCTTCATTGGAGAAGGTCGACTCGACCAATTCGGAGCTGACGGCAGTCACCCAGTATTTGTGGGCTTCCGTCGCGTCGGTGTCCTTGAAGGTGGTTTCCGTCGTTTCGGAATAGCGGCTCGTGTAGTTGGTGGACCCGCGGTAGATCCGGTAGAACGACGGAGCGGCGCCGCTGGGAGCGGTCCATGTCAACGTCACGGTCCCGTCGGGGTTCTTCGTCGCGCCGAGGCCGGTGGGGGGGTTCGGAGCGGCGCTTTCCGGGCGCTTGATCATGATTTCGCCGGGCGCGCTTTCTTCCACTTTTTCGTTGGCGATGCGGTACAGGGCGGCGACCTTGTAGGAGCCTTCGGACGGTTTGAAGTCAATGCAGGAAGTGGCCGTGCTCAGCGTTCCTTCCGGTTCTTCCGGTTTAGGTTCAGGGCAGACAGCTTTGCCGCTGGGGTTACGAACGCGGTAGCCGATCACGTCCCGTTCGGAGTTGGCTTTCCATTGGAGCTCGACGACTTCGGTCGGTACTCCTTCCTTGTTGACTTTTTTGAATCCGCCTTTAATTCCGCTGGGTTCTTTGGGCGCTCCCCGGATCAGGCGCACCGGGATCGAGATCGGCGGGCCGATGACACCGGTGGAGTTCACCGCCTGAGCGGAGACCTGGTATGTGCCGTCGGAGACGCCGCTGATCGTCCACGAGAACGTGGTCGAGGTGGCTTTGCTCAACCCCGTGATTTCTTTTTGCGTCGCGCCTTCGAGCGACCAGTCGACCGCGGTCGTGCCTTCCGGGAACGAGACGGAGAATGTCAACTGCGTCACCGATGTGGTTATCACGGGCGCCGTGACGCCGCTTCCTTCGAAAGGTGTCGGCGGTGGAACGAGTTGCAGTTCCTTTGCGATCAGGCCGATCGCCTGCCCGGCCGCCGTCAGCGTCGAGACCTGCTTGACCGTCGTGGTGTGTTTCTGGATCGTCCAGCTCGTTTCGACGGTGATGCGCTTGAGGTCTTCCGGTTCAGTGTCGACGGTGCCTTCTTTCCAGTTTTCCTGGCCTTCGCAGAACGTTTTTGCTTCTTCGTGGGTTTTTGTGGTCGCGAGCCCGTCCTTGGGGTTGTCGATTGCGCACTCTTTGACCGCCAGCGTGTAGGTGATCCCTCGCCGTTCGATCTGCCAGCCGGAGGCGGACGAGCTGTCGGCCAACGGGTACTTGCCTTCGGCTTTGATCGTCTGCAGCTGACTGTCGATCGATTCGGGGACGATCTGCGCATACGGAATCGTGCGCGCGTCCTCGACGATCTGGCGCGCGAGGTTTGTCGCGCCCTCTCTCGCGCGCGTGGTCATGCTCGCCTTCACTGACGTGTCGAGCATCGTGACCAGCGCCAGCAGGCCGACGACGAGCACCACCATCGCGAGCAGCACCTCGATCAGCGTGAAGCCGGCGTCGTCGCGGGGCCGCGGCCGTCGACTGGCATGGCCCCGCCATCCGACGTGCCGTCCGATCCCCCGCAAGAAGCGCAGCGGACCTTCTGGCGCTGGTGTCGCGCCCGTCCAGGATGGGGATGTGCGCGCCTTTGCAAGCATGCCTGGAGCCGCCGAGGCATCTGTCGGCATCGCGCCCGCTTTGCTTGAGCCTCCAGAGGCACACGCCGACGGTCGTCGGCCGGCTGAGAAGGCCACGGAGACCGCCAGAGTCGAGGGCCTTGGCGTCTCGGCGGTGATGCTGTGCGTGACCGCCTCGCCGCTCGATCGGCGCCGACGGCGGACAACTGCGGCGCAGCGCCTACAATCCCTGCTCGCTCGGGGGACTGGTGTATCGGTAACACGGCGGTCTCCAAAACCGCAACGCGAGGTTCGACTCCTCGGTCCCCCGCTGTCGAAGAGCCCTGGATTCCGGGGCTTTTTGGCTTTCTAGAGCCGAATTTGGGCTCTAGCCGCCTAAGGCGACGATCCGCATCGATCCGCTGTAATCCGCCCCGATCTCGGGGTTTCTATCCCTACGGCTATCCCCTGAGCGGCTGGGATCACGTCGTCCGGCTCGGAGTCAGCCAGCGCCGAATACGCGCCATGCCGACGCAGGCCATTCGTCGCGCCGTGGTCGCCGAGCGGGCGACTCAGCGCATGCGTTCGGCGCGCGTGAACAGCTCGGCTGGCGGGGTTTGTAGGGCGTTGGCGATCTTGAGGATGTTGGCGAGGGCGACGTTGCGCTCGCCGCGCTCGACGGCGCCGAAGTAGCTGCGGTCGATGCCGCACTTCAGCGCGAGGGCTTCTTGGGAGATGCCTTGCTCTTTGCGGATCGCGCGGATCGCGGCGCCGAAGGCGACGTGCGCGGGAGATAGTCCGGGCATCGTGATAGCCTCCAGCACCGCAGCATTCAAGTCCACGGCCTATGAGACCCACGTCAATGGAAATAGTGCCCCCGCGCCGCGCGAACGGCCGGGGGCGTGGCACCGAGAGTTCAAGGCTCCCGGCGCGTAGGCAGCCTACCGAGACTCGCTGGCTCTCTACCTCGCCAACAGCCCGTTCCCGGAGCCTCCGACCCCAAGGAGGAACCGCGATGAGTAGCACCCTGACGATCCCCGCCAACGTCGTGCCGGACGTGCGCGACGGCCTGCTGAGCCTGATCGGCAACGCGACAGAGCAGTTCGAGGAAATCCTGCTCTCCTCCGGCCGCGATCGGCACCCTGACTGGTACATGCCTGCGCGGCAGATGCTCGAAGAGGTGTTCACGCTTCTCGATCACATCGGCTGGTCCTCGGCCGCGCCACCCCGCGAGATCGAGATCGACGTGAGCAAGCACGGCCCGCGGGTCACGGAAGCCCTCGAAGCCGCACTGAGCGGGCTCGCCGACCAGCTGCAGGAGGCCAACATCAATGATCAGCGCCGCGCAACCGAAGGTCTGCCGCCCAAGGAGCAGCAGCTCATCGAGCAGAACCAGATGGTCCGCGACTTCGCGGCCGCTGTGGAGCAGGCACTCGGCGAGGCGTGAATGTCCGCAGTCACGTCGGCCGGTCCCGATCGAGAGACCGGCCGACCGCGGTCGGGCTACGCGCTCTCGGCGTTGTGTCGCTGGTCGGCGACCTTGTAGACGCTTGGCTTCAGTCTTTCTGGATGGCGGGTGCCGTAGGCGAACGCCCGCAGCGCCAGTGGCTTCGTGGGGTGGGCGATGGGCAGCATGATCAGTCCGTAGCGTCCTGTGGGCCAGGGCACGTAGGTCTTGATGCAGCCATCGAGGCGCGTGCCGTCGCGGCCTTCGGCATCGCAGCGCTTCAGCCGCGAGACGGGCAGACCGCCGTCGCGCTCCAGTTCACGGCGGAGCAGGTCGAGCGCGCGGCGAGCCACGGGCGGATGGTGCGCGAGGTCTTCGGCGATCGCGGGCTCGTTGAACACGACCGGCGCGATCGGCCCGCCGGAAGCATCCGGCATGCTCAGCCCTCGCCGTCGGTCGGCAGCTCGCCGAAGTGCTGCTCGAACTCCTCGGGGGTCAGCCTGCGCTCGCCGTAGCGGGCGAGCATCGCCCTGACGCTCAGGTCAGGACGCAAGACCACCCGGCCATCGGGACGACGATCCTCGACCACATACTCGCCGGAAAGATCCCCGCTGAGCGTCACATGAGCTGGCTCCATGCGACGTAGTGTCGCACGCTGCGATGACCGATCCAAGAAGCGCACGCCTCTGCCGCGCTGACGGCCGTTACAGACCAGATGCACGGGAGTGCGATCGGACGGCGATCGGAGTCTCGTCGGGCGATGGATGTTCGTGGTCGGTTGTGCCGAGATGGCGGTCATGAGGGGGCGTGTGGACAGGCTTCACCCACGCCGTCGAGCTCTTCGGACCACGCCTGCCAGCGCTCGCCCGCAGTCGCCACGACCATGCCCGCCCAGAGCGCGACCGATCCCGCGAACACGCCTTCGAGTGCTGATGGCCCAGAAGCGCATCCGGCGCGCCGTCCCGCGGCTCGCGTTCAACCAGCAGGAGGCCGCCGAGGCGCTCGGCATCTCCGTCGACCACTTCGAGCGGCACGTGAAGGCGGACCTGCCGGTCATCTACTCCGGCTCGCTCAAGCTCTACCCGCGGAAGGCGATCGAGCAGTGGCTCGAAGCCAACACGATTCGCCGGGGGCGGCATGTAGCATAAATGGTCTGATGTCGAAGGACACAAAGACTCGCTACCAGGGCATCTACGCCCGCCATCAACTTGGCTGCGCGATCGAGTCCAACCGTGCCTGCAACTGCTCTCCGTCCTATTGGGGCCAGGTCTGGGACCGTGCTGCCGGCAAGCCGCGCAAGACCAAGCGCCTGCGCACTGTCGCCGAGGCCCGCAACGCTCGCGCCGACCTCGAGACGACCCTGCGCGCCGGCATGCTGCCCTCATCGAGCACGATGCGTCTCGCCAAAGCGGTCGAGAACTACCTCGACGCGATCAAGTCCGGCCGAGCGCTCAACAAGCACGGCCGCCCATACAAGCCCTCCGCGATCCGCGACATCGAAGGCGCGCTCGTCGGCTACGTCGAACCGGAGCTCGGCGCCCGCAGGATCGGCGACGTGCGCCGCGGTGACGTTCAGCGCCTCATCGAAAAGCTCACGCCCGAGAAGTCAGGCAGCCGCGTCCGCACGATCGTCAACGCAATCCACAGCCTCTACGCCTGGGCGCAGGACCGCGAACTCGTCGACCACGACCCCGCCTCGCACGTGCGGCTGCCGGCGATGAACGCGACGCCGCGCGATCGAGTCGCCACGCCTGCCGAGATGCAGCAGCTCCTCGACGCGCTCGACCCCGCCGACGCGTTGCCCTACGCGCTCGCCGTCTATGCCACCGCCCGCAGAGCCGAGATCCGGCACGCGCGCATCGAAGATGTGGACCTCAAGTTAGGCGTCATCTACCTCGGGGCGGACGAGCGCGGACGCAAGTCACGTGCCGCGCAGCGCGCGGTGCCGATCGTCAAGCCGCTCGCGGTCATGCTGCGGCGCGAGCTGATGCGGCGGGGGAGGCCGCAACCGAGCGAGCTGCTGTGTCCTGGACGCAAGCCAGGCGGCCGCAACAGCGGCATGCTCTCCTTCGAGGGCCCTGCAGGATCGTGTCGACGCAATCTGGGAACCGCAGGACGAGCATGGGCGACCCACTCGACCGCCCGTCGGCAAGCGGATCACGGCCCACGAGTGCCGCCACATCTGCGCCTCGTGGCTCGATGCCGCCGGCGTCCGCCCCGTGATCGTCTCTCAGCTGATGGGGCATGCGGCACCGGCAAGACAGGCGGGGGCCGCGCAGATCACTCAGGAGCGATATACGCACGCGCTGCCTGGCGAAATTAGCCGCGCCGGGGAATTGCTTGAACGATGGCTCTTGCGAACTGCTCACGACGTGGTTGCATTCAATACGCGCGACTATTAGGGACTTCGCGCGCCACGGCATGACCTGCATTCGGATGCCTAATCGACACTGGATAGCCTATGCGGGAGTTGCGACAACCTCCGCGATCTCAGAGGCGATTTCCTCGATGTCCGAATCGGCGGTTCGCAGGGCAACCTTGTCTGCGAGCGACGGGCTGTAGGCAATCACCTGCTCTCGCGTGATGTCGTGCCAGATTGGCAGGATGACCTGGCCTTCTCCGGTCATCTCCCGCGTCACGAGTCCGTTCAGCTCGTATTCCGGCCAATTCTTCGCAAAGAACCGTGGGGACAGGACCACCACACCGAACCTCGACGTGGCTAGGCCAACGTCAATCTTACGTCGCAAACTATCTCCAACCCGTAGCGCGAACTCGTCATACCAGACCTCAAGTCCGCGCCGCTGTAGTGCGTGGGCAAGGTCCCGGACGATCTGGTCCTTATCCTCCGACGCATGAGAGATAAACACGTCGTAAGCCTTTGGTAGCGCTTCGGGGGCTGGCGCGATTGTGTCGATATTCTCGACGATGCGCGCAAGTGGGCTGTGCTGCGTGCTCGCCGGTGGGATGGGTGGTAGGGGTGCAGTTGGTGGTGGCTCTACGTAAACGCCCGATCGTACGGTGCCTTGAAGGCCCATAAGGTCGACTGTAAGGTGCCAACGACCGTCCTGCGGCACGCCGAGCCTGACCAGCGACTGCTTCGCGAGTCCTCCGTAATACCGGTGTTGAGCACCACGTTGGTAGCTGTTGAAGTTCGAGCTGTCCATCAGCCGCACGTTCGCGGCGCTGCCCGATAGCTTCACGACAACGACGCTGCCGCGCTTCAGGTGTCCAAGATCGTAGTGAGTGAAGTTCATCGTTCTCTCAAGGCAGTTTAGGGGAGGTAGCCGACCGCCTTACCATAGTTGTTGAGCTTTCCGAGCACATAGTTCGCGATCTCGGCGCGGCTGGTCTTGCCGCGCCACATGATCTCCAGACGGATGGGCTCGCTCGCTCTGATCACGCACAAATCGCTCGCCAGCGTGAGTGCGCCGCCGACGTCCTTCTCCGTCTCATAGCTGTCGATAAGCCCGGCGGCTTGCAGTCCCTCGCCAATTGCACGGTTAATTGCGATATCGTTGTTTCGGGCAATTGTAGTAAGTGAAGCAAATGCGCTCTGGGTGCCGCCACCTGGTCGTGATCCCCGCCGACGTGTACCCAATTCATTAGCCGCAAGTAGTGCGCCGAGCTCGCTAGCAATCAGTCGCTCCCTGGCTGACTTGCTACCGGAGGGTTTGGTGGACATACCTTCGACCTGCATGAGCTTGTGCAGTGTATCTTCTCCGTGGCTGCGGGCTACCGCCAGTGCCGTGAGCATGTCCATGTGTATTACGCGGGCGTCGAGGTTGCTTCCGAGGAGGCCGAGCCGCTCAGGGTGCTTCTTAAGCTCTCTGACGACGTTCGCGGAAGTCGCGGACAGCAGACGGTCGATATCGGCGTAGCTGTGGCTGCCGCGTGTGACAGCGGCGACGTCCTTCTCGGGTTCGTTGCCGGCGATCACGAGCGTCCACAACCGGTAGCGCTCCAACTTCAGCAGTCCCTTGACGTGCGCCTCGTTTTTCCGCAACTGCTCACAAATAAGCCCGATGAAGCGGCCTATCGTTCGAGCTTTGGCAGCAAGAGACTGTGCGTACTCATCGGAGATGCCCATTGCTGCCAACGACGCTCCTCTGTTGAGCGCCTGCACCGTCTGCTCGACGATTGTTACAAACAGATCCGAGGGTGGGCCCACGAACGTCTCGATCGGGGTGCCGACGCCGAAAAGCGCCTCGGCTCCGATGTTTGCTGCGAGCTTGCACAGAAGGTTCGCGAGCTCGTCAGTGTTCGTCGGCCAGACGACAAGTGTGTTGCTACCGGCATTACTTCGCGCGAACGCGTTGATGGCATGAAGGTCGGCCTCGAGTGCTGTGGTCGGTTCGGCTCGCAGTGCCTCGCGGCCTTCGACCACCACAATGCGAGGATCCTCACAGGCGCCGAGTGCCTGGAGCATTGCGTCCACTTGCATGCCATTTGGCACGCGCTCGGTCGTAACCCCGTCGCGAAACAAGTACACCGTGTCGAGGAAGGTTGACTTGCCCGCGCCCGACTCACCACGCATGATCATCAGCGCGCCACGATCAGACATCTGCATTTCCGCGAAGCGTGCGTCGAGGCGGTTGAGCGCATCCTCAACGGGATGCACGATCGCAGGCAAGGAGTCGCCGCCTGCCTTTCGCAACGCCTCAAAGCGATCCGGCAGGAATAGTTTCTCGCGGCCGAGGCTCGGCGCGGCCTGTGGCGATGTTTGGGCGGTGCGAAGCGTCATTGTCTCCCGGGTCTCTTCGTGACGCTACACGAAGCCTCGCCTTGGGGCAGCGTCTATCCCTAGCGCTATCCCCTGAACCCGCGAAGGCGCATGCGTATGCGGAAAACCGCCCCCTCAAGCCGGTCTCCAAAACCGCAACGCGAGGTTCGACTCCTCGGTCCCCCGCTGTCGAAGAGCCCTGGAATCCGGGGCTTTTTGGCTTTCTGGAGCCAGATTCGGGCTCTAGGCGCGACGGGCGGCGATCCGCATCGATCCGCTCGAATTCGCCTCGATCTGGGGATTTCTACCCATTGAGAGGCGAGATGCCTTGCTCTTTGCGGATCGCGCGGATCGCGGCGCCAAAGGCGACGTGCGCGGAAGATCAGACACAGCCGGTCCTGGCAGCGTGACCGGCTCTGCGGCCGGATCAGGCTGGGACTCGCTCCAGATATTCGGCGCGCATCTCGAACCGCCGGTCCTCATGGTCGCCGATCTGGATCGCGACCATTTGACTGCCATTGGCGGCGAGAGGTCCTCGGTCCTCTACGACGACTCCATAACGCGCGCTGCCAGCGATCCGCAGGACGACCTTGTCGCCCACCTTCAGCGGTTCAGCAGCTGCTGCAGGCGCGTCTCTCATGGTCTCTTCACGGTATCACCAGGGGCGGGCGAGACCCAGTTCCTCGCATCGGTCTGCCGCAGCTCGATCGAGACAGGCGGCGAGCACGCCGAGCGCGCTGCGCCAGCTCCTGCACGTATCGAGGTTGATCGAGAGCGGGTCGAGGGCGCCTTTGCTGAGCTTCGCATCGATGTCGTGATGCGAGATCGCGTTTCGCCACATGATCAGCGCTTCGAGCTTCTTGCGACGCTCATCGCCGTCCTTGCGCATCGCGTCGACCTTGCTCCAGACGTCAATGCCGAAGCGCTCGAAGTCGGTGGCTATCGAAGCCGGATGCGCGTTCCGGCGGTCCAGCAGGCGGGAGCTCGTCAGGCTCTCCAGCAGCAACAGCTGATAGTCGAGGTTGTGAGCGCCCAAGGCGATTTCGTCTGCGGTCTGACTGTGCAACGCCCGTGCGAAGCCCTGGAAGCGCGCCGCGAGCAGCGTCACATAGGCGTAGTTGAGCTGCTGCGTTACGAACCGCCGGCCCGGCCTCGTGCCGCCGACAGCTCGGTGCGCGTGCTCGATCTCATCGAACGCCGCACAGGCGTCCGTCCTCCAGTCGACCAATGCCCTCGATGGCATGCGCGAGGACGCTACAGAAGCGACCCGACATGCCTATATCTCGACCGAAGGCGCCCAGGAGCCCCCTCAACGCCGCCGCTTTGGCTGACCGTGCTCGACCAGCCCTTCCATGAGCACCTCTGGCGGGGCCTCGAATGCATCGAGGAGGCGGATCAGCGTGCTCAGCCTGATCTCGCGCTTGCCTCGCTCGATCCTCGAGATCTGGGCCGTGGCGAGTCCTGTCTTCAAGGCCAGGTATTCCTGGCTCCAGCAGCGCTCCTTGCGTGCCCGGAGCACGTTTGCGCCGAACCGCTGGAGCGCGTCGTCTATGTCTGTCCTCTGTATGGATAGAACCAACACGGCAATGACCAAAGCGGTAATATATGCGCCGATCGATGAACACGTGCCCAGCACCGCTGACACGGTCGGAGGGCGTGGCGCCGGGACTCGCGGGCTTCAGGCGCGTAGGCAGCCTACCGAGACTGGATGGCTGTCTACCTTGCCGACGGCTCGCTCCTGGAGTCTTCAGACCGACGAAGGAGGAACCGCGATGAGCAGCACCCTTACGATCTCGGCTGACGTCGTGTCGGACGCGCGCGATGGCCTGCCGGGCTCGGTCGGCGGTCTGCAAGCACGCTTGGCAGGTCACGATCGAGCGGCTGGCCGACGCCACGACGGTACCATTGGTTCCGCCATGAGCACCGCAGGGACCACGGCTGTCGAGATCGACAACGAGCTGCTCGATAGGTTGCGTAAGCGCTCGCCCGGCAAGAGCGACCGCGAGACGCTGGAGCGTGTCGCCCGTATTCAGCTCGGGTTCGAGACGATCCGTCGCGTGCAGGAGCGCAACGTGGCGGCTGGCGTCGACGACGACGAGGTCATGGCGGAGGCTGTGCGCGCCGTGCGGGAATCGCGCGCGGCGCGGCGAGCGGCCGGTTGAGCCGCCTCGTCCTGGACGCCAACGTCCTGCTCGCTGCTCTCGCGGGCCGGCCGAGCGCGCCTCCTGCGCTGCTGCTTGCCGGCGTCCACAACGGAGACATCGAGGCGGTGGCGTGTCCTTTGCTGATCCAAGAGGTCGAAGAAGGCTTGCAGAAGCCCTACTTCCACACCCGCCTGAACGCGCTCGAGGCGATCGAAGCGGTCGAGGCCTACGTCGAGCTGTGCGAGATGTACGACGACCCGGACGATCTGGAAGCAACGGTGCGCGATCCAGACGACGACTACCTCGTCGCGCTCGGACGTAGCGCGGGCGCGCAAGCGATCGTCACCGGCGACGGCGACCTCCTGGAGCACGATGGACTGACGCCGCCGGCGATCGACGCTCGCGCTGCCTGCGAGGTGGCCGGACTCGTCGAGCCGACGAATCCGCCGGCCGGCGCTCGCGGATGACGTCGAGCAGGACCGGCGCAGTCGGCCTGGCCGAAGTGTCCGGCACCTGCTAGCCCTCGCCATCGGTGGGCAGCTCGCCGAAGCGCTGCTCGAACTCCTCCGGGCTCAGCGTCCGCTCGCCGTGGCGCGCGAGGATCGCCTTCACGCTCAGATCGGGCCGCAAGACCATGCGGCCGTTGGGACGACGATCCTCGACCACGTAGTCGCCTGACAGATCGCCGCTGAGCCTCACACGAGCCGGCTCCACGCGCTGTAGCATCGCACGCCGCGATGACTGATCCAGGTACCACGTGCCGCCGATCACGATCTCGCGTTGCGCAGGTACTCGCGGTCCTTTGGCCGATCGGCCTGTCGCTTCGACTCGTGGATGTCCTCCAGTGCGGCGACGGAGACGACGACCGTCGTGGATGCGGCGACTCGGCTCGTCGCGCGCGGTGCGAGGTCGCGGTAACCGCCTGGGAAGCCGGACGGCGCGAAGGTGAGGTCGAGGAGCCCATGCCTCGTTGCGAGGTTCCAGACGCTGGCGGCAAGCAGCGTGCGGGTGGTGAAGTAGCCGTGGGGGAGGGCTACCCAGCTTGCGGGGTCGGAGCCGTCGCGGCGCGGGCCATGTGCTCCCGCATGCGTTGCGCGCGCGCCACGTCGATCACGGCTTGGTAGGCGAGCGCTTCGCGGCGCGCATCTGGGTCATTGGAGGCGTCGGCGATGCGCAGCAGGTCGAGGAGGCCGGCGAAATACACCGTACCGTCCTCGGTCTCGATCGTCTCGGCGCTTCGCGCAAGATCGCCATAGCCGTTTGTGCCTGCGGAAATCGTCGTCAGCGCGAGCCGGCCGCCGGAGAGCAACTCGTAGACATTCCCGTCGATCTTCCGTCCGTCGAGCTGATCGAGCAGCGACTGGATCGCATTCGCAGACCTCGCGCAAAGCTCGATCGCGCCATCGAGTACGAGCGGCGAGCCGTGCAGAGCCCCAGCGACTCGGCCGATCACGACCGCGGGAACGCCCGTCTCGGCGAGCGCGCTCAGCACCGGCACGGCATCGAAGCCGCCTCGCGGCGTGAGCCGGCGTACACGCTCGACGGGCTCCAGCTGGAGCTGAATTGCGATCTGCGGCCACCACGAGCGATCCTCGACGGCGAGATGAGCATCAAGCTGCAGGCCGCATGCGGCGATCGCATCTCTCACGTCCTCGAAAGAGGGGAAGCGGTCGCCTCGCTCCCAACGCGCGATCGTCGCTTGGCGGCAGCCCAATTGCTCTGCCAGCTCGCGCTGCGAGAGGCCGGCGCGCCGGCGCGCCATCAGCACGAGATCGGCACCAGTCATACCGCTATGGTATCGCACTGCCCGCGCGAGCTATGCCCGCCCCGCTCAGACAGGCGGCGAGCACGTTGAGCGCGCTGCGTACCCTGGCGCCCTGCACCCGCTCAGCCAGGCGGCGTCACACGCCTCACACCGGCTGATGCGGAACGACCGGCGCGAGGCTGTGGTAGCCGATCTGGGCGAACTCGATCGTGCCGTTCGGGTGCGTCCAGTAGTGCAGGCGCGCGCCACCCGCGCCGCGCTTCAGGCTCGCGCGCCAGAGCTTCGCCCCATCTGAGCGCACGCTGCGCCTGTGCCCGCGGTAGGGGTGGGCGTCGAGGCCGGGAAGCTCGCCGGCGCGGTCGCCGATGATCGCCGCGCACACCCAGGCGACGCGCTTCAGCGGCACGTCGACGCGTCGCTGTGCGATGTCGTCGATCAGGCTCGGGTCGAGCAGGAACCGCCGCGGCGGACGCTCCTCGCGTTCCTCAGGCGAGGTGAGCGCGACCCATTCGGTCCAGATCAACCTGTGCAGCTCGCCCTGCAGGTCGTCGGTCGGCTCGTCGTCGGCCGCTTCGCCCTGCGGGTCGTCGGGCGCGCCTGAGCGCCGTGCGAGGGCGCGGGCGCCAGCTTCGCTCTCAGTCGGCTCGTCGGTCGCGCTGTCTCGCACGGCGTCAGGTTCCTCGACGAGCTGCGCTGTCACCGTCGACTGCAGACGCCCTGCCGCGCGTAGCGCATCCACTGAGGGCGACGGCGTCCCGCGGCGTGCCGCGTCCAGTTCGGTCTCGAGGCGACGGACGCGCCGCTGCAGCTTCGCGCGCTCGCGTTCGGCGACGGCGAGCTGTCGTTCGACTGCCGCGTCGGCTCGCCGACGCGCGCCAAAGCTCGCCGCGAGCTGCTGAAGGCTCGCCTGCCCGTAGCGGCCGGTCGGGTCGTAGATGCGCGGGTGGTGCGCGGGATCGCTCTCGTCGCTCACCCCAGGCCACCAGATCCTCGCGGCGCCGTTCCAGACGTCGAGGCCAGCCGGCAGCAGGGCGCTCAGCCGCCTGCTCGGCGCGCCGGTGCTCACGACGTAGATCGGAGCCTTCGCCCCGACGATCTCGCGCACCGCCGGGGGCGAGAGCGCAGGCGCCGCATCGCCTGGGCGCGTCGTCAGGCACACGATCGGGTGGTTGCGCTCCCGATCGAGGATCCGGTAGGCGAGCGCCGCGAGCTCCGCGTCGGAGCGGGGCTCGAAGCACCCCGCGTCCTCCTGCTGCTCTCGGCGCGCGCGAGCGCTCTCGTCGCCGCTCGATCTCTGCTTCGAGCGCTGCGCGACGCTCGCTTGCGGCGCGGTCTGTGTCTGGTCGTCTGGCATCTCGTCACGCTCAAGGCTAACGAAACATCTCATTTCGCCCGCAATAGATCGACCAAGATGCGCGATTTTGCTCGTGGAGCGCCATCAGTCTGTGGTCCTCTACATCATGCTCTTCATGTTCCAGCCGGCGCATGCGCCGGCTGGCGTGGGGGGG
>JBAIYK010000061.1:0-9517 GCA_037915935.1 Solirubrobacterales bacterium | reverse complement strand
CTCGCTCGCGCGCCAGCTCGGCTTCGCGGAGAGCGAGTGCGAGCCGCAGCCGGCCGCCGCGCTCGCCGCGGCGCAGGCGTGGGCGCGGCGCCAGGGCGATGCGGCCGTTCTCGTGACCGGATCGGTTTACCTGGTCGGCGCGCTGCTGGCGGCCGGCGGCGCGGGGGCGCAGCGGCGGGAAAGGGCGCGACGGTGAATGAGCAGGGCCCATCCGTGCCGCGGATGATCGGCGCCGTCGCGCTGTTCGTCGCGGTCGTGATCCTCGTCTTCTTTGCCGCTGGTTACGGGTTTGGCCGTCTGTTTCTCTAAACTCGGGCACTCCCATGTCCGCGATGCGCCCACGACGGGTCGAGCGTTAGCCAGGTCATGGTCCCCCTCGCCTACTTCGGAATCAACAGCAGCGCCTTCAGCGTGGCAATCGACCTGCTCATCGTCTTCCTCGTCGTGATCTGGCTCGCGTTGGTCTACTGGACCTTCGCGGACGCGCGCCGGCGGATCGAAGACCCGATGCTCGTGGGCTGCGCGACCGCCGCGGCGCTGTTCCCATTCGTGGGATCGATCGTCTACATGATCCTGCGCCCGCCGGAGTACATCGAAGACGTGCGCGAGCGCGAGCTGGAGATGCAGGCTGCCGAAGCGCGGCTGAGCTCGCTCGACTACGGGCTCTGCCCGCACTGCGACTACCGGATCGAGCGCGACTTCCTCCGCTGCCCGAGTTGCCTGCGCCGGCTGAAGGAGCGCTGCGGCTCCTGCGGGCGGCCGCTCGAGAAGAGCTGGACGATCTGCCCCTACTGCGAGGCGGAGGTCGCATCCGCGGTCCCGGCGCGTCCCCGGCGCCGTCGCAGCCGCGCGCTCGAGGCCGAGGACCTGCTCGGGGAGACGGTCGAAGCCGACCAGCTCTCGCTCGCCGAGGACGGCGTGAAGGACGGCGTGAACGACGGCGCCGCGCCGGTGCCCGCGTCCGACCTCGGCTCTGACCTCGGCTCGGATCTCGCGACCTCGCGCCCGCGCGCGAGCAGGCGTCCGACCCGGCAGCGCCCGGGCGCATAGGCTGCGCGCGGCGGCGGCCGTCGCGCGGCGTCGCCCCGAGTGCCTCATCGACCACCGACAACGACCCCAGAGGACCACATGGACGACCGCACGCTGATCCTGATCAAGCCGGACGCCTTCTCGCGCTCGCTGAGCGGCGAGATCATCGCCCGCTTCGAGCGCAAGGGCCTGAGAATCGTCGCCCTGCGCCACATGACGATGACGCGCGAGCTGGCGAGCCGCCACTACGCCGAGCACGAGGGCAAGTCGTTCTTCGAGGAGCTGGTGAGCTTCATCACCTCCGGCCCGCTGCTCGCGATGGCGCTCGAGGGACAGAGCGCGGTGGCCGCCGCGCGCCAGGCGATCGGCGCGACGAACCCGCTGGAGGCGGCGCCAGGGTCGATCAGGGGCGACTTCGCGATCGAGGTGGGCGCGAACATGGTCCACGGCTCCGACTCGCCGGAGTCGGCGCAGCGCGAGATCGAGCTGTTCTTCGGCGCGATCTGAGGAGGCGGCGCTGAGTCTCCGGTCGAGGCCCAAGGAGGCGGGCGCCACGCGCTCCGGGGAGGCGCGCCCGCGACTCGTGCTCGCCTCGGCGTCGCCGCAGCGGCGGGCGATCCTCGAAGCCCTGAAGGTCAGCTTCACGGTGAGGCCGACCGAGGTGGAGGAGGTCGAGCAGGGCCCCGGCGCGGAGGTCGCGTTGGGCAACGCGCTCGCGAAGGCGCAGGCAGCCTCGCAGCCGGGGGCCGAGGAGGCGGTGCTCGGCGTCGACACGGTCGTCGAGCTGGACGGCGTGCTCTACGGCAAGCCCGCCGACGAGTCGCAGGCGCGCGCGACGCTCGCGGCGCTGAGCGGCGCGACCCACACCGTCCACAGCGGCGTCGCGCTGTTGCTGCCGGGCGAGCGGCTCACCGCCGTCGCGAGCACGGCGGTGAGCTTCCGGGAGATCGACGCGGCGCTGATGCAGCGCTGCCTGCGCACGGGGGACTGGCGCGGCCGCTCCGGCGCCTACGCGATCCAGGGCATCGGCGTGATGCTCGTGCGCCGGGTGCAGGGCGACTACCAGAACGTCGTCGGGCTGCCCGTCGCGACGCTGATCGACCTCTGGCCGCAGATTCTGGACAGCTGAGCGTCCCAAAGAGCCCGCCCGCGCGGGTGCCGATTCGCTCCCGCACCCCTCGCGAGCCCTCAGCAGGGCGCGCCTGCCGCCGTTCTGCACGCGCACATGCAAGCGGCTTGCCCACTGACTCGGGCAGCAGGGGGTCCGCTAGACTGCCCGACCGTGCGGAGGGCGCACCCCGCCCGCGCGCCTTTTCCGGGGCCCGCCCACCCATTCGCCGGTAGGAGAGGTCATCAGGCGGGGCGGCGGCTCGCATCGATCCGATTCATGGGCATCTTCAGCTATCTGACAGGGTTCGGGGGCCGTGACATGGCCGTCGACCTCGGCACCGCGAACACGCTCGTCTACGTGCGCGGGCGCGGGATCGTGCTCTCGGAGCCGAGCGTCGTCGCGATCGACTCGCGCACCGGCGAAGTCCACGCCGTCGGGATCGAGGCGAAGCGGATGCTCGGCCGCACGCCCGGCAACATCCAGGCGATCCGGCCGCTGAAGGACGGCGTGATCGCCGATTTCGACGTGACCGAGGAAATGCTGCGCCACTTCATCCAGAAGGTGCACCAGAACCGCTGGGCGCACCCGCGCGTGGTCGTGTGCGTGCCCTCGGGGGTGACCGGCGTGGAGAAGCGCGCGGTCGAAGAGGCGTGCCTGTCCGCGGGCGCGCGCGCCGCCTACCTGATCGAGGAGCCGATGGCTGCCGCGATCGGCGCGGGCCTGCCCGTCGGCGAGCCGACCGGCTCGATGGTCGTGGACATCGGCGGCGGCACCTCCGAGGTGGCGGTGATCTCGCTCGGCGGAATCGTCGTATCCCAGTCGATCAGGGTCGGCGGCGACGAGATGGACGAGGCGATCATCAACTACGCGAAGCGCGAGTACAAGCTGCTGATCGGCCAGCAGACCGCCGAGGAGCTGAAGCTCGAGATCGGCTCCGCCTGCCCGATGGAGGAGGAGCTGCAGGCGGAGATCCGCGGGCGCGACATGGTCTCGGGGCTGCCGAAGACGGTCGTGATCACGAGCGAGGAGATCCGCCAGGCGCTGGAGGAACCGCTCTCGCAGATCGTCGAAGCGGTGAAGGAGACCCTCGACCGCACCCCGCCGGAGCTCGCCTCGGACATCATGGACCGCGGCATCATGCTCGCGGGCGGCGGCTCGCTGCTGCAGGGCCTCGACGCGCGCCTGCGCGAGGAGACCCAGATGCCCTCGCACCTCGCCGAGTCGCCGCTGACGTGCGTCGCGGTCGGCTCGGGCCGCTCGTTGGAGGAGTTCGAGACGATCCACCGTGTCAGCCGCAACTCCTCCCGCCGCCGCCGGCGCTGAGCGGACGCCCGCCGGGCGCCGAGGCCGCCGCGCCGCGGCCCGCGGACGGCACTGCGGCGCGCGACGCGCGGCCTGTGCGGTGGCGCGGCACGCGCGGCCGCCGGGACGCGTACTCTTCTGCGTGGACGTGACCTTCGGAAGGTAGGCAGCGATGTACGGCAAGGCGGTCCGGCGGCGGCGCGCTGTGCTGGCGCTGCTGGTGGCGCTCTCGATCATCCTCTTGACGGCGTACTTCGGCGAGTCTGCGGGCGGCGGCCTGCACTCGGTGCAGCGCGGCTTCATGACCGTCGTCTCGCCGATCCAGGACGGCGCGAACACGGTGCTGAAGCCGGTCCGCGACGCGGTCGGCTGGTTCGGCGAAATGATCAAAGCGAAGGACGAACGCAACCATCTGCGCCACGAACTCGCGCAGCTGCGCGCGAGCGTGGTCGCGCAGCGCTCCGGCCAGCGCTCCCAGCAGGAAGCGCGTCAGCTCGGCAACCTCGACGCGCGCGCGCATCTCGCCGGCTACCGGCCGGTGTCGGCGAGCGTCGTCGCGCAGCCGGCGATCGTCTGGTACTCGACGATCGACGTCGACAAAGGCAGCTCCGAAGGCATCGCGGTGAACGACCCGGTGATAAACGGCGAAGGTCTCGTCGGCAAGGTGACGCTCGTCGCGCCGGACAGCGCCCAGGTGAGCCTGATCACCGACAGCAGCGTCGGGGTCGCGGCGCGGATCGCCGGCAGCCGCCAGGTCGGGATCGTGCAGCCGAAGGTCGGCAACCCCTCCGACCTGCTGCTGCAGTACCTGCCGAGCAACTCGAACGCCTCCCCCGGCGAACTGGTGGAAAGCTCGGGCACGGTCGTCGGCAACGACGAATCGCTGTTCCCGCCCGGCATCCCGATCGGCGTCGTCACCTCGATCGAACAGGAAAGCCCCTACCGCTCCGTCAACCTGCGCCCGGTCGTCGAACTGCACAGCCTCGACACCGTGCAGGTGCTGACCGCTGCCCCAGGCTCGCGACCGGCGCGGGTCGCGGCCGGGATCGCGGGCATGCCGGTCGGCGGCGAAGGCTCGGCGGCAGGCGGCGAAGGCACCCCCTCCGGCGGCTACGCGCAGGTGAAGGGCGGATGAGGCCGCAGGCCCCACAGGCGACGCTCGCGCTGCGGATCGCGGGGCTGGCCGCCGTCGTCGTGCTCGTCCAGATCGGCGTCGTCTCCGAGCTGCCGGTGCTCGGCGTGAACGTCGAACTGACGCCGCTGCTAGCGGCCTTCGTCGGGCTCTTGTGCGGATCGGTGCCGGGCGCCGTCGCGGGCTTCGGGATCGGGCTGCTCGTCGACCTCTCGCTCGTGCAGACGCTCGGGATCACCTCGCTGCTGTTCACGCTGATCGGCTTCTGGGCCGGGCGCCTGCGCGAGCTGCGCGACCCGCAGGCGGCGATCGCGCCGGTGCTCGTCGGCGCCGCCGCCGCGAGCGCCGCGTTCGTCGGCTACGCGGTGATCGAGTTCCTGCTCGGCGTCGACGCTCCGGTCAGCTTCCAGCTGCTGCGCGACATCGTGCTCGGCGTGCTCGTCGACACGATCGTCGCGCTGCCCTTCTGGCTGATCGTGCGGCGCGCGCTGCTCGGCGGCATGCCCGAGGACCCGCGCCGCCGGCGCCGCCGCAGGCACGCCTACTCGACCGGCGGGCTGAGCCCGCTGTCGCGGTCATGAGCAGCCTGCAGCCCGCACGCACGGGTGGGCGGGGTCCCAATCAGCGGATCCCGGTCTCGCCGCAGATCGCGCTGCGGGTCGCCGCGCTCGGCACCTTCGCGTTGATCATGTTCGGGATCATCTTCTTCCGGCTCTGGTACCTGCAGATCCTCACCGGCAGCCAGTACGTGAAGCAGGTCGGCGAGCAGCAGACGCGCTCGCTGCCGATCCCCGCGCCGCGCGGGGAGATCCTCGACCGCTACGGCCGCAAACTCGTCTCCAGCAAGACGACGAACGCGGTCCAGGTCGTGCCCTCCGAACTGCCGCCGGGGATAACCGAACAGGTCGAGCGCTACCGCAAGGCGCTCGCGGCTTCCGCGGGCAGGATCGCGGCCGCGAAGACTCAGCTCGAGAGCTTCGAAGCGACGTATGCGGACCGCCGTGCGCTGCCGCCCGCACTCAGGCAAAGGCGCGCGCGCCTGCACCGCCAGGCGACCGCGACGCCGCAGGCGCAGGTCTCGCGCCTGCCTGCGCGCTATCGCCGGCTGCACGCGCTGTTCGCGCGCCTCGGCGGCGTGCTCGGCCTCCCCGCGCGCCAGATCGACGAAACCGTCGTCCAGGGCGTCTACGTGACGCCGTATGCGCCGGTGACGATCGACGCCTCCGCCGGCCCGGGGGCGATGGTGATCCTCGCCGAGCGCCAGAACGAGTTCCCGGCGGTGCTGCAGCGCCCGGTCGCGGTGCGCGACTACCCCTTCGGCGAAATGGGCGCCCAGGTGGTTGGCCATGTCGGCCCGGTCACGAGGCAAGAGCTTTCGAGCGAAGGCTTCAGGGGTGTGAAGGAAGGCGCGGTCGTCGGCCAGAACGGGCTCGAGTACTACTACGACAAATACCTGCGCGGCGTCCCCGGCTATCAGAAGGTGCAGGTGAACGCCGCCGGCGAACCGGTCGCCTCGAAGCTGCCCGAAGTGCAGCCGCAGGCCGGCTACGACCTGAAGCTGACGATCGACGCGAGCCTGCAGCTGGAGGCCGAAAAGGCGCTGCGCGAGGAGCTCGCGGCCGCGAAAGGGCGCGGCCAGGCCGCCGACGGCGCCGCCTTCGTCGCGATGGACCCCGAAAGCGGCCAGGTGCTCGCGATCGGCTCCTACCCGAGCTACGACCCCGCCTTCTTCACCAAACCGTTCACGAGCGCGCAGTACGAGCACGTCTTCCAGCCCCCGACCAACGGCGTCACCGGCGGCGACCCGCTGCTCGACCGCGCGACCGAAGGCGGCTATCCGACCGGCTCGACGTTCAAGCCGATCACCGCGATGGGCGCGCTCGAAGCGGGCGTGATCACGCCCTCCGAAGGGCTCGGCGCCGGCCAGTGCATCTCCGTCAGCACCGAGCAGTTCTGCAACGCCGGCCACGCCGAATACGGCAGCGCGGACCTCGTGCACGCGCTCGAAGTCTCCTCCGACACCTACTTCTTCACCGTCGGCGAGCGCGCGAACGCCTACGGTCCCGTGATCCAGCGGATGGCGAGGAGGCTCGGGATCGGCGACCCGACCGGCGTCGACCTGCCAAGCGAAGCGGAAGGCGTCGTGCCCGACGCGGCCTGGCTTGCGAAGCTGAACGAAAAGGAAGCGCGCTGCACGCGCCGAAACCACGGCAAGCCCTGCTACTACGTCGCCGAACCGGGCCACGAATGGAGCGTCGGCGACAACATGCACCTCGCCGTCGGCCAGGGCGACCTGCTCACCGACCCGCTGCAGATGGCGGTCGCCTACTCGACGCTCGTGAACGCCTACCGCCACGGCGGCGCCGGCTGGCGCCCGACGCCGCACCTCGGCTTCGAGATCGACAACTCCGCCGGCGAACTCGTGCAGACGCTGCGGTTCCCGCCCGCGAAGCGCCACGTCGAGCTGAACCCGACCTACCTCGGCGATGTCTTCGAAGGCATCCACGACGCGACGACCGGCCCTGGCGGCACCTCCGCGGACGTGTGGGCGGGCTGGAACCAGTCGCTGCACCCGACCTACGGCAAGACCGGCACCGCGGAACGCCTCGGCCAGACCGAACAGGCCTGGTACATGTGCTACGTCGCAAGCGAAAAGCGCCCGATCGTGATCGCGGTGACGGTCGAACAGGGCGGCTTCGGCGACGAATCGGCCGCCCCGGTCGCGCGCCTGATCGCCTCGCAGTGGTTCGACCAGCGCAAGCGCCTCGTGACCGGCAAATCCCCAGACCACTGACCGATGCCGACCCGATCGCCTCTGACCGTTGACCCGATCGCCTCTGACCGTTGACCCGATCGCCTCTGACCGTTGACCCGATCGCCGCTCGTCCCGACGGGCGTGCGACAGCTTCACACCGCTGACCGATGTCCGCTCCCAGCACGACGCTAAGCCCGCTGCAGCCCTCCCAGGAGACCGCCGCCCAGACCGCGCGCGAGCGCCTGACGCTGCCGCTCGACCCGCTGATGACGCTCGCGGTGATCGGCCTGGGGGTCTGCTCGCTGCTGACGATCGGCGCCGCGACGAGCGCGCGGATCCCGGGCAACCCGCACTACTTCGTGATCCGCCAGGCGGTCTACCTGACGGTCGGCCTGGTCGCGATGCTCGCGATATCGCGGATCGACTACGGCTGGCTGCGACGGCTGAAGCCCTGGGTCTACGCGGCGCTGCTCTTCATCCTGCTCGCGGCGCTCGCGCTCGGAAAAGAATCGCTCGGCTCTACGCGCGCGATCAGCCTGCCGCTGTTCACCTTCCAGTCCTCGGAGATCGGCAAGGTGCTGCTGATCGTGTTCCTCGCCGCGTTCCTCGTCGACCGCGCGCGCAAGCTGCTGAGCCGCGACACGACCGTGCGCGCGATCGCGCTGATGCTCGTGCCGGCGATGCTCGTAATCGCCGAGCCGGACCTCGGCTCGAGCCTCGTCTACGTCTCGATCGCGGTCGTCGTCCTGTTCGTCTCCGGCGCGCCCTGGAAGCACTTCGCCGCGCTCGCGGCGCTCGCGGCGCTCGCGCTGACGCTCGTGCTCGTGCTCGCGCCCGCGCTCGGCGTGCACGTGCTGCCGAAATACCAGGTGGAACGGCTGACGGGCTTCCTGCATCCCACGCACGTCGAAGGCCAGGCCTACCAGCAGGTGCAGTCGAAGATCGCGATCGGCGCCGGGCGGCAGACGGGGCTCGCGGGCGCGGGCGCGGCGGACGCGAGCTTCGTGCCCTACGACGAATCGGACTTCGTCTTCGCCTCGGTCGGCGAGCAGCACGGATTCGTCGGCGCCGCGCTCGTGCTCTCCCTGTTCGCGCTCCTGATCTGGCGCACGCTGCGGGTGCTGACGATGGCGAAGGATCTGTTCGGGTCGCTGATCGCCGCCGGAGTCGTGGCTATGCTGATGTGCCAGGTGTTCGTGAACGTCGGCGTCGCGATTGGGATAATGCCCGATACCGGGATCACGCTGCCGCTCATGAGCTATGGCGGCTCCTCGGTGATCAGCACGATGCTGGCGATCGGCCTGCTGCAGTCGATCTACGTGCGAGCGCGATCCTCAGACGCGCTGAAGAGCCGCGTTCCGAACTGGTAAGGCTTAGAGAGAATGGACTTCAAAATTGAGAAAGCAAGTGCTTGTGAGCGTCGACCGCGCGGAGACGCGCGTCGCGCTGCTGGAGAGCAACGGGGCGGGAGGATCGTCCCGCTCCTCGAACGGACGCCGGCGGGCCGGCTCCCCCGCGGCGGGCTACCGCGTCGCTGAGCTCTACATCGAGCGCCGTGGAGGGCGCTCGATCGGCGGGAACATCTACAAGGGCAAGGTCGACCACGTCCTTCCCGGCCTCGAGGCCGCCTTCGTCGACATCGGGCTCGAGAAGAACGGCTTCCTTCACGTCGACGAGATCGTGCTGCCGGGCATCGAGGCGCCCAAGCGCGGCCGCGGCGGCGGCCGCCGCATCACCGACCTCCTGAAGCCGGGCCAGGAGATCGTCGTCCAGGTCGTCAAGGACCCGCTCAAGACGAAGGGCGCGCGGCTCTCGATGGAGCTCACGATCGCCGGGCGCTACATGGTCTACGCGCCCACGGGCGAGGGCGTGGGCGTGTCCCGCCGCCTGGAGGACAAGGAGCGCGACCGCCTGCGCCGCCAGACCCAGGGCCTGCCCCTGCAGGAGGGCGGGGTGATCGTGCGCACCGCCGCCCACGGAGCCGCCCGCGAGGACTTCGAACGCGAGCTCAAGTACCTGCACAAGCTCCACGAGGTGCTGATGCGCCGCGTCGAGGAGACGCCCGCGCCCGGCCTCGTCTTTCAGGAGGCGGACCTGTCGGTGCGCGTCGTGCGCGACATCTTCTCCGCGCACTTCGAGCGCGCGGTCGTCGACGACGAGAAGCAGCACCACCGCCTGGTCTCGTTCT